>DAOTVD010000217.1:0-10112 GCA_034437075.1 Anaerolineae bacterium
GCCGAAGCAGGCCGCGCCGAAATGATTCAGGCAGATTGAGTGAAGCCCGGCGCGGTTGTCATTGATGTCGGCACCAATCGGGTGGACGAACCAAGCAAGAAACGTGGGTATCGCCTGACCGGGGACGTGCATACCGAGAGCGTGGCCAAAGTGGCGAGCGCCATCACACCCGTGCCGGGGGAGGTTGGCCCCATGACTATCGCCATGTTGATGCAAAACACCCTCCGTGCGGCCCAAATGAGCATTGGTCAATGATCTTGTTCTTTAGCAGCGCGGGCGTTGTATGGCTGGGGCGCACCTGGCACACCTTCGAAGAAGGCCATGCCGTGCTCACGCGCGAAGCGCTACGCCGCTGGGGCGGCCAATTGCCGGATGGCATCGACGCACAGCGCATTATCTTGGGCAACCAGCGGATGGATATGCCCCACAAACGCGCGGACGGTTCAATTAGCCCAGTGGGGCTGGCGTTAGCCCTGTTGCAAGCGCAGACTTTGCCTAAATACCAGCATGCTATGCGTCAGCCCTGGAACCATCCCACGCGCAATTTACATCGTGTGCCGGCCAGCTTGCGCGCGCGGTTACGATCCGCGATGACGACCACAGACCCCCCACAGGCCAGCGAATATTTTGGCAATGCCTTGCACACACTGCAAGACAGCTATACGCGCAGCCATGCCCAACGGCTTGATCCAACAGACCCGTATTCGCCGCTATGCCGGCTGCACTATTCGCCCAGCAAAGCCCATCCGCTAATTAGCCCCGATGATCGTGTATGGGCCGACGCTGAAGCAACCCAACTTAAACCCGAAGCCGAAGCGGCTATTCAAGCAACGCTGGCCGCTTTCGAACTCTTTACCCAGCATTGGCGCGGGGATGACAAAGCGATTACCGATGGCATAAACGCTTTTGTGGCGCGCTATGTTCCGGTTATGCGTTAGCGCTTCAGCGCGCGGATAAAGATAAAGTCGGGCGTGCGGCCCAGATTTTCATATTCTTGCGGGTCGTGCTGTTTGAGTTCAGCGGATAGCTGCCGCTCGTGGATAAAGTCGAGTTGTAAGCCCGCTTGAATCAGTGGGTTTAGGGCCGCGCTAAGAGGGCGACGAAACGATGTCACCTGCACGGGGTCGCCAAAGCCTCTCCAAGTCATCGTAAACGACTCGGTGCGGTAGTAGTCCCCGCTAGGGCTTAGGTACATTTCCATTAGCGGATGGCCAAAAGAAGCGACCAACCACCCGCCGGGTTGCAACACACGCCCAAACTCGCGCATAACTGGCGCCCAGTCTTCGATGTAATCCAACACGAGCGAGCACAAGACCCCGACGAACGCGCCAGATGGCGCGAAGTCCAACGGGGCATTCAAATCCGCACGCCGGACTTCGGCCCGGGGGCCCAGGCGTTGTTGCGCCATCTCCACAAAGGCGGGGGTCACGTCAAACGCCAGCACATCCGCACCACGCCTAAGCAATTCTTCGGAAAAATAACCCGGGCCGCAGCCCGCATCTAGCACACGCCCGCTGATAGCCTCCGGCAAGAGCGATAAAATACCGGGCCAGTTATAGTAAGCGTTATGCGCTTTCGTTTTGCTCACTTGCGCGTAACGCTCCGCGAATTTGCGATAATTCTGCTCCCCTAACGACGTCATCCGGTAAACTCCTACGATGCTAATTTAGCCATCAGATATTGCATGAACGTTAGATTATGTAAGGTCGCCAAGCGATAAGCCAGCGTATCTTTGATGTCAAAAAGATGCTTCAAATATCCTAACGTATAGCGCCCCCCCCAGGGTGAATCTGGAAAATCGAACAAGGGGCGCGTGCTCTTGATATGCTTGGCATCTTCGACATAGACGTATTCGAACCAGGCAGCCTGGGCTGCGTTAATGGCTTCGCCCGTTAGAAAATAGAGGCGGCCATGGCGCGCATCGCGGGTAGGCATGGCACTATCAAAAATCCCGTAGCCTAACTTGACCCCGGTCACGATATTGGCGGGGTGCCCCACTCCAAGCGCGTGCAGCGGATACTGGGTCGGGATCAACTCGCGCAACAGGGCGAGCATATCGGCCACCAAGTTCCCGTCCGCGTCCAGCGGCCAACCGCCGTAGCCGAAGCCATCAAACCCCATATCGAGCAAGGCTTGCGCACATTCGCGGCGCAATGCCTCGTCGCGCCCCCCCTGGACGACCGCGAACAGTTGCGGCCTGGCATCGGGCGCAACGTCTTTGTCTTGCAACAACCGTTCAAATTCCGATTTGCAACGCCGCGCCCATGCCAGCGTTCGCCTTACCGACAGCGCTTGCTCGGCGGGCGGATCATCCACATGGGTGGGGTCATCCAGGCAAATCAGCACATCGCCGCCAAAGCTCATCTGAAGCTGGATGCTTTTTTCGGGGGTCAGGTTATATTTGCGCCCGTTCTCATCCCGAAAGATCGCGCCCTTGTCTGTAATACTGCCGTATTTGCTATTTTGGCGGATGAGCGAGTAAATCTGAAACCCGCCCGAATCCGTGATGATGGGTCGCTTCCACCCTGCGAAGCGGTGCGCCCCGCCCAGGGCTTTAATCGTGCTAGAGCCTGGTTGTTGCATCAGGTGAAAAGTGCTCATCACTAGGCCGGGCACCGCGCAGCGTTCTAGGTCATCGCTATCCAGGCCACGCACCACGGCGCGGGTCGCATCCGGCAAATAGACGGGCAAGGCTAAGGCCCCGTGGGGTGTAACGAGCTTATTCGGCGTCATCGTACATCGCTTTCGCGCCGTGGCCGGCGATGACAATCGTAAATTCGCCGCGCAAATCAGCTTTTTCGGTATGTGCAATAAGCGCACTCAGGCGACCGCGTATAATCGTCTCGAACTTCTTGGTCAGGTCGTTGGCTAGTGCCGCTTCGCGGTCGCCATAGACGGCCAGCGCATCCGCCAGAAACTTGTTCAGGCGGTGCGGACTTTCGTAGAAGACCAGGGTATGGGGCGCGGTTTCATCCACGGCCAAAAAACGTTGCCGGGGGCCTTGTTTGCGCGGCGGAAATCCACGGAAGGTATAGGCATGGGTGGGCAAACCAGATAACACCAGCGCCATGGTCGCGGCATCTGGGCCGGGGATCATCGTCAGGGGCAAATCTGCGGCAATGACCGCGCGCACCAAGGTAAAGCCGGGGTCTGAAATGCCAGGGGTGCCCGCGTTCGTCACCAGCGCCACAGATTCGCCGCGCGTAAGCGTCGCTAAGATGCGCTCGGTGGCGCGTGCTTCGTTATGTTCGTAAAACGACATTTGCGGCTTTTCGATCTCGAAATGCTTCAGGAGTAGGCCCGTTTTGCGCGTGTCTTCGCTGGCGATCAGATCAACTGCGCGCAAAGTATCCAGAGCGCGTAGGGTTATGTCTTGCAAATTGCCAATGGGTGTGGCGATCAAATAGAGCATAGGCGCCTCATGAGTGAAAATATCGCTACAAGCATACCACGCACTTGCCGGGGGGAGCGCATGCTTCTACAATTCGAAACAACATAGCCTTACGGAGCCGCAGATGAGCGAAGCCAGCGAACCTCAACACCCCGCACTGAGCCCTGAGGGGGTACAACAAGCCGAAAGCGAAACCTATACCCAAACTGCGCGCGGGCGCATTATCGCCCTCCCGTTTGCATTGGGCTTCATCCTGCTGGGCGGTTTGCTATTGGCCGAAAACCAATTGACTAGCTTTGAAGTGACCCCCGCCATCGCGGGATTAATTCTGGGTGCGGGGCTAGTGCTCACGTTTTTGTTTCGTTTTTTCGCCTCTCGGCGCCAAGAACGCGGTTTGCTCTTTTTGGCGCTGAGCTTACTCGGCATTGCAGCGGTCGTGGGGCTATTCAGCATCGCGCCAAGTACCTTCAATCTAGCGGAATGGTATCCGCTGCTTTTTCTTAGCATTAGCCTGGCCCTTGTGGTGACTTTCCTGTTAGATCGGCAATCCGAACGGGGCATTTTGGGCGTCGCTGCGCTGTTTGTGGTGATGGGCGGGGCCGCGTTTCTGGTCTCGTTCGACATCATCCCCCAGGATATTTTGCAACAAATCGCGGATTATTGGCCCCTGCTCATCGCGCTTTTGGGGATTACGCTCGTCCCCGTGGCCTTACGTCGTTCGGCGGAATAACACGCCGATGCGGATCGCCATTGACGCCAGCCGAACCACGCGCCCCCAACGCACCGGCACCGAAAATTATGCGCTGCAACTGATTCGCGCCATTTTAGAGCGACAACCACCCCACCAGATTGATTTATATTTTCGGGATACACCTGCACCGGATTTGTTTACACAGACGCCAAACGTCACAGAGCATAGCTTACCCTGGCCACGCATGTGGACACATCTGCGCTTCGCGGCGGCGCTCTGGCGCACTCGCCCGGATGTGACCTGGGTACCGGCGCACACCTTGCCTCGTTTTTTTCCTGGGCGGGCTGTTGTTACGGTGCACGATCTCGGCTATGTGCATTTCCCCGACGCACACCCCCCCAACGAGCGGCGCTATCTGGATTGGTCAACGCGCTACAGTGCCCAGCGCGCCACACGCATCATGGCCGATTCACAAGCGACCAAAGATGATCTCTGCGCGCATTACAGAATCGAAGCCGAAAAAATTCATGTGGTGTATCCTGGCCACGATACAACGTTGAACCGGGTTGATGATCTGGCGCAACTTGAGGCTACCCGCGCGCGCTATGGATTGCCCGCCAAATATTTTCTGTTCATTGGGACGTTGCAACCGCGCAAGAATATCGGGCGGTTGGTACGGGCTTTCGGCCAATGGCGCGCCCATAGCGGGCGAGATGACATCGTGCTGGCGTTGGGCGGTAAACCCGGCTGGCTCTACAACCCCGCTTGGACGCACGACGCGCCCGGCGTGGTCGAACTCGGTTATGTGGCAGACGAAGACCTCGACGCGCTCTATTCCGGCGCTTGGGGATTCGTCTTCCCGTCTTTGTACGAGGGTTTTGGTTTTCCTGTATTGGAAGCGATGCGCTGCGGAACGCCCGTCCTCTGCTCGAATACATCATCATTGCCCGAACTGGCGGGCGCTGCGGCGCTTCTGGTTGATCCGCTGGATGTGGACGCCATCGCCGCCGGGTTGGATCGTCTGGCTGAGGATGAAACCTTGCGCGCCAACTTGGCTGCGCAAGGCTACGAACAGGTGAAGCGCTTTACGTGGAAAAAAGCCGCCCAGCAAGCCCTACATGTTTTGGAGGAGGCCACGCACGCATGAGCCGTCCGCATTTGCTCGGCGTTCCGCTCGACCCCATCACGTTTGAGGCGTTTCTAGCGCAGATTGATGAATGGGTGGCGGCTGGCGATAGCTTGCATCAGGTCTGCACTATCAATCCCGAATTCTTGGTAATGGCTCAAGAAAATGCGGCATTTCGGGCAGTGTTGCAACGCAGTGCCCTGAATGTCATCGATGGCTGGGGGACGGCGCTCGCCCTGCGCTGGCGTGGCGTCCCAGTTCCAGAGCGGGTGACGGGCTCGGATGGGGTGCCGCGCATCGTGGCCCGTGCGGCGGAATGCGGCTGGCGGCTCTTTTTGCTCGGCGCCGCAGAAGGGGTCGCAGCGGAGGCCGCACGTATCTTCGAACGGCAACACCCCGGCGTGCAGATTGTCGGCACGTATGCGGGCAGCCCCGCGCCGGAAGATGCCGCGCAGATCATCGCGCGCATTAACAACAGTGGCGCGGATATTTTGTTGGTCGCTTATGGTGCCCCAGCCCAGGATATCTGGATCGAGACGCACCGGGATAAATTGCATGTCACAATGGCGATGGGCATTGGTGGCACGCTGGATTTCGTCACGGGGCGGGTGCCGCGTGCGCCGCGCTGGATGCGTCGTATCGGGCTAGAATGGCTTTTCCGGTTGTATAAACAGCCGTGGCGTTGGCGGCGGATGTTGCGCTTACCCCGCTTCGCGTGGTGGGCTTGGCGCTATGGCGAAAAGGCGGTGCCATGAAGCTGGTGATGGATGTCTCGGCAGGGGTGAATGTTCCAGCGGGCCTGGGGCGCTATACGCGCAGTCTGTTGACGGCTATGCGTCCGCAACTGGCCACCCCGCCGAGCGTGTTTTATAACCATATCGAGGGTCGTTCGCAGCCATTCGCCGCCATGCAAGACGTCCCGCAATATCGCGTCGCGTGGGGGTACAAGCCCTGGCGCCTGGCCTGCTGGCTGGGCAATCTCACAAACGCACCGTTTAATCGGCTCGTACCGGGCGCCGATGTATTTCACGCGACCGAGCATCTATTGATGCCTTTACGCGGGGTAAAAACGATACTAACCGTGCATGATCTGATTTTTCATCGTTTTCCAGAGCACCACAAGCGCCTGAATTATCTATTTTTGAACCGCGCCATGCCGCTATTCGTGCGCCGAGCGGATGCCATCATCGCGATTTCGGAAGCCACCAAGCGCGATCTTATCACGCTATACGGCACACCCGAACAGAAAATTCATGTGATATATGAGGCCGCCGACGCGCATTTTCACCCAGCCAAGCCCGAACAAATCGCCGAAGTTCGCCAACGATACAACTTACCCGAGCGTTTTATCCTGACGGTGGGCACCATCGAGCCGCGCAAAAATTATGCGCGCCTGTTGGAGGCCCTGATTGAAGTACGCAACAACGACCCTGCCCTACAGTGGGTCATCGTCGGCGGGAAGGGCTGGCTCTATGAGCCTTTCATGGCCCAACTCGCTGCCACTGGCGCGCAGGAATGGGTGCACTTCCCTGGCTTTGTGCCCGACGCGGATTTGCCAGCGCTGTATAGTGCTGCGACACTTTATGTGATGGCGTCCGTGTACGAGGGTTTTGGATTGCCCATTCTGGAAGGGATGGCCTGTGGTGCGCCTGTGGTTAGCAGCAACGCCGCAAGCCTGCCAGAACTTGGTGGCCAAGCGGCCCGCTATTTTAATCCGTTGGATGTGCGCGACATGCACGAACGATTAGCCGCGATCCTAGCATCGCCCGCCGAGCAGGCGACCATGCGTGCGCAGGGATTGCACCAGGCCCACCGCTTTAGCGGGGAACGCACCGCGAGCGAAACCATCAATCTATACGAAACTGTAACGGGCAAAAACCTCGCGCGCGCGCGTTAAGGCCGGGTTTCACCTAGACATAAGCAGGGTTTATTGATATATTGTTGGCCATAGACACCCCAACCCAAATAAGGCGACGTAGCCAAGTGGTAAGGCAGGGCTCTGCAAAAGCTCCATCGTCGGTTCGATTCCGACCGTCGCCTCTCCTTATTTAAGGCTGAAACTTGATGCAACCCGTCCTCGTGTACACCGGGTCATTTTTATTTCGGGCACTTTAGCGGACGTGTTGCGGGTATTTTCAATCCAATAGCAAACGAGGAAGCAAACCAATGCAGACATTGCGTGTCATTCCCCTGGGTGGCCTGGGGGAAATAGGCAAAAACATGATGGTCATCGAATACGGCAATAACGCGATGATTATCGACACGGGCCTGATGTTCCCCGAAGGTGATCATCTAGGTATCGACTATATTATTCCAGACATGGGCTATTTGCAGGAACACCGCAAGCGGCTCATGATCCATGGCATTTTTATTACCCACGGACATGAAGACCACACGGGCGCCATTAAGCACGTGTTGGATGTTGTGGGCGACGACGTAACGATTTTCGCGACACCGTTAACCATGGGCCTCCTCAACAACAAGCTCAAGGAAGCGCGCAAAACTCAGGTCAAGACGACCGTCTTCAACGCGGGGGAGGTCATCAAACGCGGGCCTTTTGAGGTAGAAGCCTTTCACGTCACCCACAGTATTCCCGATTGCGTCGGGTTTGGCATCCGCACCCCCGTGGGGCTGATCGTCCATACGGGCGACTTCAAATTTGACCATACGCCAGTCGATAGTTGGCCAACAGACTTCGCACACATCGCGCGCCTGGGGGAAGAGGGCGTGCTGGCGCTATTTTCCGATAGCACAAACGCCACGCGCGACGGTTGGACCCCCTCCGAAAGCGTCATCGACCCAGCCTTTGACCGCGTCTTCGCGCGCGCGCGGGGGCGTATCATGGTGGCGACGTTCGCATCGCTGATTTCGCGCATCGAACAGGTCGCCCGCGCAGCGCTCAATCATGATCGCGTCATGGCCATCACGGGCTATTCCATGACCGAAAACATCAAGATGGCCCAACAACTGAATTATCTGGACTTTCCGAAGGACCTCATCGTACCGCTAGATAAAGCCTTGCGCATGCACCCTAGCAAAGTCGTCATCATGATGACGGGTAGCCAGGGCGAGCCGTCGGCAGTGCTGAGCCGCCTAGCCACTGGGCGCCATTCATCTATCGAGATGCAAGCCGGCGATACCGTGATCCTCTCTGCTCATCCTATCCCTGGCAACGAAGAAATGGTGCAACGTATCATCAATCGGCTACTGCAAAAAGGCGCCGATGTGGTGTACGATGCCATTGAACAAGTGCATGTGTCTGGCCATGCCAGCCGCGAGGAAATGAAGCTCATGATTAATCTGGTTAAGCCGCGCTATTTCATCCCCGTACATGGCGAACTGCGGCACCTGCATGCCCATGCCCAATTGGCACAAGAACTCGGTGTACCGGATTATAATTGCGCGGTCGTAGAGAATGGCACCATGCTCGAATTTACGCCCAAGGGCGATATGCAAATCGGGGAGCGTTACCCCGGGGGGTATGTCTTTGTGGATGGCCACGGCGTAGGCGATGTTGGCCCGGCAGTCATGCGCGACCGTGAAATCTTGGCTAGCGAAGGATTTGTCGTCATTTTCGCGACGATCAACAACCACAAAGACATCTTAGGGCAACCGCATATCATCACACGCGGGTTCGTTTTTATCCGCGAGTCTGAAGATTTGATGAACAGCATTAAGGATACTGTGCGCCGGGCCCTGAAAAAGAGCGGGAGCAATGGCCGCCATGCGGATGTCGTAGAAGAAGCGGTCACGCGCATGATCTACCAACAGACCAAACGCCGCCCGATGGTCTTTGCGCATATCGAGCAAGCAGTTGCACAATAAGCCAGCAACGCTATACTTAAGCCTGATGTAGGGAATAACACTGATGGTGATGCACATACACACCCACCTACGGTTTGTAGGGTTTTGGATGCTTCTCGTTTTTCTAGCTGCCTGCGGTGGCAGCGATGCTGACACCAACCCCGAAGGCAACGTTGTGGCGAATGATGCCCCAACGATGACACCTGTGGTCATTGTGGAAGAAAACCCGACAGAAGCATCAACCAACCTGGCCGCGACGGTCAATGGCGAGCCAATTACCCTCGCCGAATTGAATCGTCAGATCGACATTTTTCGGGCGGGTATCAGCAGCCCCGCAGCCGATGATAGCGCGCTCCTCAGTAGCGTACTAGAACGGCGCATCGAGCAGGTGCTTATTTCTCAAGAAGCCGCCGCCCAAGGAATTACCATCTCGGATGAACAGGTTCAGGCCGAAATTGATGCCCTAGAAGCCGCTGCCGCCGAACAGGGGGTCACTGTGGAAGAATTCTTTCAAAACCAGGGCATCACCCCCGATGCTTACGAGGCGACCATCCGCGAAACGCTCCTGAATGAAGCGGTCATCCGCGCCATAACGGCAGATGTACCGACAACGACCGTGCAAGTGCGCGCCCGGCATATCTTGGTCGAAGACCTGGCCACGGCTCAGCAAGTTTTGGAGCAACTCAATAGTGGGGGCGATTTTGTCGCGCTGGCCGCCGAATATTCCCTAGACCCCTCCACGCGGGATGCAGGGGGTGATTTGGGCTTGATTTCACCCGGCGATTTGTTGCAAGCAGAAGTCGAGAATGCGATTTTTGCCCTGCCCGCGAATGCCCGCGCGCCAGAACCCGTGCAAAGTGTGTTAGGCTATCACATTATCGAAACCATTGAGCGCGTCGAAGGGCAACCGTTAGATAACGCACGCCTGGCCGAACGACGCCAGCAAGCCTGGCTAGATTGGCTGACCCAACAACGTGCCACAGCCGAAATCATCCGATATGTTGGGCCCAACGCCCAACCATAATCAGTAGGAGTCACGCGCATGCGCTCTATGAAAACCCTTTATAACGGCTGTACATTAATTTTCATAGGGCTCAGCG
>DAOTVD010000218.1:0-13614 GCA_034437075.1 Anaerolineae bacterium
GATTATGGACGATGCCGGGACATCTGGCATGTTCGTGACCGTCTACTATACGATTTTTCAGCGAGGCGGCACGATGCTCGGCGCGAATGCGGGCCACAACCAACCCCTCTTATATCGCCACACCCAAAAGCAAATCGAATGGTTGCCACGGGGTGGGCGGGCACTCGGTTGGTTTGATGATTTACCCGTGCAAGTGCAAACCTACCAATTACACCCTGGGGATATGGTCATTTTTTATACGGACGGCATTACCGAGGCCGAAAATATGCAGGGCGAGCAATTCGGTGACGCCCGTCTGGCGGAAGTCATCCAACATGAGGCCGAAGCCGCGAGCGTGGAAGAGGTAAAAGCGTCGCTGGTTAACGCGCTAGTTCAGTTTGTGGGCGAGGCTCCGCCATTTGATGACCAGACCCTGGTCATTGTGCGTTATACTGGCAAAGATTAGATTTACTTGAGTGTTAAGCGGGGTGGTTGAACCCCTGCCCTGAATAGAATACAATCTGCGCAAGCCACCAAGCATAGATATTTATTGCTCAAAAAGGAAAATAATGTCGTGAATGCCGTTTCTTCCACGCCATCCAACCCCCCAGCGGAACCCCCTGTGCAATTGCATGTCGATCATATCAGCCTTAATTTTGGCGGTATCCGGGCGCTAACCAATGTTGATTTTAAGGTGTACCAGGGCGAAATCCTGGCGATTATCGGCCCCAATGGCGCGGGTAAGACCAGCACCATCAACAGCATCACCGGGTTTTACACCCCGCAAGAGGGGCGTATCCTGCTAGAGGGGCAAGATATTTCCCATTTGCGCCCTCACCGTCGTGCGCGGCTTGGCTTGTCTCGCACGTTTCAAAACATCGCGCTGTACACCAATATGACCGCGCTGGATAATCTGATGGCGGCGCGGCATATTTTTATGAAATCCGGCCTGCTTTCCTCTGCCATTTATTGGGGGTTTGCCCAGCGCGAGGAAGTCGCCCATCGGCGGGTTATTGAAGAAATTATCGATTTTTTAGAAATGCAGCATGTGCGCAAGAGCCGCGTCGGCGCGCTGTCGTATGGCCTGCGCAAGCGGGT
The DNA here is from genome assembly GCA_034437075.1 of Anaerolineae bacterium. GTDB lineage: Bacteria > Chloroflexota > Anaerolineae > Aggregatilineales > J027 > DAOTVD01. The sequence continues at coordinate 1,078 of DAOTVD010000218.1, forward strand.
CGAACTCGGGCGGGCGCTGGCCATGGAACCGCGCTTGCTCTTGCTGGATGAACCCATGGCGGGTATGAATGTTGAAGAAAAAGAAGATATGGCCCGTTTCATCTTGGATGTCCACGAACAGCGTCAGACCACCATCGTGCTGATTGAGCATGATATGGGCTTGGTAATGGACATCGCTGACCGGATTGTTGTATTGGACTTTGGCCAGAAAATTAGTGAAGGTACCCCCGCTCAGGTGCGCAACGATCCAAAGGTGATCGAAGCATATTTGGGCGAAGGAAGCTAAAAATCATTCTTGTCGGTTGATTATTGAGAGATAAAAACATGAGCCAAACAGACTTACACATCAGTGGTGGGCCTGTGCCCATGACTCTAGACCCCCAATTGGATACCATTGCCAAACAATTTGTTGCCTCGGCCCAAAAATACGGGCGTCAGCATATCGCCATGCGCAAAAAACGCTACGGTATTTGGCAAGAGTACACCTGGGAAGATAGCCTGAATATTGTGCGCGACTTTGCCAACGCGCTGCTGTCGTTCGAATTCGAGCGCGGCAGCAAAATCGCCATCATTGGTGAAAACGACCCCGAATACTATTGGGCCGAGTATGGCGCGCATTGTGCCGGGCATGTTGCCGTGGGAATGTTCACCGATGCTGCCGTACGCGAGGTCGAATTTCTCATCAATAATTGCGATGCGGTCATCGTCGTGGCCCACGACCAAGAACAGTGCGATAAGTTGCTGGAATTGCGCGATAATGGCGATGCGCCCAATGTGCAAGGCGTGGTGTATTGGGATGCGCGCGGGCTGTGGAATTACGATGATCCTTGGCTGGTGAGTTTTGAGGAATTTTGCAAAATAGGGCGCGAATACGGCGAAAAGAATCCGCAAGCCTTCGAGCAGGCGGTCGCGGCGGGCAATGCGGACGATATCGCGCTGTTCAGCTATACCAGCGGCACCACCGGCCTACCCAAGGCCGCTATGATCACCCATGCAAATTTGCTATACGGCAATATTCACGCAGGCACCATCCAACCCCTGGATGTAGGTGATGATTATGTGTCGTTTAGCCCCCTGGCTTGGATTGCGGAACAAGGCTTCGGCATCACCGGGCATGTCCGCATGGGCGCGACGGTGAACTTCCCCGAAAAACCCGAAACCGTCCAGACCGATATACGCGACATCGCGCCGCGTTCGCTATTGTTCCCCAGCCGATTATGGGAAAGCTTGGTGAGCCAAGTGCAAGCACGCATGGCGGACTCGCACCCGAGTAACCGTTTTCTCTATAACCTATTTCTGCCCATTGGTTACAAAATCGCTGACTTAGCCGACCAACGCCAAACGCCTAGCCTCTGGTGGCGTTTTTTGTATTTTCTGGGCGATATGGCCTTGTTCGCGCCCTTGCGGGACAAGCTCGGCCTACGCCGCATTCGTTATGCTTACACGGGCGGGGCCGCGCTCAGCCCGGATGTGTTGCGCTTCTTCCGCGCCCTGGATATTGAACTGCTCCAGCTTTATGGTTCTACGGAATGCCAAACCCATACATTACATTATGTGGGTGATGTGCGTTTGGGAACCGTCGGCAAGCCCCCCCCCGGCGTGGAAGTACAAGTCACTGACGAGGGCGAGATTGCGGTGAAAAGCCGTAGCGTTTTCGTCGGCTACTACAAAGCCCAGGAAAAATACAATGAAGCCGTACGCAATGGCTGGTTCTATACTGGGGATGCGGGGTATGTGGACGACAATGGCCACTTGATTTATCTTGATCGCATGTCGGATATGATCGAACTGGCCAGCGGCGAGAAGTTCAGCCCGCAATACATCGAAGGCCGCACCAAATTTAATCCCTATGTGCAGGATGTTATGGCGGTGGGTGGTTTCGATATGCCGTATGTCTCCGCACTGATTACGATCAACTATGATAACGTCGCGCGCTGGGCTGAAAAACGCGGCATCGCTTTCACGACAATTGTTGACCTCTCGCAAAAGCCCGAAGTATACGACCTCATCGAGCAAGACATCGCACGTGTGAATGGGAGTTTGCCGCCAATGTCGCGGGTGCGGCGCTTCGTTATCCTTAACAAGGCATTCGATGCTGACGAGGCCGAGTTGACCCGCACGCGCAAACTACGCCGCCGCTACTTGGAACAACGCTATGGCGATATTCTCAGCGCGATTTACCAGGGCAAGGATACCGTGATGATTCAATCTGAAGTGACGTATCAGGACGGGCGAACTGTATCCAATGATGTCTTGCTCAATATCCGCAATGTGGGCGATGCGAGCGATTTACCCGTGGTTGAAACTCGCCCGGAGGCGCTCGCCCAAAAAACGTCGTAACCCAAACTAAAGTAGAGCCGGTTTTTTGAGGAGAAAGTTAGTCTTTGATGGCACAATTAAGCGCTCGACTACAATCGTCGGATGCTGCGCGCTACGCGGGCATCACAGTTGCCGTTATCGTGGGGATATTGCTGGCGGGCTTGCTGCTGGCCGAAATAACGGGTGAGCCCCGCGTCAATATTTTGCAATATACCCTTAGCGGTTTGCTGACTGGGGGGGTCTATTCGCTGGTGGCCCTAGGCATTGTCTTGATTAACAAAGCCTCGGGCGTGTTCAATTTCGCGCATGGCTTTATGATGCTGTTCGGCGGCCTCATGTTTTGGGAGACATTCCACGCGATTCCGTCGGTCGAGCTTTCGATCATCATTGGCGTGACGATGGGCATTATCGTCATGACGCTTGTAAACGTTGACCCCGGCGGCGCGGCCACCAAAGAAACGCGCATTCAGCGTTTCATGCGCATCGCGCAGACCCCACGCTTCTTGTTGACCCTCGCGGGGGCGGCCTTGTCGGGCCTTGCAGTCGCTTTTGTGTTGCAAGAACTACAAAATGATCTCATCCGCGCGGGTGTCGGCGCGCTCGTCGCCAGCGTGGCGCTGGGCTTGGCTGTGGAGCGCTTCACGATCCGGCCTTTGTTAGGCCAGCCGATTCTCTCCGCCATTATGATGACCCTGGCGATTGCGTTGGTGTTGCAAGGTGTCTCCGCGCTTATTTGGGGCACCCAGGCCAAATCGCTGAACATCTTTGTGGAGCCTGCGCGCCAGACCTTCACGGTGGTGCCCATTGGGGTAGACCCCGAAACAGGCGAAACAATCACCCAGCGCATCCCTGGCGAAACCATCCCGCCGCGCGCATTGCCCAGCTATCGCATAGAAACCGAAGACCTGATCGGGCGCGACCTGACCTTCCAGCGCAACTTGGTATGGGGCTTCGGCGTGGCGATTCTATGTTTTGTCGGCTTTGTGTTGTTCTTTCAGTTTACGGGGATTGGGCTAGCTATGCGAGCCGTGGCGGAGGATCAAACCCTGGCCGAGAGCGTTGGCTTGCGCGTGCGAACTATTTTGGCGGTGGCCTGGGCCATCGCCGCGACCATGGCCATGATCGCCGCCGTTATCCAGGGAAGTGGCCCAGCGGTGGGCGTCAGCGCCATTGTGATTCCGCCCCTGGCCTTTCGCGCTTTTCCGGCGGTGTTGCTGGGCGGCCTAGAATCGATTACGGGCGCTTTGGTGGGGGGCTTGATAATCGGCGTGGTAGAAGTGATGACCACCGCGCTAGTAGATAGTACGACCGGCCAAGAATTCGCACCGTTTGCAGTCTTGCTCATCATGCTCATGATTAAGCCGGATGGTCTGTTTGGCCAGCGGCGTATCGACCGCGTTTAGGCGGCCACAGGAGAAAACACGATGCGTCCTAGTGGGGTTTACGACGTTTCATATAAACAAGATATGGCCATCTATCGCACGCGCGTGGATTGGTTCTGGGGATTATTCATTCTGGCGGTATTGTTGATTGTGCCGCTACTTACCTCGGAAGGCCCGCTGTTCGATACGGGCGCCGATGCGCTGATCTCCGTGCAATATACGGGCATCTTAACCCGCATTTTCTATACGATTATCGCGGTCACGGGGCTGAATATTCTGCTAGGCTATACCGGGCAGATTTCACTCGGGCAAGCCGCGTTCATCATGGTGGGGGCTTACACCTCGCATGTGCTCGTTGACCAAGCCGGGCTGACGTTCTGGTTGGCGCTCCCTGTAGCGGCGTTGTTTACGGGCTTGGTCGGTCTGATTTTCGGTTTGCCGTCTCTGCGCGTAAAGGGGTTCTACCTGGCCATGGCGACACTCGCCGCGCAGTTTATCATCCCTTGGTTTATCAAAGATTACCGGGGCGAGCACTTCGAACACGGTTTGCTGGGCGCCTTTGGGCCAATTAGCGAGGCACTGGCCAGTATCAACCTGGGCGGCGCCACGGGTCGCCAAGTGAGCGCACCGACGATCATCATCGAGCCCCTGGGGATAGACTGGGTGCTGAACAACAACTTGGGTATGTATTATGTCTCGTTGTTTTTCTTGTTGGTCTGCGCGGCCATGGCACGTAATTTGATCCGTAGCCGCGTGGGCCGCGCGCTCATCTCTGTGCGGGATAACGACCTAGCCGCTGAACAAATGGGCATTAATGTCTTTCGCTATAAGCTGCTGGCGTTCTTCATCGCGGCTGTGTTCGCGGGTATCGCGGGCAGTTTGCAAGCCCACACCGCGCAAAGCATCAGCCCGGACGCCTTCAACTTGCAACGCAGCATTAATTTGCTGGGGATGCTGATTATCGGCGGGCTAGGGTTTGCCCTGGGGCCGACCTTCGGCGTTTCGTTCTTCTTCGCGATTAGCGATTTGGTGATCCCTGAGATTCGCCCCTTGCTGCAAGAACGCTTGCCCGAACTGATTACGTTCGTCAACTCTACCAATATTGAACCGGCGCTTTTGCCGATTTTGTTCGGCTCAACGCTGATTCTTTTCCTCATCTTCGAGCCACGAGGTATAGCCCATCGCTGGGCTATTATGCAGGCCTCTTGGCGATTGCGACCTTTTTCGCAAACTTGACGTTCTCGGCGAAAGGAGTCATGCTATTCGGCAGTTTGTGTGTTCGTCTATTCGACAAGATCGAATGTTTATTGCCAGTAAAAAAGGATGCTTAAAATGCAAAAACGTGTTGTAATTTTTATGTTGGTTGTCGCTCTGGCCGTCGCGGTGCCCTTTGTGGCCGCGAATCAGGCCCCCGCCGATGAAGCTATGCCCATGGCGCAGACAGCGCCCGAACCCTTCAGTTGGTTGACCGAATGCGAGGAAGACCTCAGCGGCCAAGAAATCACGTTCTATCACTTTGGCGACCTGAGCGGACCGTATGCCTTCATCACCCAACCGCTGATTGCTGGCCTGGGCGATGCCGCGCAGTTGCTGAATGATAATGGCGGCCTGTGTGGTGCCACGGTGGGCCAAGAATTCCGCGATACAGGCGGCAACACCGACCAGACCCAGGCGTTTTGGGATGAATTCTCCGCCTTGGATGGTGCATACGCCATTTTCCTGTATGCTAGCGCGGACGCCGAACTGCTACGTAACCAGGCCGCTGATGCGGAAATCCCTTTGTTGGTGGCAGCCGGTAGCGAACTCGCCTTCTATGGCGAAGATGGCCAATCGCCCGGTTATGCCTATGGCATTATCCCGCTGTATACCGACCAACTCGGCGCATTCTGCGACTATGTCAGCGCGAATTGGGATGAAATGGGCATTGAAGGCGATCCGGTTATCGGCCACCTGAGTTGGGAAGGTGCGTTTGGCCGCAGCAGCGATACCGAAGGCGCGCGCGCCTATTGCGAAGCCGCTGGCGTGGGCTATGCGGGTGCGGAGTACTTCCTGCCCGGTACGCCCGATATTTCAACTCAGATGCAAGGCTTAGTCGATGAAGGCGCCAATATCATCTACACCACCAGCTTGGCCTCTGGCCCCGCGCAAGTCGCCGGTACGGCCAGTGCCCTCGGCCTGAACGATAGCGTTATCCTAGCGGGCAGCAACTGGGCGCTAGATACCTCGGTGATTGGCCTGGGCGGTGAAGCCACCGATGGCATGATGGGCAGTCTGCCTTTCTTGTGGTGGGATGAAGTGCAAGAACCCGGCGTGCAGATCGTGCTGAACTACTGGGCGCAAAATCGCCTGGCCGAAGACCCCGAAGCCGCTGTGCAGGTGCGCAATATCGCCTATATCACTTCCTTTGGCGCGGTCGATCTGTGGGCCGAAGCCATGATCCGCAGCATTAACGAAGTCGGTTTCGAGAACATGAGCGGCGCCGCGTTGCAAGAAACCATGACAAACCTAGATTACGATGCCTTCTTGGGCATGATCCGCGCGGATTTCACCGATGGCGCGCGCGCGACCCAAGAAACCCGTATCGCCAGCATTCAGTTCATCGAAGGTGATGAAGGCGTCACCCCCAGCGTTGTGCCAGTCGATGACGAGGTATTCGGCGATTGGTTCATCGCGCCCGACCTCAAGCTGGGCGGCGAAGACGTCCCTGAGTAAATAAAACCTCATCCTGGGGGAACCATGCTAGGGCGTGGTTCCCCTTTTTTTCTTTTTTGTAGCGCACAAGGATAATTACATGCTCGAAGTTAACAATATTGAAGTCGTTTACAGTAGCGTTATTCTCGTATTGCGGGGGATTTCGTTCAAGGTTGAGCCTGGCCAGGTCGTCACGCTCATGGGGCCGAATGGCGCAGGCAAAAGCACCACGCTAAAAGCCATCAGCGGCTTGCTAAAAACGGAACTGGGCGAGGTCACGCGCGGCAGTATCGTCTGGAATGACCAGCGCATCGACCAACTGCCCGCCGAAGAGATCGTGCGCCAGGGTATTGTGCAGGTGATCGAAGGGCGGCCTCTTTTTCGGCATCTGAGCGTCGAGGAAAACCTTAAAACCGGCGCGATGGTCTACAAAGGTGGGCGCGAAGCAGCGCGCGACATCGAGCGCGTTTACACCTATTTTCCTAAGCTGCGCGATATGCGCCGCCGCACCAGTGGCTATCTTTCGGGCGGCGAGCAGCAAATGCTCGTCATTGGCCGCGCGCTGATGAGCCATCCCAAACTCATCATGCTAGATGAACCCTCGCTAGGCCTGGCGCCGATGCTCGTGCAAGAAATCTTCGAAATCGTGCGCGATATTCGCAAACAAGATAATTTAGCGGTTCTGCTGGTCGAACAAAACGCGACTGCTGCCCTCGCTTTGGCGGACTACGGCTATGTGCTGGAGCAAGGCCGCGTGGTGTTGGATGGCCCCGCCGAAATGCTGCGCGAAAACGAAGACATTAAAGAGTTTTATCTGGGGCTTTCTCAGTTAGGCCAGCGCAAGAGCTACCGCGAAGTCAAACATTATAAGCGCCGCAAGCGCTGGACAGGCTAATAGCGGCTTAGCGCGGGCCAGAGGACCATGGCTGACGAGCCATTTTCGTTTCAGCGCGCGTTAGGCTTTACAGACGACGACCTGCGCTATAACCAGCAGTGACCAAACACCGCATCCGTATCGATATGCTCGAGTGCCTGCGCCAGCATGATGTCACTAGCCCGTCCCGGGTCGAGGCGGCCTAACTGAAAAATATGATAGGCACTGCTCCAGTCGCTATCGGTGAGGCCCAAGGTCATCAGCAGTTGGGTCATCGTGCGACGTCCGAACGCGAATAGCAACGCCAATACCAGGGCTTTGACCTTCAAGAACACGCGCTCTTGTTTGAAAAGTGGCCGGTGTGCGTCCAAGAGGGCCATGAGATTTTTGATCAGTTCGGGATTTTGTGAGACAGTAGACATGGGATGCGTTCCTGCTGTTTTTACTGCAAACAAGCTTGTCAGAAACGCATCTTTTTTGCAAAAAAAGCCAAAGTTGATTACAGCCTTACGGCTGTTGTAAGCGGGTGCGTTCTTCGGCGACTGTTTCCGGCGGCAACTTCGGGATAAGCCGCTCGGGGAAGCGTAGCGTTTGCCCTGGCGGCAATTGGGAGGGCGCCCAACGATCCACAAGCGGCAAAGGATGATATACCAGCGCCTTATGATCGCGCGTTTCCTCCTGATAAGTTTCGATTGTCAGATCACCAAAGAGCGTATCGTCATAGCCCATGTAGTAATGAATGCGCTCGCATACGAACGGCACGACCGGCGCAAAGGCAATCTTCAGCGTGTCAATACAGCGCAGCGCGGTGTAGATAGTCGTCGCGGCAGCGGGCTTATCTTCTTTGATCGTCTGCCCGAACCAGGGCGCGTTATCCAAATACACATTGACCTCGGTGGCCAGGGCGATGGCTTCTTGTAGTGCGCTGCGCAGCTTAACTGCTGCGTATAGCTCCGCCACGCGGCCCAGCCCGTTGTCGATCTTGGCCAGAATGTCTTCATCCATAGGCCGCAAATCACCGGGCGTGGGCACTTGCTCATTGAAATGACGGATGGCGAACTTCAGCACCCGGTTGGCCAGATTGCCCCATTTGGCTAGCAGTTCGCTATTGTTGCGATTCACGAAGCCTTCCCAGTCCCAATCCGCATCGCGGGTTTCGGGTGCCACGGCGGTCAGATAATAGCGCAACGAGTCCGGGTCGTATCGGTCGAGCAATTCCGGCGCGCTAATGTACCAGCCCCGGCTTTTGGAAAACTGCTTGCCTTCCAGATTCAAGTATTGGTTAGCGGGCACATCGTAGGGTAGGGTAAAGGGCTGGTTGGGCTCGCCATACAAACCGCTGATGCTCAGCAGTTCGGCTTGCCACATAACCGTATGAAAGAAGATGTTGTCTTTGCCGATAAAGTTATAAATGCGCGCGTTGGGGTTGTACCACCAATCTTTCCAGGCATCCGGGGTGCCGTTGTTATGCGCCCATTCGATGCTCGCGGAGAGGTAGCCCATCACGGCTTCTAGCCACACGTAAATGACTTTGTCGCGCCAGTCAGGATCATCTAGCGGGACGGGGATACCCCAGCTAATATCGCGCGTGACGGCCCGTTCGCGCAGATCATCTACTTTGCTGGTGGCCTCGCGATAGACAGCTTCGCGCCAGTGGTCGCCTTTGTCGCTCAGATAATCTTTCAGTTGTGGAATAAACACCGAAAAGTCGATGAAATAATGCTCGGTTTCGCGCAGTTCCGGCGTGCTGCCGTCCGTTTTGCTACGTGGGTTGATCAATTCCACGGCATTGAGAATATTCCCGCAGTTGTCGCATTGATCGCCGCGCGCTTCTGCGTAGCCGCAAATCGGGCAAGTGCCTTCGACATAGCGGTCGGGCAAAAAACGATTCTCCGCGACGCTATACAGTTGTTCTTGCTTTTTGCGATAGAGTAACTCTTTTTCCAGCAACAGCAAGAATATATCCTGCGCGATGCGGTAATGGTTTTCCGTATCCGTATGCGTAAATAGATCATACGAGATGCCCAATTTTTGTTGGGTCTCCAGAAAGCGTTCATGATATTCTTCGAAAAGCTCGCGGGGGGTGATGCCGCGTTTGTCTGCTTCGACTGTAATCGGTGTTCCGTGGGAATCCGACCCGCTGACCATCAGCACCCAGTTACCACGCAGGCGATGGTATCGCGCGAAAATATCTGCGGGCAAGTAAGCGCCGGCCAGGTGGCCCGCGTGCATGTCACCATTGGCGTAGGGCCAGGCCACCGAAACGTGAATGTGCTCTTGAGGCATTGTCGTCCTTTCCTGGTATGCACTGTGATTGTAACGATAAACACGACGATTCAACATATCGCCAAAAATAAAAAAACCGCCGTTGCGGGGGCGGTTGTGCGTTGCCTGGGGCCTGACCAACACATCAGGCCGATGCCATGGTTACTGGCTTCGGCGCACGCACAAAACTAAACAGCATCATAAATGTTATCATCGTATAAGCAGTGTATGCGACATTATCTATCCCTGTCAAGCAATTTAAGACCGTGCTAATTCTCGGCATAGATGTTTAGTCGTTCCCCATCACTATGGACACGCACAGCGCCATGCTCATCCGTGCGCCAGAAATCGATATTCTGGCCGTTCAAACGCGCGATGAGCGTCGGGTTGGGCGGGGCGGTGGCGTCGAGTTGCAACATGGCGGCTTGCGCAGCATTAACGCCTAGGAATCTGCGCGTCAAGGCATCTGGTGCGGCTTGGCCCGGCCCTGGCACAATATGCAAGAATGTCGATTGCGCGAGATGGGGCTGGCCTAACAAGGTGTCTTCTAATTCTAGGGAGGGAGCCACATTTAACAACAGCACCGCATTGCGATACTGAGCGCGCAAAACGGGCGCGGCATCCTCGCTTACAATAGCCTGCACCCCGAGCCCATCGCCCGTGGTGAATGTATAGTCATCTTGCAGGGTCACGATAGGCACCTGACGTTCGGCAGCCCGGTCGAGCAACGCGGCATATTCGGGTGTGCTGTCTTCGGTATCGGGCACGACGAGCGCGCCGATTTCGTAGCGTGTGACGACTTCCGCCAACGCGCCGCTGTGGTCGGGGTGGGGATGGGTGACGATGATGACGTCAATGCGCCCGGTATTAGGTGGCAAGGCAGCGCCTAACGCATCCAACAAACGCGATGGAAACGGCCCGCCGTCTATCAGTAGGCTTGCACCCTGCGGGGATTGCAATAAGACGCCGGGGCCATCCTCGAAAAAATCTGCCCGTAAATCGTTTTCGGGGGCGCGCCATGCCGCCGAAAACAACAACAGCGCGACAATCCCCCCAGCGATTTGCAAGCCGCGCAGGGGTAAGCGCCGCCGCCGTAACCAAGCCAGCAACCACGGGGGGCGCGTTGCCTGGTAGATCGCGAGCGCAATAAGGCTTGCATAAAAGAGCATGACGGCTGACATCGGCCAAACGAGGCCCGCATCCGCCCAAGATAGCGCCGCGAAACCCTGGATGATCTCGACGGTATAGCGCAAAGCCAGCCCCGCACTTTCGACCAATAACGCCCCTCCCGGCGACCAGACGAAGCCAAGCAACACACCCAGGCCGCCCAATACCAAAATGGCAGGCTGCACGGGCAAAATCAAAATATTGGCGGGCAAGGCCACCAACGAAAGCCGCCCAAAATAGCCCAACGTGAGCGGCAAGGTGGCAATCTGCGCGGCGAGGGTCACCACGATGATGTCCCCCAGACCGAACAAGATGCGCTTCACCAGGGGCGATTGCAATCTGTTCAGGCGATTTTGGACCGCGCGCTGTATCGGCGGCACAAAGAGCGCGAGGCCCATCACAGCGGCGAAACTGAGTTGAAAACTGATGTCCCACAATACCCACGGATCAAGCAAACTCATCACGAGCGCCGCGCCCGCCAGCGATGTTGGGATATACGTTGGGCGTCCGAGTGCTTGGCCATAGATCAATAGGCCGCTCATGAGCGCCGCCCGCACGACCGACGCGCCTGCTCCCACAAAGACGGTATAAACCGCAATTGTCGCCAAGGCAACCAGCGTCGCGGGCCACAGGGGCATGATGTTTTTTAGCAGCGACAAAATCAATTGTGCCAGGATCGCCATATTAAAGCCGGAAATGGCGACGATATGCGCGGTGCCCGTCCGCTGAAAGTCTTCGCGCGTCGTGGGCGAAATGCCGCTCTCATCCCCCAACAAGATGCCTGTCAGCAAGGCGCTATACGGTTCGCTCAAGGTGCGTTGGATGGCCTCGCGCGCGTCGTTGCGCACATCCAACAGAGCGCCGCGCACGGATCGCGCATCGCCATTTGTAATGACTTCGGCCTCTGCATTGTAAACAATGCTAAAGACGCGTTCGCGCGCCAGGTAATCTCGGTAGTTAAAATCATCCAGTTGTGGCGGTGTGCGGGGGGTGCCAAACAGCCGCACGTCATCGCCATAGCGAATGTTGGCATAGCGGGTTGCATCGACCAAAACCTGCCCGGTAGCTTGTCGCCCAGCGGCTTCTTCTGCGCGCATGATAAAACGTAAGCCCCCATCGGTGGCCTCGGGGGCCGAAATAACCCGCCCCTGGATAGCGGTGGGCCCGATGTCGTTCAGGCGCGAGACATGATCGCTTTGATTCTCCGGTTGGGCAACCAGCAACCGCAGTATGCCCAGCCCCGCGACGAAGCATGCCAAGAATAAGAGCCGCCCGTTCGCGTGGTCGCGCAATTGCCAGATTCCAAACCCTGAAATAACCATCAGCAGCAGGGCGACAACCGGCTCGGGGTCGCCATATTCCGCAAAGAGGATGCCACAAACCCAAGCAATGCCTAAGTAAATGAGCGTCATACTCGCTCCCTACCAGATGAGATGATTAGTACCATAGATTTATAGTATGCCCGAAAGCGACGATATGCAACTGCTTGCCGCGCGTCGTCCGGTACATTAAACTTAAATCTGAAGTGACAGCCTGAACCATACCAGCTAAATGTCATCCTAAGATGAAAGATGATAACGCGATGGAGTTACCACCAGAACTTTTACGAATGCCACCGGGTGCCTTAGATGTTTTGCGCTATATGGGGCAGCAGGGCATTACCGCTGCTGAAATCGGTGCCATGGTCGAGGGCACAGGCAAGAGCGAGCGCAGCATTCGCAAGTCGATTCGCCCGCTTGTGACCAAGGGCTATATGAGCATGAATGAGAACTATATCTATTTTCTCACCGACAAAGGCGCGCGGGCGGTCGAAGAACTAGCCGAGTTAGATGCCGAAGG
>DAOTVD010000219.1:0-4471 GCA_034437075.1 Anaerolineae bacterium
CCCTCCCCGAATTCAGGGAGGGGCCATTATGCGCACGAGTAAGTTCTCCCCCTGAATTCGGGGGGAGCTAGAGGGGGGTAAAATCAAGACGGTATCCTTTTCGACAAAAGCAAGCGGCATAGTTAAATACTTGGAAAAGCCTTATAGACGACTAAGTAAAGCCATCTGTCGTTGTCGTAGTATAAAGCGGCGCCACGCCAGGCGCGTTAAATGCCAAGCCAACATACTCCCCACTAGACTATAAGCCCCTATATTGCCCCAAAGAGTGAGCCCAACCCGAGGACTCATGCCCAGTGAAAGTGTGCTGAAATCTAGTACGGGGGCGGTAAGATTATTGGTCAGGCGTAGGGTCATCATGCTCATGATAACCGCTAAGAAAGCCACCATCGCATAAACCGCCGCAAAACGCCGTTGCATGTCGCTGTCATCCAATGCGCCCCGCAAGAAGAAATAAGCCAAGTAGGTCAGCCACATGATGGCCACACTAGTTAGGCGCGGGTCCCATGTCCAGTAGACACCCCACACAGGCCGCGCAACGAACATACCTGTCACGATGGTGATACTCAGAAACCACAGCCCGACCTCAATGCAACTCCGCCCCCAGATGTCCCAACGGGTATGTTTTGTGCGTAAATAGGCCGCACCACTCAGTACGCCCGCGCCAAACAACCAGAATGCAGTGTAATAGGTGCCCAAATGGATATAAAACAAGCGCTGTACAGCGCCCAGTGTTGTATCTGTCGCGGGAAAAAAGAAGCCCATCAGCGTTGCGAAGAACCAGACAAGCGCGGTGATAAGGCTGCTCATTGTCCGAAAACGTGGCGATAATGTGGTCATGATATTGAAAATTCTATTGATGGACAGTGCATAATCCTAGCATACGCTATAAACATTGCACTGACATTGATTTAGAACAATTTGGGCTCATGGATATGACAAATGACAACAGTTTGTATAACAGACCGCCATGATATTTCTGGCTCTATAATGTTTGCTAGCGTTCGATAGCATTATCCGAAGTCTAAATGACATTGCATTGCCGTTTCGAGGAGTGATGACACTGCCGAAATCCTCCCAGTGTCACTATACTTTACCTACTCTATTTGCCTTATTGTTTGATAAAGGATAATACGCTGTGGTTTGTTTCAAGCACACTATAGACTTTCACCGAATTCCTGCACTGCGACATCTCGATGCTGATATTACTACAGCGATGGCTGAAGCAGCCCGTGCTCATTATCTTAAGCCCACAGAGGTGCTTCTTTACCAGGGAGATATTATCCACTCTTTTTATGCAATTCAGTGCGGCGGTATCCGGCTGGTTGATTATGCAGAAGATGGGCAAAGTGTGGCCCTCAAAATGTATGGACAGGGTGATATCTTTGGGTTATTGGCGGTTTCCGGGGGCTATCCGCACTCCACACAAATCGAAGCTGTCCACGAGAGCCTGGTGATTGCTATTGATGGGGCCGATGTGCGGTCGTTGATGATCGCTTACCCTGTCCTTGGCTTGACCATCGTCGATCTGCTAACGGCGCACGTCCACGAAGCCCATACCCGTATTCGTGCGATGGCAATTACCCGCGTCGATCGGCGTTTGGCACGGTCGTTACTGCATCTATGTGCGAAGTTCGGCCAGGAAGATGGCCACAATATTGTACTCGACGTTCCATTGAGCCAGCGCGATCTGGCGGAGTTCTCCGGCACGACGGTCGAAACAGTCAACCGGACATTAAAGCAGTGGCAAAAGCAGCACCTGGTTAGCTGTGGCCATAAGCGTGTCATCATCCACAACCAAGCGGTACTGGAAGATATTGCGGAAAACCGTCTCTTGAATCAGAGCAATTCCACCAAAAATTGACGACCATCAATTTTTCGATTCACTCCATGTGATAGTGTTGACGTAACTGGGCGAAAACGCCCACCATTACGGCAACTAACACCACATGGAGTTTTTTATGCCACGAATACTTCGTTCAAAAGCAGTACCACTCATACTGATCGGCGCCTTGCTCGTCATTCTGGGTGCCTTTGTAGGCCTGAGTGGGTACACATTCACCTACGCCCGTGGCGCATCGTATCTCTCGGATGATCCTCAGACGTGTATCAACTGCCATGTGATGGAAGAACAATACGATGCCTGGATGCACTCTAGCCACCGAGCAGCGGCGACCTGCAATGATTGTCATACACCGCACAATTTTGTTGGTAAGTGGTTCTCAAAAGCCGAAAATGGTTATCGCCATGCTCTAGCGTTCACTACGGGCATTTATCCGGAAACGATTCATATTCGTGAACACAACGCGGATATCGTGCAGCAAAATTGCCTGGATTGCCATGAACCGCTTTTGGATCAACCGTATAGCGGGCATGGTGACCCAGACCGTCGTTGTGTGGAATGTCATGGCAATGTCGGGCATCCGAACCGCAGTACCCAGTAATTACAGGACTATATGAAAGGAAATCATCGAATGAAGAAATCACGCCTTATCATTATTTTCGCCGTGCTGTTCTTTGGTGCGGCCCTGATAACTGCGGGGGTCGCTGCATTACTGGTGAATATCAACGAGCGCCAAACCGAAGCGAATCAATCTCCACTGCGTGTTGTTGATATCCCAGAGGGCGAGATCGACCCCGCAGTGTGGGGCCAGAACTTCCCCTTACATTACGAGATGTTCATGAACACTCAGGAAAACTATGGCGAAACACCTTATGGGGGTTCCGAACCCTACGACAAGCTAGAACGCTACCCCGCCATGGTGCGCTTGTGGGCTGGCTATGCTTTTAGCATCGACCACCACGAAGAACGTGGACATTATTACGCGCTTATTGACCAGCTTGAAACCCGCCGTATCACCGAACGGTCGCAGCCAGGCGCGTGCGCGAACTGCCATGCTGCCGAAACGCCCGTGCTCATAGAAGAAATGGGCTGGGAAGAATTCAACAGCACGCCCTATAACGAATTAGCCGAGCATTTGCATCTTGGTACATCTTGTAACGATTGTCATGATCCAGACACGATGGCGCTGCGCATTAGCCGACCAGCTTTTGCCAACGCCATGGAAGCTCGTGGCATTGACTTGAGCGAGGCTTCGCGCCAGGATATGCGCTCTTATGTCTGCGCGCAGTGCCATGTCGAATACTATTTCGCTGGCGAAGACCAGGTGTTGACGTTCCCCTGGACGCAAGGGCTGAGGATTGAAGATATTGAAGCCCATTATGATGCCTATGGTTTCAGCGACTGGACACATGCCGAAACGGGTGCCTCCATGCTCAAGATGCAGCATCCCGAATTCGAACTCTATAGCACCGGTATTCATGCACGGGCAGGCGTCGCTTGTGCAGATTGCCACATGCCCTATACCCGAGTTGGCAGTCAGATGGTAAGCGATCATTGGCTGCGTAGCCCGCTAACCAACATCAGTGCATCTTGCCAGACATGCCATAATGCCGAAGAAGAAGAACTTTATGATCGTGTCATCAACATTCAGAGTACAACCGCCGATTTACTGCGTAGCTCTGAAGATGCGCTACTGGATGCGATCGATGCAATTGTCGCTGCTCGGGAGGCTGGCGCAACCGATGAAGAGCTAGCGACTGCGCTTGAACGCCACCGTCAAGCACAGACGCGCTGGGACTTTGTTTCGTCAGAGAATAGTACGGGGTTCCACAGCCCGCAAGAATCCGCACGCATCTTGGCCGATAGTATCGACCTAGCACGACAAGCAGAGCTTGCAGCAATTCAGGCCCAACTAGGTCCGTCAGCAGGGCTTACGCAAACCAGCGACTAATCTTCACCCTGAGCAGTAGATGGGCCAACAAGCCATCATCCCTGATGGGATGGTGGCTTTATCGTATACGCAACACGTTAGCAGGCTGGAAAGATAGCGTCATCAGAGCGCATAGCCCAGCCCTAAGATGATGACATACGCGATGCCATAAAGCATCTCCGCCATGCCGATAACTGCCGGGCGAGACGTGGGCTTGCGATAGTCTGATAAACCCCAGATAGCCCGTAGCAACAACCCTCCCAGTGCGACGACCAACACGCCCGGAGTCACTCTGTTCACCACCAATATAAAGCCTGTCGCCAATGCTACCGCATGAGCGAGCAGCGCTGGCCAATGCGCCACTGGCTTATGACGTTCTAAACGCAGGCGGGCACGTACATACAAAATAGCAGGAATGCCACGTAACGCGACCACTGCCCATAAGGCAAGCGCAGTGCCGATCTGCTAATCTGCTAATAGGGCTATAGCCGGAGCGCGTACCCGCCGGGGCGATCTTCGGGCCGATGAGCATGATCTTGAACTTTTATCGTGAGGACGATGTCGAATTTCTGCTGACCTTGGCGCATGGCATGAGCCTGCTGGAAGATGATTATCTGGGCGGCAATGGCTCGCGTGGGCATGGTCGGGTCGCCTTGCGCAATCTGACGCTGACCGTCAAAGGGGGCTACGACACCCCCGGC
>DAOTVD010000220.1:0-4448 GCA_034437075.1 Anaerolineae bacterium
TGCAACAGATCGGCCAACCCATACCCAGCGGACAAACGCTGTGGCATCACAAACGTCGCACCCAAGCCTATCGGGGGTTGTATCAATGAGCACCTTAACCACGATTTACCAATTGTTGCGCGAAGAATACGCAGTCAGTCGTCATGTGTGGTGGTCGGATGCCGAGTCCGGTGATCTGGTGAACGATGTCATCTATACGCTACGCCTGATCCAGAAAACGGCGGTTTGTCTCCGGCGCGGCGATGAGGATTGCTGGCGCGAGTTGGTCACGTACTGCATCGAACGCTCGATGTCGTACATCGTGATGTTCGCGATTGGCGAGTATTTTGCAGATTGCGCAGCGCTTGAGCCGCTGCCGGTGATCGACCTAGCAGCCAAGCCGTACCGCAATTGGCAGGGAGGCACGCGCGTCCTGTTCGACGAGACAGATCGGGTCGCCAGCAAAGGCAAAACCGCGCGGCCTGAACCCGATCGCGTTCAAGGGTCAGCATGGCTGGACGCATTGCAATTGGCGCACTAAGGACGACCATCCCGCGCCGCGCAAGGCCAACCATACGAATAAATCGATCCATTGGTTGTTTTGACCGTGAGCGTGTTGTCTCGTCTCGCGAAGATGAGGCAGCACGCTTCAACCTACTTCCCAAAGCGCGCCAGCAACATCGCCTTGGGATACCTAATGATCAGCTATCGCCGACGGGACTGCAAGTCGGAAAGTTATGGACATCTCAAATAAAATCCAAATCAATGGCTGACAGCATGTATGGGGGTCAGCGGGTTGGATGGTGCGCGCTTTGCGCGTGCGGGCCATCGTGCGCAGCAATTCGATAGGAAACACCGCGCGTTCTTCAACAAAGGGAATGGCATCGGGGTCACCGATCTTGTAGGCTTTGCGATCCTTGGCGGGTTCGTCGAAGACCATCCCGCCATACTCGCCCCAATTCGACAAGACGCGCCGAACGTCGTCCTCCGTAATCGGGCGCGGTCGATGTTTGCGGTCGCGAAAGGCCCAGCCCTCATCGCGGATGAGATACGACAGCCGTTGCGCGCCGATGTCGCCTTCGGCGTAACGGGTCAAGATGCGCTCGGCACAAGCGTAATACCCGCGCCAGAGGGCGTCATCGTGTGGCGGTTCCTCGCCGACCCTGCCCGCCAGCCACGAGCCATCCGGCATCAGCCACGCGCCCCATTCTGAGGGAATGAGATAACCGTCTTTGTTGCGCCACGTGCCGAAGGGCGGCATGCCGATGGTCTTGCCCTCCCGCTTGCGAAACGCGATGTCATCTACCGACTTGATGCTGACGTCCTTGGCGTAGAACGCATCCATCAGGCCGCGAAGCCCGTCATCACATCCGCGTCGGTGTAGTCCCCGCCGAGGCCCTCGCAGACCGCGTAGGCATAGTCCTCAAGCTGACCCGCTGTAGGCGGGATGTACTCGATATGTTCCGGTTGGTTGGCATGTTGCATGCTGGTGTTCTCCATCAAGATACGATGGGGCCAGCATACCGGGGCAAAGACTCACCCTGTGTTCGGGGATTGAACAAACACGGGGGGGCGCCAAAAAATGCCAAAATCCCCGTGTTTCGTAAAGTTTTTCTGAATAACACAACTTGAGGTTGTATTGGGCAGATCAAGAATGCAGCGATTTACACTACAAACCCAACTTTCCAGGATTTAAGATACCATTTGGGTCCATGCCTTGTTTCAGGCGCTCCAATAACAGCATATTGTCCTTCAAAGTATCTCGTATATAGGGCTGACGTGCCAATCCCACGCCATGATGATGCGAGAGCGCTGCATCATGTTCCAGACAGATACGCATGCTAACATCCCAAAATTGCTCGATACGCGCTTGAGCTTGCTTATCGTCTTCGGCATTACCCAGAAGAATCAAATACAACGATGTACCATGAGTATATACATGCGAAAAATGTCCCAGTACTTCATCGGCCAGCGGTGCCAGCGCATCTTTCATCGCTGAATAAAGCGGTAAAATACGATCCCAGAAATGGGCAACCTCTATCGTTTCGGCATAACCGCCTGGGCTAGCGAGCAAGTTCTCTACAGTGGAAAAATCAAAACGGCGCTTCATCCACGCTTCAACTGGCGCTGGGCCTAGCAATTCGCCGCCATGATCCGTGCAAATTTCCATGACTGTGGTGTATTCCGCTTGCGCGACCACTTCGACTCCTTCTACACCCAGAAACATGACACACGTGTTAAAGGATTTATCTTGCATTGCGTGACGTGCTTCTTCGGGGTCGTAAAAGCGCACTAGAAAAGGACGCAATCCCGCACTCATCACCTGACGCATAACTTCTACACCAGCCTCAACTGAAGGAAAACGCAAGGCTTCAAGCCGCCGGTAAGGAGCCTGCGGAAAAATACGCAACGTAACATCGGTCACGACGCCCAGCGTACCCTCTGCACCAATGAACAAATGCCGAATATCGGGGCCCGTAGCTGCACGCGGCACGAAAGGCAATTCAACAATTTCCCCCGTCGGTAATACAACAGTGAATGACACGACCAAGTCTTCGATGCCCCCCCATCGTGACGAGAACTGGCCTGTGGCTCGCGTTGATATCCATCCCCCTACAGTCGACCGATCTAATGATTGTGGGGAATGATTGAGAGTATAGCCACGCTCATTCAATAAATGCTCTAGCTCGTGGCCCATCTTGCCCGCTTCGACCTTCACCATAAGGTTGGTCTCATCCAAAACAATGACACGATGCATAGCCGACATATCCAGCGAGATGCCCCCTTGTGTGGGTAAAGGCGCTCCTGTAACACTAGAACCTGCTCCCCAAGGCGTCACTGGCACGCTATTCTCATTGGCCCAGACCAACAAACGGCTGATGTCCTCCGCCGTTTTAGGGCTCACCACAACATCGGGCGCGTAAGGTTGTAGCCCCTGTTGGCGCCATTTGGTCGCTAAGGGCCACCAATCATAACTATGATCTTGCAAGGTTTCTGGTGCTACCGAGATGGCAACTGGCTCAATGATCTGTTTCAGGCTCTCTAACCAAGATGTCATACTGTTGCGTCCTTTTTATACTGCCCAGATGCCAGGGCCATAATATGTTCTTGTGTTGCTTCTGCGCGTGTCACGGTACCCGCCAGACGGCCTTCATGCATGACCAGAATACGATCCGCCATGCCCATCACTTCGGGCAATTCGGACGAGATCATGAGGATTGCGACACCGCGTTCGGCCAGTTCGTTGATCACCCGATGCACTTCGGCTTTGCCTGCCACATCAATGCCGCGGGTGGGTTCGTCGAGGATGAGAACTTTCGGTTGAGATAACAGCCATTTGGAGATCACAACTTTTTGCTGGTTCCCGCCCGATAGAGAGCGTGCGGGTGTCTCTACAGAGGGTGTCCGAATATCCATATTTGTCTTGTAATCCCGGGCAATGCGCTTTTCGCGTCCATAGTTTAGCAAGCCGCCTAGCGCAACTCGGCTAGGGCTAGATAGCGAAATATTCTCCCGTACTGGCATGCCCAGCACGAGCCCCTGGCCTTTACGATCTTCTGGCGCCAAGGCGATACCCGCTTTAATAGCCTCTTGAGGCGACCGAAAGCGCATTCGCTGACCATCAATCGAGATTGCCCCAGTCTGAATCCGATCTGCACCGAAAATCGCCCGTGCGACATCGGTACGCCCCGAACCCACCAGGCCGAACATGCCAACGATTTCGGAGCGGTGCACATCAAACGTGATGTCTTGAAATATATCGTTCGAGATGTTTTCCACACTCAACACCGGGGTGCCAATGGCATGATCTTCTTTTGGGAACAGACTCTTGACCTCGCGCCCGACCATCTGCGAGATGATGGTTTCTAAGGCCACATCCTGAATACGATGTGTCGCAATCCACCGTCCATCGCGTAAGACTGTCGCACGGTCTGCGACTTCATACACTTCATCAAGGCGATGCGTAATGAATATGATAAACACGCCCTGGTCGCGCAAACGCCGCATGACGCTCAATAACGTTTCGACCTCTTGGCCGGTGAGTGATGCCGTCGGTTCATCTAGCACAATCATCCGGGCCGACATCGAAAGCGCCTTGGCGATTTCGGCCATCTGGCGTTGGGCAGGCGAGAGGCTGCGGACAATCCGTCGCGCCGAAAACGTCGTGCCGATTTCATCTAACAGGCGTTGTGCATCGCGGAACATTTTTTGCTCATCAAAAAACAGGCCCAAGCGTTTGGGCAAGCGCCCCATAAAGATATTCTCGGCTACCGTCAAATCTAACGCCAGGTTGGATTCTTGATAGATGGTGACGATACCCAAAGCGAGCGCTTTATTGGGGTTGGACAGATCGGCATTCTGGCCGTCAATGATGATCTTACCACTATCCCGCTGATATGCACCGCTTAGCACTTTCATTAGCGTGCTCTTGCCCGCGCCGTTTTCACCCAGCAAGGCATGGATTTCGC
>DAOTVD010000221.1:0-15504 GCA_034437075.1 Anaerolineae bacterium
TTGAGCCGACTGCCGAAGAACAAGAAGAAATCGACCGCCCAGGCGATAGCCCGCCACCACCACCACCACCGCAGGAAAATGCCGCGCAATCCACGCCGACCCCTACACCCACGAATACCCCATCGCCGACGCCCACCAACACGCCGACGCCCACGCCCCAACAAGAACAGCCCGCCGAACTGCCCCAAGCGGTAAATCCGACGCCGACACCCACCGTAACGCCCAGCCCGACCGCCACGATCACCCCATCCCCAACGCCCGTGGCGCCCCAACAAGAGACGCAAATCCCGCCAGCAGACGATGGGCCAGACTGGTTGCGTATTCTGCTGGGCATCATCATCGCGGTTACGCTGCTGACCGTGCTGCTGGTCGTGGGCGTCGTGTTCTTAATCTGGTGGGTGGAGCATCGTGGCCTGGGCGGATTATCACTCACAGAAAAAGCCTATGCGCGCCTGGGTATTTATGGCCAATGGCTGGGGGCCCAGCTTCCGCCGGAACATACACCTGAAGAACGCCGCCAGCGCTTGGTAACGACCGTGCCCGAAGGCGAAACGCCTATCAGCGACATCACCGCCTTGTATGTAGAGCGCCACTTCGCGCCGCCGCGTGACGAAGATGACGAAGCGCAAGCCGGGCAAGCCTGGGCCCAAGCGCGTATCGCTTTTATCCGGCGCAAATTCAAGCGTTGGTTTGGTCGCTAGGGGGCTAAAACAGCAAAACCAATAACCAAAGGGCTGGGATTGTAAACAACAGGCTATCAACACGGTCTAGCAGGCCGCCATGGCCTGGCAACAATCTTCCGGAATCTTTGTGGTTGTAATGGCGCTTGATGGCCGACTCAAATAAGTCACCCAACACCGCCAGGGGGGGCAGTAGGATACTCGCCAGAATAACAACCAGGGGCGTGCTCGTCAGTGCCTCGGTTAGCCATCCGGAAAGAAAGATGCCCAGACCCCCAAAGATAATACCAATTATGGTTCCTTCCCAGGTTTTACGGGGCGAAATAGGCGATAGTTGGCGCCGCCCGAAATAGCGCCCCCCAAACAGCGCCATGGTGTCGGTAAGCCAAGTGCCTACAAACAAAATAGTGAGCCAGGTCATAAAGTCGGGCATTAAGCGCAAGGCCATGATGGGCATCGCCAGCAAGCCGAGATACCCGGCACTGCTGGCCCACCAACGCGGCAACCCGTTCATTTGATGATTGATAAGCGCGGCAAAACCGGCTACCAACCAAACCAGCACCAGCGCCGGGTCGGGCAATAAAAATGGCAACGTTAAACAAACCCAGATAATCGCTATCAGTGCTGCCAGGCGATAGGGCGTAGCGGATTGCATCATGCGCAAGAGTTCGAAAGCCGCCAACGAGATAACCAACCCGGCCAGGGCGAGAGTCGTCCAAACCGAAACGACCAGACAAATCACAACTAGGGGCACTCCGGCCAGAGCAGTAAGAATACGCGCGTTCATGGTCATCTCTGGTAAAATAGATTTAATCTTCGTCGCATTGTATCATCAGAGAAATCCGAAAACGATGCAGAATCTCGAACAAGGTACGGGGTGCGTCATCCGTCAAGGGGGCGACATCGTGCTCATACGCCCCCCATCTGTCGATTATGCCAACGCTCAGATTCAGGATTACGGGCGCATTATGCCCCACAGGCCCCCATTGCGCCTAACCTTAGAGGCACGCTTTAGTCATTCGCAAGATGCGCTACGCGGCACTGCCGGGTTCGGGTTCTGGAACGCGCCTTTTGCCCCGGCTTTACGACGTATCCGCTTACCTAAAAGTGCCTGGTTTTTCTTCGGCAGCCCTCCCCTAGATTTACCCTTCGCCCAAGGTGTGCCGGGGTATGGCTTCAAGGCGGCGACGCTGGATGTCGCCACACCGCTTTTCATGACCTTGTTGCCGCTGGCCCCGTTGGGTGTCGTGGCGATGCGCGTCCCGCCCTTATACCGGACGTTCTATCCCATTGCCCAACACGCTATTCGGGCCAGCGAAGCCGCTTTGCAGCAGGATATGACGCTGTGGCATCACTATCAATTGGATTGGACGCGCGAGGGGATCACATTTCACATTAACGGAGAGCAAGTGCACCATAGCCGCTATCGCCCCCGGGGTCGCCTTGGGTTCGTGGCCTGGATAGATAATCAGTATGCTATCGTGACACCCCAAGGGCGCTTGGGCTGGGGCTTGGTGAATAGCGACCAGACGCAAGAACTACACATCCGGCACCTGAACATTCGGCCTGGCTCGCCTTAAAATATGCGAAGCGTTAACGATAATTGATTGTGAAATATTACTTTAATGCGACCTCAATGGGCAGATTGCACAAAAATATTGACAAACCTTCGTGAATCAGGCACAATCATGCCCATGAATATGATTAAAGCAGTATTAAAATATAAAAATACTTTTCCGGCACCTTTCCGTTTTTTTATTCGCCGACGCCGCACCGATACCACTTGGTTCGGTAGCGTGCTGACGCCTGGCTAGGTGCAACGCCCCAACTAAAGAAATTAATTCTTTTTTTGACCCCGGACCACTTGATAAGCGGTTCGGGTTTTTCGTGTTGATGCATCACTGCCGCATAGATGAGGAGCACACCATGGGTATTCAGGTAGGCATTTGGGGCGCAGCAGGCTACGCAGGCCGCGAAGCCATCCGCTTAATCGAAAACCATCCAGAGATGTCCATCCGGTACGCCATTTCGGATACTTACGCGGGCGAACGATACAATGGCGTGCGCTTTGTGGCTCAGCAAGAGGCGGATATGAGCACCGTAGACCTCGTGCTCTTGTGTACACCGCATACCGCATCCGCGCCCTTGGCCAAACAAGCCCTGGCAGCGGGCGCCAAGGTGGTCGATTTATCGGCGGATTTGCGTTTACATAGCCCGGAGGCGTTCGAAACTTGGTACGGGGTAGCGCATCCCGTGCCGGAACTACTGCCGACTGTCTATGGTTTGCCCGAATTTTACCGCGCCGACATCCCCGGCCAGACGCGCATCGCGAACCCGGGTTGCTACCCCACGACCTCGCTACTCGCAATATTGCCGTTGGCCGAAGCGGGCGGCATTCAGCCGGAACGCCCCATGATCATTGATGCCAAAAGTGGCGTCAGTGGCGCGGGGCGTAAGCCCAAACTCGATACACATTTTGCCGAAGTGTTTGGCGACCTGAAACCCTATAACATTGGGCGTGTGCACCGCCACGTCGGCGAAATGGAACAGACCCTGCAAGCGATATTCCCGCAGGCGGGCGCGCTAATCTTTACACCGCATTTACTGCCCATTGATCGTGGTTTGTTGGCGGCTTGTTATATTCCCCTTGCTGATGAGTGGGACAGCACACGCGCGCGGGCTGTCTACACCGAACGCTACGCGGATGAACCCTTCGTGACCGTCTTGCCAGAGGGCGAAACGGCGCGCATTGCGCATGTCGCGCGGCAAAATGGGGCCGTTGTATCCCTGCATGCGGCCACGGATGACACCCTCATTGTGCTTTCCGCGCTAGATAATCTGCTGAAGGGCGCTTCCAGCCAAGCGTTGCAAAATGCGAACCTGATGTTCGATTTGCCCGAAACCTACGGGTTACGATAGGAGCCAGGATGCAAGTTATCAAAATCAGCGGAAAGCAACTCGATGAGGTGCAATTCCTGGATACACTCGCCCAGGTGCTGAGCGAACTGCCCGAACAAACGATCATCGTGCATGGCGGCGGGCGCGAGATCGGCCAGTTGCAATATCTGTACGACGTCCAGCCCACATTTGTGGATGGCTTGCGCGTTACGGATGAAATGAGCCTAGAGATCGTCAAGATGGTGCTCTGCGGCGCTGTGAATCCGCGCATTGTAGAATTGCTCGGCTTGTTGGGCATCGAAGCGCAGGGCCTCAGCGGGTTGGATCGCGGCCTAATGCGCGCTAAAAAGTTGGAGCATCCCGAGGCCGACCTGGGTTATGTGGGCGAGGTCGTCAGCGTGCGTACCGACATTCTGCATGCGCTTTTGGCAGACAACGTGCTCCCGGTAATTGCGCCGATTTGCTTGGGGGATGCAGGCACACTGAACGTGAACGCTGACCACGTTGCGGGGGCGGTCGGGCGCGCGATGAACGCGGATCGCGTCGTGTTTATCTCCAACGTGCCAGGGGTTTTGCACAAAAACCGCACCGTGCCGCGTTTAACCGTGGAGATGGTCGAAGACTATATCGAGCAGGGCATCATCGCCTATGGGATGGTGCCCAAAGTGCGGACAGCCTGCGACTTGTTGCGCGCAGGCGTTAAGGAAATCCTGATTACCAGCATGGAAGGCTTACGCGCGAACGTCGGCACGCGCGTAGTTATGGAATAGAGAAAGAGGCCAGCATGACGAACGCGATACAATACACCGATAACTATGTCGCCCAAACCTACCGCCGCCCGCCTTTTACCCTCGCGCGCGGGGAGGGCATGCGCGTATGGGATACCGAAGGCAACGATTATCTTGATCTGGTGGCGGGCATTGCGGTGATGGCCCTGGGGCATAGTGATCCCCAGTTAACTACGTTGCTGCAAGACCAAGCCGGGCAACTCGTCCATGTCAGCAACTTGTATTACACCGCCCCGCAAGCCGAACTCGCGCGCGCCTTATGCGAAAAATCATTCGCGCAGCGTGTTTTCTTCTGTAACAGCGGCGCGGAAGCCAATGAGGGTGCGCTAAAGTTCGCGCGCAAGCTCGCCTATGTAAATGGAGAACACGAACGGCGCGAATTCGTCGCGTTTAGCAGCGGCTTTCATGGTCGGACGATGGGCGCCTTGGCCGTGACACCCAAAGCCCAATATCAAGACCCCTACCGGCCTCTGATTGGGGATGTCACGATTTTGCCTATGCACGACGCCGACGCCGCGCGCGCGCACATCGGACGCCAGACGGCAGCGGTCATCGTGGAGCCCATTCAGGGTGAGGGCGGCGTGCATCCGGCAGACCCGGCCTTTTTACACACCTTACGCGAAATTTGCGATGCTACTGGCGCGTTGCTCATCTTTGATGAAGTGCAATGCGGCCTGGGCCGCACGGGGACGTTATGGGCGCACGAAGCCGCCGAAGTCACGCCGGATATGATGACCTTGGCCAAACCCCTGGCCAACGGGCTGCCCATTGGTGCCGTCTTGATGACCGAAGCCGTTCATCAAGCTTTAGAACCGGGCGACCATGGCAGCACGTTCGCGGGCGGGCCGTTGGTCTGCACCGCAGCGCTGCATGTTCTGGAGCGTGTCAGCCAGCCAAGTTTTTTGCAGCATGTGCGCGACACAGGCGACTACCTGGCCGAACGCCTAGAGGAAATCAACTCGCCGCATATTCAGGAAGTGCGCGGGCGCGGCCTGATGCTAGGCGCTCAGTTGAACATCCCGGCGGCGGACATCGTCGGCAAAGGTTACGCCCACGGGCTGCTGACGGTCAACGCCGGGCCGAACGTGTTGCGCCTGATTCCGCCCTTGATTATGCAATCTGCCGATGTCGATGACGCCATCCATCGTTTAACATCCGTTTTCAGCGAAGTTTAAGGAATAGAATGATGTCGAATGTCGAAAGTTTTGATGCGCCGATTAAGAAAGTCGTCCTAGCCTACAGCGGCGGCCTAGATACGTCTGTAATCGTGCCCTGGCTCAAAGAGAATTATAACTGCGAAGTCGTGACCTTTACGGCCAACCTGGGCCAAGAAGACGAAATGGAAGGCTTGGAAGAAAAAGCGTTCCAAACCGGCGCCAGCAAGGTTTATATCGAAGACCTGCGCGAGGAATTCCTGACCGATTTTATTTTCGTGGCCATGCGCGCGGGGGCCATCTACGAGCGCGAATATCTGCTAGGGACATCTTTCGCGCGGCCTCTCATTGCTAAGCGCATGGTTGAAATTGCGGAGATCGAAGGCGCGGATGCGGTCGCGCATGGCGCTACGGGCAAAGGGAACGACCAAGTCCGTTTTGAGGTCACGGTGATGGCCCATAACCCCAAATTGCGCGTCATCGCGCCCTGGCGCGACCCCAAATGGACGATTCGCAGCCGCGAAGATGCCATCGCCTACGCCGAAAAGCACCGCGTGCCCATTTCGCACACCTTGACGAGCATCTATAGCCGGGATGAAAATCTGTTCCACATGAGCCACGAAGGCGGCCCGCTGGAAAATCCCTGGGTGGCGCCCGAAGCAGACATGTTCAAGCTGACGACCAGCCCGCTAAAGGCCCCCGACGACCCCGAAACGGTCATGATCGGTTTTCAGCAAGGCGTGCCCGTTTCGCTGGATGGCGAGCAAATGCCCCCCGTCCAACTCTTTAGCGAACTGAATGAACTGGGCGCCAAGCACGGTATCGGGCGTGTAGACATTGTGGAGAATCGCCTGGTCGGGATGAAATCGCGCGGGGTGTATGAAACACCGGGCGGCACAATTCTGTATAAAGCGCACCAAGCGCTAGAGAGCATCTGCTTGCCCAAAGATGTCTTGCACCTGAAACATTCGCTTGCCCTGCGCTATGCCGAATTGGTCTATGATGGCAAATGGTATAGCCAACTGCGCGAAGCCTTAGACGCTTTTGTGGACAAAACCCAGGAAAACATGACGGGCGAAGTTCGGTTAGATTTATACAAGGGCAACGTCATCGTCACCGGGCGCCGCTCGCCGTATAGCCTGTATCGCGAGGACTACGCCTCGTTTGGGCAGATGGACGTGTACAACCAGCAAGACGCACAAGGCTTTATCACGCTCTGGGGCCTGCCGGAGAAAGTCGATGCGCTGTTGTCTCTGGAAGGCACGGGCCGCAGTCGCTACGCCGCGCCGGATTATTCACAGTTTAAGCGGGACTAGCGCCGTATGGTGAATACAACGCAAGGTGGCGTTCAAACGGGGTTTCAAGCCTCTATCGAAGGTGTGCCGGGCTTCAAAGCAGCGGGGGTGCACTGCGGTCTGCGCAACCGGGGTAAGCTGGATTTAGCCATGATCGCCGCCGAAACGGATTGCAACGCGGCGGGGATTTTTACAACGAATCAGGTCGCTTCGGCGCATGTGCATTACGACCGTGCCCAACTGGCCAACAATGCCGGGCGGATTCGCGCAGTGGTCATCAATAGCAAGATCGCCAATGTGTGCACAGGCGAGCAGGGCGCGCGCGACACAGCCCGCATCGCGGCCATCGCTGCTGAGGAGCTTGGCTGCGAGGCCGACCAGGTGCTGGTGATGTCCACGGGCATTATCGGGCCCCTGTTGCCCATGCATAAGGTGGAGCGTGGTGTCCGCGCGGCGGCTCAGTCGCTAGCAGATACATCTAGCGCTTGGCACGAAACCGCTATGGCCATCATGACGACCGACACGCGCCTAAAACTAGCGAGCCGTCAGGTAAATGGCTATACCGTCGCGGGGGTGGCCAAAGGCAGCGGGATGATCGCGCCCAATATGGCGACCATGTTGGCCACTATCGTCACCGATGCGGTCGTGCCTGCGCCGATTTTGCAGGAGAAATTAAAACAAGCCGCCGATGCGAGCTTTAACCGCATTACTGTGGATGGCGACACCAGCACCAGCGATACGGTCTTGATGTTGGCTAACGGCCATAGCGGCAAGCCCATCGCGCGTGGTGCCGAGATGGAAGCTTTCGAGGCGGCCTTGCTAGAAGTCTGTCAATCGCTAGCCAAGGCGATTGTGTATGATGGGGAAGGCGCGACGAAGTTCATCGCCATCGAGGTCAGCGGCGCGGCGGATGACGAAGCCGCCTGGCGCATCGGCAACACGATTGCGAACTCGCCGCTGGTGAAGACCGCTTTCGCGGGCTCGGATGCCAACTGGGGGCGCATCATGGCCGCTGCCGGGCGCGCGGGGGTGCCCTTCGACCAAAACAAGGCCGATTTATGGTTTGACTATGGCGGCGATGGCGTCACAGATGAGGCGCTGCAAGTCTTCGCGCAGGGGCAGCCGACCAACTACGCCGAAGCCTATGCTGCCGATATTTTCGCCGCGCATGATATTTCGGTGCATTTGCGCCTGGGGGAGGGCACAGGCCGCACAACGGTCTGGACATGCGATTTATCGCACGATTACGTTAGCATCAACGCCGACTATCGCACATAAAAAGACGTAGCAAGGAATGACCAATGACGAAACTATGGGGCGGGCGCTTCAGCGCCGAACCCGATGCCGCCATGCAGACGCTGAATGCATCCATTGGCTTTGATGTGCAACTCTATGCCGCCGACATCGCGGGCAGCATGGCCTATGCCAGCGCGTTAGAGCACGCCGGCGTGCTAACCGCAACCGAACGCGAAGCCATTCAAGATGGTTTGGAGCGTGTGATGTTCGAATTTGAGACTGAAGCCTTTGTATTTCAGCCCGCCGACGAAGATATTCATACCGCTGTGGAGCGGCGCCTGGGCGAGCTTATAGGCCCCGTAGCGGGCAAGCTGCACACCGGGCGTAGCCGCAACGACCAGGTCGCAACCGACATCCGGCTGTGGTTAAAGGATGCCTTGGGGCAGCTACAAGAGGCCCTGCGCGAATTACAAAGTGCGCTGGTAGAGGCCGCCGCGCCCCATACCCACACCCCCCTGCCCGGCTATACCCATTTTCAGCCCGCCCAGCCGATCACCGTGGCGCAATGGTTGCTCAGCTTTTTCTGGATGTTGCAGCGCGACACGGAACGATTGAGCGAAATCACCCGCCGGGTGGATGTCTCGCCGCTGGGGTCGAGTGCATTGGCGGGCACGCCTTACGCCATTGATCGCGAAGCCCTGGCGGATGATCTCGGTTTTGCAGGCGTGACGCCCAATAGCCTGGATGCCATCAGCGACCGAGATTTCATTGCCGAAACGTTGTTCGCGGCGGCGCTCCTAGCCACGCACCTGAGCAAATTCGCCGAGGACATCATCATCTATGCTAATCCGGCGCTGGGGTTTGTCATCCTGCCGGATGCGTTTAGCACGGGCTCTAGCATCATGCCCCAAAAACGCAACCCCGACCCGCTCGAACTGACGCGCGGCAAAGCCGGGCGGCTCATCGGCAACTTGACGGGCTTTCTGGCGCTGTTGAAGGGCTTGCCCAGTGGCTATAACAAAGATTTACAAGAGGACAAAGAACCGCTTTTCGACACCATGCAAACTCTCGAATTGCTGTTGCCCGTCCTGACGGGCTTCGTGCAAGCGGTGCGCTTTGATGAAGCCCGCCTGCGGGCCGCCTTGGACGAAGGCTTGCTCGCCACCGAATTGGCCGATTATCTGGTGGCGAAGGGGATGCCCTTTCGCGAGGCGCATCATGTCGTTGGGGAGGTCGTGCGGGCTTGCGAAGTGGCAGGCGTGGCGCTTTCGGCGTTCCCTCTGGAGCGCTACCAGGCGCTATCGGCCCATTTTGAGGCGGATGTCTTCGCTTGGCTGGATGTAGACGCAGCCCTGGCCAAACGGACGGCCACGGGCGGTACAGCC
Source organism: Anaerolineae bacterium (assembly GCA_034437075.1). GTDB lineage: Bacteria > Chloroflexota > Anaerolineae > Aggregatilineales > J027 > DAOTVD01. The sequence continues at coordinate 9,437 of DAOTVD010000221.1, forward strand.
CCCGAGGCTGTCGCCGCTCAACTGAAACAGGCCCGCGCATTGCTGGACGCTGAGCACAATTAAGGCGAGGTCATCCGAATGTCTGAAAACTTGCGCCCCATGCAGCCTCAAGATTATGACGCTTTGCAGCACTTATGGGCACCTGAAGGGATGGATTATATGACGCGCGCTGGCTTCGAACGCCTCATCTGGCGCAATCCGACAAGCTGCTTGGTCATCGAACGCGCGGGAATGCTACTGGCGGGGGCCTGTGGGGCTTATGACGGTCGGCGCGCGATTGTGCAATCGGTGGCCGTGCACCCCGCCGAACGCGGCCACGGCTACGGGCAGCGGATCGTGCGCGCGGTGGTCGATGCGCTGTGGCAACTTGACCCCGAAGCTAAAATCCGGCTCTTTGTGCTGAAAGAAAAACCCGAGTTACTGGCCTTCTATACTCGGTTGGGCTTCGAAGTGCGCGATGACCTCATCTACATGGCCCTGACCCACCCCAACAGGGTATAATGCGCGTATGCAAGCCTTACGTGAATCGCCCTGGCTACACCGGGCCCTGTTTGGCGGTTTATGCCTGATCCTGGGCGAACTGATCGCCTGGCAAGGTGCCGCGCGTTATGGCCCGCTGGATTGGCTGGCGCTGTGGCTAATCTATAGCGCGTTGGGCGCGGCGGCGCTGGATGCCATCGCGCGTTATCGTGTGACGACCCCCAGCACACTCATGCTCGTTGCGGGCGGGTTTGGCTTGGGGCACGCCATGCTGACGGGCACGATTAACATCAGCGCCGGAACGCAGGCGTTTGTGGTCGATCTAATTTTGCTACCGCTCGGCGCAATGCCCCTGGTTTTTCTGGTCGCTTTGGGGAGCCTGCGCGCCCTGCTCAGCGGTGAGGCTGTGGGATTGCGCGCGTTCATCGGCGCGGGGCTGGTTGGCATAGCCTGGGGCATCTGGCTACGTGGCTTTAATGACATCGAAAGTATCACCATCCGTACCACGACCTTGGCCGAGAATGCGCCCTTTGTGCTGATTGGGCTGGCGCTGATTGGCCTGGTAACTTGGGCGGTGTCCCCGCAACGTTATACCAATGATTACGCTTGGCGCTTATCGCCCTATGATGCAGTAGCTGTGGGGTTGGTGCTGGGCGTTACCTTGCTGCTGCGCTTAGACGCTGCCTATGTCGATACCTTGGGCGCCAGTATTCTAGCGTCTTTGTTGGTGATTATCACGCTTATGGTGGTCTTTACGCGCAATATTCGCCCGGCAGACGCGCTGACGGACATCACCCCCCCGCAAAAGCCCCATTTGCCGAGTTGGTTTTTGCTGGGGTTGCCGCTGTTGGCGGGGGGGGGCGCGGCGTGGGAATTCGGGGCTGGCGACCCGTTCTTTGTGGCGGGCATGTTTCAAGCCTTGCTGGTCTTTGGCACGCTCTGGCTACCATTGGCCTCCGCTCAGTTGGGCGTAGCGGCCATGGCCCGCCTGACTCAAGAAGGATATTGATACATGATTTCCGTCTTACAGGACAAGCGCATTATCCTAGGCGTGACTGGGAGCATCGCAGCTTATAAGGTGGCGGATGTCGCCAGCAAACTCACCCAGGGCGGCGCGCATGTGGATGTCATCATGACCGAATCCGCCACCCGCTTCGTGACGCCCCTCACGTTTCAGGCGTTGACCGGACGCCCGGTTTATACCAGTTTATGGGGCGGGGCGGATGCTGCCACAGGGCTACCGACTCATATCGCGCATGTGGGCCTGGCCGAAGGCGCCGATTTGTTGTTCATTGCCCCCGCTACGGCCCAAACCATGGCGCGCCTGGCCCATGGCATGGCGGATGATTTGCTCAGCGTCACGGCGTTGGCGGCGCGTTGCCCGGTGTTGCTCGCCCCAGCCATGGATGGCGGCATGTACGAGCATCCCGCCACGCAAGCCAGTGTGACGACGTTGCAAAGCTACGGCTACGGGATCATCGAACCAGCCTGGGGACGTTTTGCATCTGGCTTGGAAGGGCGAGGCCGCTTGCCAGAACCCGCTACCCTGATCGGCCATCTCCGGCGTATGCTGGGTACGGGGGGGCCATTAGCCGGGCGGCATCTGGTGGTGACAGCGGGCGGCACGCGCGAAGCGCTCGACCCCGTGCGTTACATAACGAATCATTCATCTGGGCGCCAGGGTTATGCTATCGCGCAGGCAGGGATTGATGCAGGCGCGCGCGTCACGCTTATTTCGACTACCACGGCGTTACCAACCCCGGTAGGCGCAGACGTAATTCAGGTTGTCAGCGCGGACGACATGCGCGATGCGGTGCTCGCCCATATCGACTGTGATGTGCTGGTGATGGTTGCCGCTGTTGCCGATTTGCGCCCGGCCCAACGCGCCGAACAGAAAATCAAAAAAGCAGAGGCCGCTCTGACGCTGCAATTGGCTCGCAATGATGATATTCTTATGCTGGTGGGTGCCCAACGGGCCGAAACGGGCACGCCGCGCGTGTGCATCGGATTTGCTGCCGAAACGACAAACTTGCTGGATAATGCAGCCAGCAAGCTACACCGTAAAAACCTCGATCTGATTGTCGCCAACGATCTTACAGCCCCAGATGCCGGATTCGGCGGCGAAAATAACACAGTGACGATTTTAAGCGCCACACAAGACCCCGAACACTTGCCCCCGACGACTAAACAAATAGTCGCCGAACGCCTTTTGCAACGCGCTGCTCATCTGCTAACTTAGTACGCAAGTCCCATTGTGCCAGAAATGGTGTTAAAATTTAATTTAAGTAGGCATACGGATGGCAAAACATGGCTTCTCAACGTAAAGTTGGACAAATAGAAGAGATCGACAAATTACTGGCAGAGGTGCGCGAGATGTTGACGCTCACCCACGATGCCAGCGAAATGAACGAACTTGTTGTGTTGCAAATGCTACTTTCGGTAACCAAAGAATTACACAGCTTGCACGATGTTCGGGATGTCATCACCAAAGTGCTAGATAGCGCCCTAGCTTTTGTAAATGGCGAACGCGGTTTTATCATGTTGCTAGACGAAGAGAGTATCCCGCGTTTCAAGATGGGGCGTAATCGAGATGGTGAATACCTCACGGCTGACGATTTTTCGCCATCCAGTAGTGTTATTGACCACGTGCTCGAAACCCGGCGCTCGTTGATCATCCCCGACGCGCAATCTGATGAATACCTTAGTAAACGTGAAAGCGTCCAGAATATGATATTACGCAGCGTCAACTGCGCCCCATTGATGATTAAACAACAGGTGATCGGGCTGTTGTATGTTGATAGCCGCGATGAACCTGTAATGACATTCAGTCTGAAAGCCTCTTTGAATTTTCTGACCTCGCTTGCCGACCAAGCTGCGGTTGCGATTCGCAATGCGCAAAAGTTTGAAACCTATGGATAAAACGTAGTCGTGTAACCCGTTCATTGTACTGTTAGCATAACGCGAGAGGTGCTCATGGCCACATCATCAATGTACCCGAAGAAAGAAGAGACCCTAACGGCCCGCAATATTGCCGACTCATATGCCTATGCGTTTCAGGCACTTCATGACCGCGTACCAGAATGCGAACATCTGGAAGGGCGCTGGTTTATGGTGGATGGTATCCGCCGGGACCGGCATTGGATGGTCTTGGAAGTCGAACGCTTGCGCCAAGAAGCCCTTACCCAAGCCCTGGATGAATCCCGTAATCAATCCACCAGCAATATTTTCAAGATGATTCGTCGCCTCTCACGCCTATAAATTAATAGCCTGAGTACTGAATAGTCAGGTGAGAGTAGGCAAACGGTAACTTGAAAAGTCCCATCGATATTCGGTACTATGAAGCCTAAATTCGATGATACCATCTTAGATGATCATCTTTACGTGGATAATTGACAGCAGAAACTGAGAGAGGAAAGAGCAGTGCTGAAGTCGAAATTACATGTGGGGCTGGGTTTGCTGCTGACAATCGTTGCAGCGCTCACATTCTCCAGCGTTCAACAACCTGTTGCCGCACAAGGCCCAACCGCCACCCCCAATGATCCTGTGTGGCTCTCCTTTGATGCGGCACGGAGTGCGTTAGAAGAAGAATTGCAACGCAATATTCGCCTGGTGCAACGTTACGAATGGACCGAAGCGGAATTCACAGACGGTATTAGTTCATGCCAAACGCTTGAAGATGGCGAAGAAGAATTCAACCTGTTCTTTGGTTGGCGCTTCATCATCACCTTGCTGGATGGCGCGCAGTACGAAGTGCGTACCAGCTTCAATTCAGAAATCGTGGTGGTTTGTGATGAAGTGACGACAACCGCTGCTAGCGTGCCGGAACCTGCCGTGGCAGCCACGAATCCCGATTTGGCCGCCCCAGTCACTGGCCCCCTTGGCTCCGGCAACTTGGAAGTTGGCGGGCAGGTGACGGGTTTGTTTGATAACACCGTCACTGCTCTGAACCAAGCGGGTATGCGCTGGGTGAAATTCCAGGCCGTGCATACAGTCCCCTTCGATACAGTGGTCGGCTGGATCAACGAGGCGCAAGCGAAAGGCTTCCGCATCCTGATTTCCGCTATCGGCGAACCCTCCACCATTATGGACCCCCAACGCCAGGAAGATTATGCCAACTTTGTGGGGCAACTAGCCGGAGCAGGGGCCCATGGCATCGAAGTTTGGAACGAGCCTAACATCGAACGTGAGTGGCCTGCCGGGCAAGTCAATGGCGGCAATTACACGCAAGTGCTCGCCCGCGCGTACAATGCCATCAAATCGGCCAACCCCAACACCATCGTTGTCTCTGGTGGGCCAGCCCCGACAGGCTTTTTCGGTACGGCAGGCTGCACCGATCAAGGCTGTAATGACGACGTCTTCTACCAACAGATGGCTGCTGCTGGCGCTGCTCAGTATATGGACTGCGTCGGGGTGCACTACAACGAAGGTATCGTGAGCCCTTTGCAAAACAGTGGCGACCCGCGCGACAACTACGGCACGCGCTACTACCAAACCAACATGGCGCGCGCGCTGGGGCCGTTCCCTGACAAGCAAGCGTGCATTACCGAAATCGGCTATCTCTCTGGCGATGGATTCTCACAGGGATTACCCACCGCCTTTGCCTGGGCCTCTGAAACCAGCGTACAAGAACATGCGCAATGGCTGGGTGAAGCGGTCAGCGTAGCACGCCAACAAGGCAACGTGCGCTTGTTCATCGTCTTCAATGTAGACTTTCAAACCTTTACCGATGACCCGCAAGCCGGTTATGCCATAATCCGCCCGGATGGTAGCTGCCCAGCGTGTGCCACCATACGCGCTGCCCTGGGCTAACCCTGGGTAGCCTCCCTAACCGCATTTAGCGGTAGGCAAACGAGAGTACAGCCTGTACTCTCGTTTTTTCATGGCATACAGGAGCTATGCTATGATATGTATAACGTTTCGTGATAGCCGAAAACACCATGACACTCATTATCCCGCAATATAAAGTCATCTTTACCTACGACATTAAACGGGGTGTGCAGGCAGAATATCGACAATTCGTACTCGGAACTTTTGTCCCAGGTTTGCAAAGCCTAAACTTGCATATTATGCGGGTATACCAAACACTCCATGGCGATTACCCCTCTCGCCAAGCCGAATTTGTGGCCGAAAATCGCGAGAACATGCTTAATGCCCTGCAAAGCGAGCAGTTCGAAACGCTAGAAGCCGAACTTATTGACTATATCTACAACTATAATCGTAAGGTCGTTAAGTTTCGTCCGGGTTTTCAGTTTTAAGGTTTTAGTTTTAGGCCCCGCCAGCTTGTTGCAAAAGGTCACGAACCGACACGCCGCGATAGCTCCAATCGCAGTTTTCCTCACACAAGCGCGCCAAGACCTGCCGTGCTTGCCCAAAGGCCCCGCCTTCTACATACGCACGCGCGGCCAGGTACCGCGCCACGAAATCCGCCTCGTAAAGAATTTCTGTGGACACATTGCCCAGTTCGCTGGCTCGGTTAATGAGTTGCACGCCCTGCGAGAGCCGATCTTGCCCATCATCATTTTGCCCACGCAGATAGATCATGCCGAGCGAGATATACGCTTCTAAGCGTTGGGCGCGCACATCCGCTC
>DAOTVD010000222.1:0-5390 GCA_034437075.1 Anaerolineae bacterium
GCGGATATTGGATACACCGTCCAGCAACTCATGCACAGTGCTATACATATTCGGATTCATATGCACCGGCTAACAGATCGTATAAGCCGTATAAGCTGCCGCAATGTCCCGAATAGCCATGCAGACCTGGCGCAACGGTTCGCCAAAGTTTTCGCGGCGATGTGCAGTTACGAGGATGAGCGATGCGTCTTGTGGCAAATCGTCCAGTATATGGTTGTGGTAGGGCTTTTGTATCACAAATTGCAAAGCATCCACAATCGTATTGCCCGTAACATGGATGGCATCCGCAGGGTAACGTTCTGCCACAAGGTTATCGTGGCATGCGCGGGTTGGCGCGAAGTGCAAGTCAGCCAGAGTACTGACTAGGCGTCGGTTCATTTCTTCGGGATAAGGCTGAAACTTATCACTGACGTTACGCAGCCTTATCAAAATCGGCTTTCTTCAAGGGGCTGAAGCCCCTTGTTAAGTGGCCACGAAAGGTCACTATAGGTTAACAAGGGGTTTTAACCCCTTGGATTCTAAGTGAGTGCGTACGTCAGTTACAAATTTGGCTGCTCATCATTTTTACCCTCCCCCTCCCAATCTACCGCTTCCTATACCAAATGCATTGCCCACTTTGTTTGATCCCAATGAGGAACTCGTGCTGCCGCCGACGGAGTACCTGGCGACGCTTCTTGAAGGCAACTGGTGGGTGCTTGGGGTTTATGCTGTAAGCTTGTTTGGCAATATCATTGGCGAAGAACTCTGGTGGCGGGGGTACATCTTGCCCATACAGGAGCGCGCCTTTGGTAAGTGGGCTTGGCTCATCAATGGCTTGTTATGGATAGTGGTCTTTCATGCGTTTCTCATGCGTTTCTGTGGTGGGCGTACCCGACTTTGTTGGCCACGGGTTTGCTTACACCATTCATTGCCCAAAAGCTTCAAAGCACATGGGCGGCTGTGATGGTTCATGGCGTTGGCAATGCGCTTTTTTTGCTGGTGCTTCTTGCGGGTGTGTTGGGGTAATGGCTCATGCTGGTAAGCACCACCGCTTGATTCCGGTGTTGGGGGGGTGCAAGTTAGCGTCACGGTAATCTTCCAACTCGCCCGCTAAAGCTTTGCCACACATCGCCCCAATCTAATGGTTTAGCGGTGATTTCAGTCCTCTACCCAATGTGCTATGCCTCACCATGACGGACGCACTTCATCCGATAAGCCCATTTGAATTGGCCCGTCTGTGCCATGCCAGCATAGGCCGAATGCCATATAGTAAAGACAAGCTGCATGCTAATTTTCTAATTTTCGGGTGTACAGCATCATGCCAGAGTGGCCGATTTCAGCATGTGGGTGCCCAACCTGGCATGTGAGATCAAATGCTTGACCAAACAGCATGGCAGAGTCCACAGCCATATTCGACCTGAAGAAATGCAAAATTAAGCGAAAGAACACATTTTGAGCATTGAACAACTTAACCGCCAAACCGCCGGACGGCAGTCCATAGACGATGTGTGCGAGCACTTCGGCCTCGACCCGGCGCAGGGCTTGAGCAGTGAGGACGCAAAGGCACGCCTAGAACACCATGGCCCCAATGCTATACAAGAGCAAAAAGCGCGCAGCGCGGTCGAAATATTGATCGAGCAGTTTCGTGACCCTATCATCTGGCTGTTGGTGGCGGCGGGCGTTGCGGCCATCGCGATTGGCTCTGAGGTAGAAGGGATCGCGGTCTTCGCGGTGGTGATTGTGAATGCCTTGGTCGGTTTTTTCACCGAATTGCAAGCTGCGCAATCCATGGAAGCGCTCAAGCAGATGGGCGAGGTTAAAACAGCTGTGCGGCGGGATGGCCGCGTGCGTAAAATCCCGGCTAAACAGTTGGTGCCAGGCGATATTATAATCTTGGATGCGGGCGATATGGTTTCTGCCGATCTGCGTTTGCTCGAAGCGAATCGCCTGCAAACAGACGAGGCGGCGCTGACGGGCGAATCCAAGCAGGTCACCAAGAATATAGATGTCATCCCGGAGGAGGTCGTGCTGGCCGAACAGTTCAATGTCGCTTTTAAGGGAACGGCCATCACGCGCGGCACGGGCGAAGGTGTGGTGTTCGCCACGGGCATGAACACCGAAATAGGTCATATTTCCGAGATGGTGCAATCCGCCGAGAGTGAAACAACGCCCCTAGAAAAACGCCTGGATGCGCTCGGCCAGCGCCTTATCGGGTTAACCCTGGGCATTGCCGTGGTGGTTACGGCGGCGGGGCTTCTCGCGGGGCGCGATCTGCAATTGATGATCGAAACCGGAATCGCGCTCGCCATCGCGAGTGTGCCGGAAGGCTTGCCCATCACGGCGACGATTGCCCTGGCGCGCGGTATGCGGCGCATGGCGAACCGCAATGCGCTGGTGAATCGCCTGGAAACTGTCGAGACATTAGGCTCAACCAATATCATCTGCACCGACAAAACCGGCACGCTCACCCAGGGGCGCATGTCGGTTGAATATTTCCAATTGCAAGATGAGCAAATCAGCCTGACGGGCGATGCGCTATCCGCCGAAGGAGGCTATCAACACGATGGCGAGCCGCTCAATCCGCACGAGATGAACGCCCTAGCGCGTGCCATCCAGGTTGGCGTATTGTGCAGCAACGCCGAGGTGAATCTTGACCAGGACGACGCCGAGGTGATTGGCGAACCGTTAGAAGTCGCGCTGCAAGTTGCCGGGCGCAAAGCGGGCTATGCGCGCCACGAGCTATTGAAACATTACCCCGAAACGCGCGAAGTAGCCTTCGACCCCGATGCCAAGATGATGGCCACGTATCATGAATGTGATGGGGGTTACCGTGTCGCGGTTAAAGGCGCGCCGGAAGCCGTGCTGGACATCTGCGCGCGTGTGCAACACAATGATGATGCCCGCCCCTTAACGGATGAAGATCGGCAAGCCTGGCAAGAACGCAATGCATCCGCCGCTGAACGTGGGTTGCGCGTGCTGGCCTTGGCCGAAAAGACCGTCGATAGCGCCGAGGCTGAACCGTACCAAGACTTGACGCTGCTGGGCATCGCGGGCTTGCTCGATCCTCCGCGCTTGGAAGTCAAATCGACGATTGAAGAATGCCTCCGGGCCGGGATTCGCTTGGTGATGGTGACGGGCGACCAGGCTCTGACAGCGCGCAACATCGCCGCACAACTGAGCATCGCCACTGAAGAACATGATGAGGTCATCCAGGGCGAGATGTTCGGCGGGGACGACGATCTGACGCAACGCATCCTGAAATCGAATATCCTGTCGCGCGTTAGCCCCGCCCAAAAGTTGCAACTGATCGAACTGCATCAGAATAACGGGCATATCGTCGCCATGACCGGCGATGGCGTGAACGATGCGCCGGCCTTGAAGAAGGCTGATATTGGCGTGGCAATGGGCAGCGGTACCCAGGTCGCGAAAGATGCCGCTGATATGATCTTGCAAGATGATAATCTGGACACGATTGTGCTCGCGATTCGTCAGGGACGGGTTATCTTCAACAACATACGCACGTTCATGATCTATTTGTTTTCCAGCAACGTTAGTACGATATTTACGGTGGGTGTCGCGGCAGTCCTTAACGCGCCGTTGCCCCTCTTGCCGCTGCAAATCTTGTTTCTGAATGTGGTGGTGGATGTCTTCCCGGCATTGGCGCTGGGCGTAGGCGAAGACGCCGAAGATGTGATGGAACACCCCCCACGCGAGCCTGATACGAGCATTTTAGAACGTCAACATTGGGGGATGATTGCCGCCTATGGGACGTTGATTGCGGGGAGCGTGCTGGGGGCGTTTGCGTTGGCGCATCAATGGCTCGGGCTGGACGGCAATGCTGCCGTGACAATCGCCTTTTTAACGCTGATGCTGGCCAAGTTATGGCATGTCTTCAATATGCGTAGCGCGTCAGAATCGATCTTCGATAATGTCATTATACGCAACCGTTATGTATGGGGCGCGTTGGGGCTTAGCCTGGCGTTAATCTTCATGGCCGTATTCTTCCCACCGTTGGCGGCGCTGCTGAGTATCGTGACCCCGACGCTCGAAGGCTGGGGGCTGGCCATTGGCATGAGCCTAATCCCCTTTGTGGTCGTGCAGGTCTATAAGTCTTTTCCAAAAAAATAAATATCCCCTCAATAGCTGGTGGCAGCCCCTGGTCACGACACGCTCAAATTGAGGGATGTAGCGCGTGATTGCGCTTTGTGGGCTTGGGTACGCGCGATGAGTTTGTCGAGCACATCCAGAATTTGCCGACGCTAGGTGGTATTGAGCTTGAGGTGTTCATCCAGCCAATTTTCAGTGAAGGCCTGGCTTTGCACCTCACGCGGAAATCTGATCGTGTTTACGACCCTTGCGCTGGCGACGACGCTTACGACGTTCCGACTCCGACGATACATCCCCGCTGGTCTGCCGAGACGCTTTGACCAACTCGCGCAGGAGTTCGTCTTCGATCTGGTTAGGGTTGAAGTCGTCTAAACGCATGCTTCCAGTTTACGTATTCTCAGGCGTCTATGCGATGCCCAATTTCCACTCGCTTTTGAGGGGATACTTTGAGCGGCGTTGGTAAAGGCAATTATTAACTCGTTTCTCTTTCGGCTAAATAACGATCAATAGCGGATAGAATATCTACTTCTAGGGTGATGACGGGTGTTACGCCAAATTTCTGGTGTAGGCTGTTTAGTCCTGCCCCAAAATGACGGGCGAGGAATACGCCACACTCCGGCAATAGCTCGGTGATGCGTTGGGGGCCGGTGTGAAATTCTTCCTCAGCTTTCCAATATGGATTGGTACGGCGTTCGATTAGCTCACCCGCCGTATTGAAGATGTGATAACGCGGCGCTTCGCCGAAGTGGTCATCCCACAGGTGTTCATCATCTAGGCTAGCAGCAACAGCGATATAGGCTTTTTTCACGATATCCTCCATATCATGTTTCACACAGTCCCTTGCTCGCTTTTGGGTGGGGGGACTGTGGAGGCTTTTCTACGCCAAAGTGTTTTATTCAGCATATCCAATTGAGATATTGTCTCATCAGTGCTATTTGTCACCGGAAGGTTAGGGGATACTCAATTAAAAATGTCACGCTTTAACGTTAAAAAGTAAGTAACAAACGGAAAATACTCATATTGAGCCAGGTTAACTATTTTTTTGCACACAAATCGGGAAATTTTGCGGCATACGTTCGAGCTTCTCAAAACCCCGGTTGTAGAAAAACGCCCCATCAGGGCATAAGGCTTTTCCAGAAAAATAATTACCCCTCCCCAGCCCCTCCCCGAATTCAGGGAGGGGCTATTATGCGCACGAGTAAGTTCTCCCCCCGAATTCGGGGGGAGCTAGAGGGGGGTAAAATCAAGCCGGTATCCTTTTCGACAAAAGCAAGCGGCATAGTTAAATACTTGGAAAAGCCTAA
>DAOTVD010000223.1:0-8668 GCA_034437075.1 Anaerolineae bacterium
CGTGACGACAGTGGCCGGGCCTATCCTCCAAGTTGTTGGAGCAATTGCTGGTAGTGCCCGGCTTGCTCGGGCTGAAGCTTGATGATGCGCTTAATCGTCTTGCGGGCTTCATCGTGCAGGCCCGCGCTGGTTTGCAGTTGGCGCAGTTCTTCGTATTGCGTAGCGGCGTCCGCTGCGCGGTTCATTTGCTCGTAGACAGTGCCCAGGCGCAAGCGCAAGCCCATATCATCGGGATAATTGCGCTGGAAGCGTTCGAGCATCTCGATAATCAGGTCGGGGCGTTTTTGGCGCGCGTAGAGTTGCAGCAGCTTATCGACTTCTTGCACGCCGCGCACGTAATCATTCTGGCGGTAGTACAGTTCGATCATTTGCCGACGGGCACCCACATGCTGGGGTGCCATTTCCACGACCTTTTGATAGGTGCGCAGGGCGACGGCATAATCCAGGCGATCCATGTCAATTTCAGCGATTTTGAGCATAATGTCGATGACTTGTTCTTGGGGCGTCTCGATGCGCTGGGCCAGCTTCATGGCCTGGTCAAAGGTCATGCGCGCGTTGCTGGTATCGGCTTGGGCGCGGTAGGCTTCACCCAGGTTGATGTATTGGGTCAGTACCTCTGGCCAACGGGCCTGGCTTTCGAGCATCTCGATAAGGCTCAGGCGCAGGTTGATGTCGGCGGGTGCGATGCGAATAGCCTGTTTTAGGATGTCGGCGGCTTTGGTGTCGTCGCCACGCAGGGTGTATGTCCGCGCGATGAGGTTGAACTTCTGCATGGCTTGTTCCACGCGCGAGAGTTCCATCATGATTTGCCCGATGCGCAAATGCGCCGCCAGATAATCGGGCTCGCGGCGGATGACCTCGTGCGCTTCGTCCATGGCGATGTTGTAACGCTTCGCTTCGATGTACTGGTCGATGAGCCCCATCGCATTCATGACGCCTTCGCCCTGGGCGATGTCTTCGAGCACATGCGCGCTCCCCTTAGAGATGATGTCTTCTAGGCGATTGCGCGTTTGGGCCACGCGGCGCTTCCAATCCGCCCCGGTGAGCATATCCGCCAGGCGTTTGCTGAGGTTTTCCAGGGTTTGGTCATCCGTCTGCGCGACCATATTCGCCAAGCGGGTGTACAGGCTTTCGAGTTCGGCGGCTTCGGTTTCATCGAGCACTAGCGATAGGTCAGCCGCGCGCAGGGTCGCGATGAGGGCAGTGGCGGCGGCTTCCCAGTTTTCTTGGCCGATATACGCTAGGCTAAGCGCATGCTGCACGCCTGGGGCCAGGGTCTTATCCACGCCAACCCGTTCCAGATAGCTCAGGGCTTCATTCCAGCGCGCGTTTTCGACCATCAAAACACCCAGGTTCAGGTACAAAGATGGGCTTGCTAGGCCATCTGCCTGAGCGCGTTCGTAAGCGCCGATGGCTTCGTCGGTGATGCCCGCGCGTTGCATTTCGACGCCTTGCATGGCGTTGGCTTCGGCCACACCCATTTGCCCGCTCTCGAAGACCGCCGAGGCCAGGCGTTCCATGGCCATTTCGACCGCCTCGCCCAACGGGCCGCGCTCGTCCGAATCGGCGGCATCGCCCCAATCGACGAATTCTTCTTCGTCTGAGGTTGGCTTGGACTCCGGCGCTTCGAGCAATTCGGGCGCGATCTCGCGATTGGCGCGCACGGCGGTGACGGCATTCAGCAAACGCGGCTCTTTAGAATCTAGCCGGAGGCCGCGTTGCAGCGCTTGCATGGCGACTTCCGGCTTACCCGCGCGCTGGAAGTTGAAGGCCAGCTTCAGATATTCGTTGATGGCCTCGGCTTTTTGGCCGATGCGCTCATACGCCATGGCTAGTTTTTTATGAATGGCCACCATGCCGGGCGTAATCTCTGTCGCACGTTCCCAGTTCGCAATCGCTTTTTCTAGGTCGTGCTGGCCCAGGTAGATTTCGGCCACGTTCAAGTATTGTTTGGCGGCCTCTTGGACACGCCCCATGCGTTCGAGCACATCCGCCGATTTTTCCACGGGGAGTGGGTCGTTGGGGTCGAGCCTTTGCGCCTGGCCATACACCTTGAAGGCGTCTTCTAAGCGGCCAGAGTGGTACAACGCTAGGCCGAGGCTATTGCAGGCGATGGTGCTGGTGGGGAATTCGCGCACGGCCTGCATATAGGCTTGGGTTGCGCGCGTCCATTCTTGGTCCCACGCGGCAGTATCGCCGGCTTGCATCGCTTGGTCAAATACGTCTTTTCGTCCGGGCATGGCCGCTATCATCCGTATAGTTTGTGTTCATCGCTAATGCTTATTGTAAGCCCTTTTGGGTTTAGAAGAAAACTCGTGCACATAAAGCCTGAATTAATGCTGGCCGAGCAGTTGCCACAGCACCGCTTTTTGGGCGTGCAGGCGATTAGCCGCCTGCTGAAAAATGCGCGATTGTGGCCCATCGGCCACTTCGTCGGTGATCTCCTCGCCCCGGTGGGCGGGCAAGCAATGCAGCACCACCGCGTCCTTATCCGCTTGGGCCAGCAACCCCGCGTTTACCTGATAGTTGGCGAAAACCGCGCGGCGCGCCTCGGCTTCGGCCTCTTGGCCCATGCTCGTCCAGGTATCGGTGTAGATAACCGCTGCGTCGCGCACAGCCTCGGCGGGGTCGTCGCCCAGTTGGGGCGCGGGGGCACCGTCCGGGCGCAGTTGGGCGGCGGTTTGCAGGTCGGCGGCGTCCAGTTGATAGCCCGGCGGGCTGGCCACGGCAAAGGGCATACCGAGTAGGTTGGTGATGAACAGCAGCGACCGCGCCACGTTGTTGCCATCCCCCACATAAGCCACGCGGACGCCTTCCAGCGTCCCGAAGGCCTCCTGAATGGTCAAAATGTCGGCTAGGGCCTGGCAGGGGTGGTTATAATCGCTCAGGCCGTTGATAACCGGCACGGGGCTATGGCGGGCTAATTGGGTGATGTGCTCATGCGCGAAGACGCGCGCCATAATGCCCTGCACATAGCCGCCCAACACGCGCGCCACATCCGGGATGGCCTCGCGCGCGCCCAGCCCGACTTCCTCGGGCCCTAGGTACAGCGCCGCGCCGCCCAGGTGTTGCATGGCCACCGCAAAGCTGACGCGCGTGCGTAGCGAGGGCTTCATAAACAACATGGCCAGGGTTTGGCCGCGCAGATAGGGCGCGTTGCCTTCGCTGTGCCAGGCCGATTTTAGTTCGGTGGCGACCGCCAGCAAGTGCTGAATGTCCGCCGCCGAATGGTCTGCAAGATTGATGAAATGTTGCATTCGGGTCTCTTTTTCCTCGTCCAGAAAACGTCTATAACTATACCACGCTCGGCGGGCTGCTTCGACAGGTTGGCTTGTGGGACTAGCACAAAAAAACGCCGCCCGGTGAGGGGCGGCGCTCAGATAGTGTGAATGCTTACGGGCTGGGGTTAATTCCCGTCGCGGGCGGCCTGCTGGGCTTCTTGGTCTACCGTGCGCCAATCCCAATGCGCACCGCCGATGAGCCCGTCTGTTTCGAAGGGGCCATCGTACCAGGGCTTGATGAGCGAAAAGGCGCTACTAAGCGCCAGGGGAATGAAGGGCGTTTCGCCATCCACCGTTACGCCGCTGTCCACCTGACGCCCAAACAAACGCGCTTCGACCTCAAAATAGAGTTCGGTGCGGCGCGTGGGGTCGGTTTCGCGCGCGGCGGCCTCGATGAGGTCATCGACCTCCGAACAGGGCCGCAAGAAGTTGTTGTCCTTGAAGCACGAGATCACATCACCAACCCAGTTGTTCGCGTCGGGGTAATCCGGCCCCCAGGCCAATGACCACATATGCGGACGATTCTGAACGGGCTGGTCGAAGGCGGTGATTTCGAGCAATACTGAAAATTCGAGTTCTTCAATCGTAAACAGGTCTTCGGGGCAACCCAGGTGTTCGGCCACGGACGATTGCAAGAATTGGAACGTATCGCCGCCGCCGGAGCCCGTCGCGACGCTGATGGGCGGCAAGCCTTCGCAGTTCGGGTAACCGCTCAGCGCGAGTTGTTCGCGGGCGTATTCCGGATTAAAGCCGATGCCGGGATCATTCAGCGAGGGCGGCGCACCGAACATCCCCGGCGGGGTGAAGTGCAACATCGGCTCGCCCTGGCCCAGCGCGATCTGCTGAATATAGGTTTCGCGGTCGATGACGGCGTTAAACGCGCGCCGCAAATGCACATCATCAAAGGGCGGGCGAGCGTGGTCAAACGCGATGTACGACACGCTGCTGTTGAAGCTGGGCACAATCTGCTGGCTGAGCACCGGATCGGTGCGCACGCTTTCCAGTTCGGCGGCGGGGATGCCCGCAATATCGACCTGGTCGTTCAGGAACAAGCTAAAGGTCGTGTTGCCGTCGCGCACGTTGTTAATCTCGATGCGGTCGATATTCCCCGGCCCGATGATGTCCTGCGGGATGTGCGGGTTACGCACGGCCACGCGGCGCACGTCCGGCGTCAGTTCTTCCACCATGTAGGGCCCATTGGTGACGATGATGCCGGGGTCGGTCCAGTTATCGCCGAATTCTTCCACAGTGGGGCGATGCACGGGGCGAATCGTCCAGATGGAAGTCATGGAGAAGAAAAACGGCGCGGGGTATTGCAAATCAATAATCAGGGTTGCTTCATCCGGGGCGCTGACCTGCACGGTATCGCCGAAGATGTCTTCATCCGTCAGCGAATCGGAGTCGGAACGGTTGATGATGTCGCACCCGGCGATAACCCCCGCGATGATGGAGCTATAGCGGCTGCCCAGGCGCGGGTCACACGCGCGTTTGATGCTCCATTCGATGTCCGTAGCGGTGACATTGCCCAGGATTTCGCTCTCGCCCGTGGCGGGGTCGTAGCGCACCCAGGGGACATCCGTCCGAATGTTGAAGACCCAGCGTTGGCCGTCTTCCGTCGTCCAGGAGGTGGCTAACTCGGGCTGAATTTCAAAATTGTTGAGCGGGTTATTGTTCGTCAGGCCCAAAAATAAGTTTTCGATCCAGTTAATCGACAATGAGTCTTCGCCGCGCGCGGGGTCTAGCGTCGAGACGTTGGTCGTGCTCGTGAAATATGACGTCACGGGCTCGCCGCCGTCTTGGGCGATGATCGCCTCCGGCGCGGGCGCGGACTGGTCGGCCCACACCATCCCCAGCGGAGACAGCGCGGTCACTGCAATGAGGGCGAAGAATACGCCCGTACGTAAAGAACGTAACATCCGATAAGCCTCCTTGGCTGTGTTGAAAAACCTAGCTACCTGTATAACACAATTTACGCCATAAAATGTGAGTACGAGATAAATAGACCCTATCGCGTTGTGCGGATTACGTCAAAGCCGCCCAGTTTGGCCCCTGTGCGGCGTCCGCCACGATGGGCACGTCGAGCATGTCGCCCGCCGCTTGCATGGTCTCTACGACGAGCGCGCGCACGGCCTCGATCTCGTCTTCGGGCGCTTCCAGAACCAATTCGTCGTGCACTTGCAGCAAAATCCGCGCCTTGGGATGAGCATCCGCCAGGCGGGCGTGCAGGTCGATCATGGCTTGCTTGAGGATGTCGGCGGCGGTGCCCTGAATGGGCATATTGATGGCTTCGCGCTCGGCGCGGGCACGCTGGTTCTGGTTGATGTCGTCGCGCGTCAGTTCTGGGAAGTAGCGCCGCCGCCCGAACAGGGTTTGCACGTAGCCATTTTGGCGCGCGAAATCCTTGGTCGTTTCTAGATAATCTTTCACGCCGGGGAAGTTCTTAAAATACGCCGTGATGAAGGCTTCGGCCTCGCTCAGGGTCAAATCTGTGTCGCGGGCCAAGCGGAACGCGCCCATGCCATACATCAGCCCGAAGTTGATGGCCTTGGCCATTCGCCGTTGCTCGTAGGTTACCGCCTCCGGCGCGATGTTGTTGACGCGCGCGGCGGTCGTGCGGTGGATGTCTTGCCCTTCGATGAACGCTTGGCGCAGGGTTTCATCCGCGCTGTAATGGGCCAGGATGCGCAGTTCGATCTGCGAATAGTCCACGCTCAGCAGCAAATAGCCCGGTGGCGCGATGAAGGCCCGGCGCACGCGGCGCCCTTCCTCCGTGCGGATGGGGATATTCTGCAAGTTCGGCGCGCTGGAGGACAACCGCCCAGTGACCGTCCCGGTCTGGTTGAAGCTGGTGTGCACGCGCCCGGTCTGCGGATTGATGAGCAGCGGCAAGGCGTCAATATACGTGCTCAGCAATTTCTGCAAGCTGCGATAGGCCAGGATCAGCGGCAAAATCGCGTGCGATTCGCGCCCGGCGAGTTCTTCTAGCACGCCCGCCGTCAGGCTAAAGCCGCCCGTCTTGGTCTTCTTGAGGCCCGAAGTCGAGAGGCGTAGGCGATCAAATAGAATCTCGTTTAGTTGTTGGGTGCTGTTGATGTTGAATTCGGTGCCGGCGGCGGCGTAAATCTGGCGCGTGAGTTGGGCTTGCTCGTGGCCAAGCTCGCTCGAAAGCTCGCGCAGATAGTCTTCATCCACCAGCACTCCGGCCATTTCCATCGCGGCGATGACCGGAATCAGGGGCATTTCTAGCGTTTCGTAAAGCTGACGGGCCTGGGGCAACTTCAAGTCATCCAAGGCCGCGCGCATGGGTTCCACTAGGCGATAGGTCACGACTGCGTCCGCGCTGGCATATTCGGCGGCGGCGGCGATGTCTGCCTGCGCCATGGTGATTTGCTTTTTGCCTTTGCCGATGAGCGCCTCAATATCGCGCATTTTGATGTTCAGGCGGTCGCGGGCCAGGTTTTTTAGGCCCAGGTATGGGCTGCCGGGGTCTAGGACGAATTCGGCGAGCATAGTATCTTCCACAATCGGCCAGACATCCAGGCCCGCGCGCAACAACATGACGTAATCGTACTCGGCATTATGCGCAACCTTGCCGATGTTCGGATGCGTCAGCGGGCCGCGTAGGGCCTCGATGACCGTTGGCAAGGGCAGTTGCTGGGGCGTGTTGGCTTGCTCGAACATGTTCATCTGTGGGTTGGGGGATGGCCCGTGCCCCACCGGGATGTAATAGCCGTGTGTTCCATCTGCTGAAAGCGAAATGCCGACGAGATCGGCTTGCATTTTGTCGATGCTGGTTGTTTCGGTATCAAACGCGATGAGCGAGGCTGCGCTCAGGGCATCCACCATGGCCGCCAGCGCCTCTGGCGTGGTGATGACCTCGTGATCGGGAATAAATTCTGCCTGGGCAGAGAATATCGCGGCAGCGACTTCGGCGTGGGCGTCTTCGGCCAGGGCCGCGAACTTCTTGCGCGTGGTGTCGCCAAATTCCAGCGTGTCGAACATCGCCAGCACATCTTCGGGTTGAAAGTCTCGTGCGCGGCAGGCGTCTAAATCCAGCTTTAGGTCAACATTGCGCTGAATAGTAGCCAACTCGCGGCTGAGGAGGGCGATATCGAGATTATCGCGCAAGACGTTCGCGATGCGCGTCCCTAGCGCGTCGAGGTTTTCATAGGCGCGCTCGATCTTGCCATATTGGACGATGGCTTTTAGGGCGCTTTTTTCGCCCATGCCCGCCACACCAGGGATGTTATCCGAGCTATCGCCCATCAGGCCCTTGAGTTCGATGAGTTGGGCGGGGTCTAGCCCATCGTATTTTTCGCGGAAGGCGTCTACATCCCACACCTTATCCGTCCGGCTTTTGGGGTCGGGCAGCATGACGTGCGTATGCGGGCTGAGCAATTGCAGCAAATCGCGGTCGCCCGTCACGATGAGGATTCCGCAGCCTTGCGCCTCGGCCTGGTGCGCGATGGTGCCGATGACGTCGTCGGCTTCGTAGCCGTCTTTAGAAAGGCGCGGGATGTTAAACGCGCCGACAAGCTCATCAATGCGGTTCATCTGCGTGGCGAGGTCTTCGGGCATTTTCTCGCGCGTGCTTTTGTACTCGGCGTATTGCACATCGCGGCCACTCAGGCCCCGGTCGAAGCTCACGGCGATGTATTCGGGCTTTTCGGCCAGCAAATCCATCAGCTTATGGGCAAAGCCATACACCGCGCTGGTGGGCTCGCCCGCCGAGGTGCTCATGTTGGCACGTTGCAAGGCATGGTAGGCCCGGTAGGCTACGGCATGGCCATCGATCAGGATAAAATGGGGGCGGTCGGGCATACGGTTTCACTCCTCCTGAACGGGTTTATACGGCGGGGATGATGTCCTCGGCGGGATGGTGTTTGGCTTCTGGCAGGGCCGTCGTTAGGCCAAAGCTGGCCACCAACCAGAGCAATAGACGCCATAGCGAACCTCTTATCATGCGTTGAGCGCCGTGCTGCGGTAAAAGTCGATAAAACGGTCGATGTCGCTGGCGCGTAGGTCGTCCGCCGGGGTGCGGATGAGGTAACCGTCGCTCCAGGGGCTACGGGTTTCTTGGTGGGGCGCGGCGGCCAGGGCGCGCGTGGCGGTTTCATGCATCAGGGTTTGGGCGATGGTGTGGGGCAGGGTTTTGGGCGGCACCCGCAGCGCAACGTAGAGCCATTCGGGCTCGATGCGTACCTGGGCTAGCGTCCAACCCTGCGCGTCACAAATCTCGTGCAACCAGGCGTTAATCAACTGCGCGGCACTGGGGTTAATGGCATTGCGCGCTTCTTCTACCAGCCATACGCAAGCATAGCCAACCGTGTTCTCGGCGGCGGCAGGCGCCAGCGGACGCGCGGCTTCTTGGGGCGTCGTGTCGGGTT
>DAOTVD010000224.1:0-3917 GCA_034437075.1 Anaerolineae bacterium
CCTCGGCGCAATTAAATTACACGACCTCAGTTCAGACTGTCTGCAATATGGCTTGGATATGAACAAGTTTAACCCGTCAGCGGTGAAGCAAGTCCGGGCGTTGCTCAAATCGCGCGGGGTCACTACGAAGCCAGAACCTACAGCCAAGGCACCCGATCAATCAGGTGGCCCCAAAAAGATGAAGGTGCCGGACATCGCGCCCCCAGTTCTGGATGACGATCTTGATGATGATTTGCTCGTGGTTTCTACGGGCGCAGTGTAGCACCCGCGTGCGTCAATTGGCTTCATCGCTCTAGCGTCTACAGCAGCCTGTGTGCCAATCAAATATTATTTCGGCGTCTCTTGGATGTCCAACACTAACGCTTGCAAGAGCAGTTGAAAGCCAATGAAAAACGGCAGCACTGATAGCATAACAGTACCTGCAGTAGCGGGTGTGGCATTGGGTAAACTGCCGAGTATCCAAGTGTATAACCCAAAAATAGTTCCCCAACTCAAAAATAGTGTTCCGAAAAAACCAAATATAACAATTGGAGAAAAATCACGAAGGATATAGCGATTGTAGATACGATAGAAAAACCGATTTATCAGCAAAAGTGAAAATATGCCCACGACCTTATGAATTTTCAAGTGGGAGATTTCATCGGCATAAATAGCTGGAATAGGTACGTCTTTGACACGGAATTTGTGAATATTTAATTGGACAAGCATATCATTTTCAAAGAAATAACCTTTGCTGATGTGATTCAAATCAATGCTTCCTAATGCGCTTGAATGGATCGCCGTATAGCCATTTTGTGGATCGAATATATGCCAGGGCTGACGCATCAAAATAGTTTGAAGTAGGCGATATGCGCTCGCTGGCCATTCAGGGCCAGCAGTTCGGGCGTTACAGGCATACCGCGTGATTCGAAGTAGGTCAGGCGGTCAGGATAGGGCAATACACGAATCAAGATATTCTGCGGGAAGGTGGGCACAGTTCGCTGCGAATAGCTGATCGAAACATTTTGGAGAGCGAACAGCACGCCAATGCTCACCACAAAAAAGCCCAGCACCGGCCACCAAGGGCGCGTCTGCTTGCGGAAGATCAACACCAGGCCCGCCACGAATAAAGCGCTCAACAATAGCATATAACTATTGGGGTCTCGCGCAAAGGAATACAAGACGATGATCGGCAAGACGAGCAACCCGGCCAGCAACTGCCGCCAGGCCGCCAACCCCGGACGCTGGGCCAAGTACCACCCCAACCACAACACCGCCGCCGTGCTGAGTATCAGCAAATTGTTGGATAGTGCTTCGCTCATCAGCGTCTTGTGCCAGGCGATAACATTTGGCGAGAGGCCCAGCGCCAGCACGACCACCATCGCGCAGAGCTTTAGCAATGGGGCTTGCACGAGGCGCGCCACAACCAGCGCCAACGCCGACCAAGCCACCAACGCTAGAGCGATCTGTATATCCGCGACACAGGTTATATCGCCTCCGCAGACTTTATACACCAGTGCCGCTGTAAAGGGCACGATGCCCGCCCAAAATTCACTATTTGTGAGGGGTAAATGCCCCATGCGGATGTATTGGCGTGTATCGGGATAGTCTGCCAGGGGGGCTTGGGCGCTAAACCTCAATGTCAGGATCACAAACCCGGCAATTAAGAAAACCTGGGCGAGTAGCACCAGGTGGGATGATGTTAATCGAATACGCTGCATGAGATGTTTGGTTGCTTATACGAAATAAACGACTAGAGTATAGCATATCGCCCTGTAATTCTACACGACCCTTTTGAGCGATGCAGGGCGATTGTATCAAAAGGGGTCTTAACAGATATTTGGGGTCTTTGGATATATGTCACATTGGGTTAATCACTGTAGACATGAGGCCGCCTCATCTGAGAATCCCTACGCTTCGAGATCGTAAATTCGCTGCCAAAACCTTGAAAAATATGATATCTATTTGAATTCGCCAAGCGCTAAAATTTGATTTACGTATCAATACCGATTGATTCCCGTATGCGAATCGTAATTCAATACTATTGACAAAAAATTGTTATGGCTTCGTTCATATGAGGCCTAACGTTCATTTCTTTTCAAAAAAAAGGTAAAATGAGCATTAGGTTAAAACACAATCTAATGCACTTTTGCGCATTACTTGTTTGTTGTTCGGCGGTGATCCTGACTGTAACCCAATATAGCGGGATGCACATCGACTCAACCAAAAAAAGATTGTGGACTTATTGCTGGGTGTTTTATCTGGCTATTTTGCGTGGTGATACATAATAGGGAAAGCTGAAATGCTGATGGCAACCACTAGATCACGAATGATATGGGCATGTTTTACCCTAGGTATCTTGTTGCTCTTGACGATGAGCGGGGGCAATCCCGTGACAGATGCGGCACCACCAGCGGCCCCCCTCGGGCAAATATCAGCCCCAATTGATGCGGCGTTATCCTTGGCAGTCAATAATCTGGCCCCATCACCTGTACAGGTTGGCGACATCATTACGGTTGATTTCGGTTTGTCTTGTACCGGTATTACTGAGCCGTGCTACGATCTCGATTTCGAGGTCACTTTTCCGGCAGGGACCTTTAATACAGGCGTGACCCCGGTGTTGAACAGCACGGTCACAAACCCGAACTTGGTGGTTGACGGCTTCACAGTTGATGGCGACACCGTTCGCCTAACATGTGATGGCACACCGAGCAACCCCTGTATGGTCGATGGTGATATCTTAGATGCGTCGCTTCAGCTTCAAGTGGCCAACCGCGCCTTTTTCGATGTCCCTTCGCCCAACAATGTGCCGGTTGGTTTCACTATCAATAACTTGGATAATGGTGGCACTACCGGCGATAACTTCGAGGTTTCGGAACCCACCTATAATTGGAATATCGAAAAAACCCGCACAACGCCGCCACAAGGTGTCGTGGAACCGCTCATCGACAGCAACGTGGTATATCAAATTGAAGTTTGTCCGCAAAGTCCCTTCATCGGAAATTTTGATCTTGTTGACCTAGAAATTGTCGACACACTCCCCAATGAGGCTGTCTATATCTCGGCCACGGGATCGCCGACCTATGTTCAAGGCGGCACAGCAACGGTGGATGGTAATCCGACGCCGGTGGGCGGTACGGTGACCTGGAACCTTACAGGTATCGATTTTACGCAGGGCTGTGTTACCCAAGAGATCACGCTTCAATACCCTGATGATCTTATTTCAGACATCAACACCGCTGTTACAAACGCTTCTACTTTCACGGCGACTTACGATGATGACGGTATCCCAGAAACTGGTACTTGTGTCGGTCCGTGTACCGGACAAAACAATACACACCAGTTTGATGATCCCACTGTTGATCCTATCGTCGGAAAAACGAACCCCAACGACGAGCCAGTCGCGTTTGGCGGTACGGGGCGCTTTAATGTCAGTTTTGATACCTCGCAAGCCAACACCGACACAACGAGCGCGGTGCTCATCGACCGCTTGCCAGATGATGGTGGTGGGCCACCACAGACGTTCCTAGAGTTAACAGGCCCCGCATCGGCGGGCACAGTGCGCGACGAAGACAATAACGTTGTGGGCACCCCTGTTGTGCAGTATTCGAGCGACCCAGCATGTGCGAATGATTATGACTTGATCAACTTTAGTACAACGTATGATGCCGACGCATTATGTGTGGCCTGGGTGATGGATTTCGGCGCTGGCACACCCATTCCGCCCAACGCATCATTGCAAGGAGCAGGCTTCAATGTGACGCCGCGCACCGGTGTAGCGCTTGACAACACCACCTACACTAACTGTGCAGACGTTCAGGTGACCTTCGCTGATGCGAGCGGCAATCCTACGACGCAAAGCCCCACCGAGGCCTGCGCCGACATGACCGTCTCCACGACTGACACGCTGAATGTCAACACGGACAAATTCATGACAT
>DAOTVD010000225.1:0-5502 GCA_034437075.1 Anaerolineae bacterium
CGAGCTTCTTGCGCGCGTCTTCTTCGACTTCCACAATACGTTCTTTCTCATCCAGAATATCTTGGTAGAGCACGGCGTTTTGTAGCGCGATGGTGGCCTGGGTGCCGATGACTTTTAGAAAATCCGAATAGATTTCGGAAAACACGCCCGGCGCTTTGCTGCCAAAGACCAATACGCCGTAGTATTCAAACCCGGCTTGCAAGGGCACGACCACCAACGATTGGCAACTCTGGAAGGCCGCGAAATACTTCAGTTCGGGGTCTTCGGCGGGCACAGCGCCGAAGACGGGCTCGGTCTGGCGTAAGGCGATGCCCAGCACCCCCGCCCGCCCGGCGGGCTCGACGGTCATATCCTGGCGTGTGAGCCCGCGCGCACTGGCGACCTGTAAAGATTGCTTGCCGCCCTGAAACAACAGTGCCGCGCTGATGATCTCCGCGCCCTGGCTTTGGTGCCGCGTGACGAGTTCGCCCACATTTTGCACGGCATCCAACACCTTTTGGTAATCTAGCGTACTGCTGAGCGTGCTGGTCATATCATAAAACGCACGTTCGCGCTCGCGGGCCAAGCGAAGTTCAGCGGCATCTATGGCCACGGCATCGGGGTCTAGCCAATCGTCCTGGTCATCAGCCGAGGCGGGCTGGCGCAACGTCAGCCCGGCCCCCAGGCTAATGCTGACCAGCACCACCACCCCCAACGCGGCAACATTCAAAATCCCTAGTAAACCGAGCAGCGCCGCGCTAGCCAGCACCACCCATATCGCCAACAACCAGCGCTGTTCGATTTGTAAGCGGCTACGAGAGGCCATAACTATTATCCTTCATCCAATGTATCGTGCTTTATATCGCGCGCCCGGGCCAGCAGTGCATCCATCGCTAGCTCGGCCCCACGCGCCTGGGCCGTTTGTAGCTCATCGGGCGAAAGCGCCGCTTCTAAGCGCGCTTGCACGCTGCGCCAGCGCGTGTGCCGCGTGTAGTTCTCCAACCCAGGTAGCGCGCCCGCCCCCGCGAGCACCTCGGCGGCAACAAGCGGCTTATTATCTATCAACTGCAACCAGGCCAAGCCAATCAGCGCATCCGCCACGACCGTGCCCGCGCCAATCTGTGTGCTCACATCCAGCGCTTCGTGCAGCGCCACGCGCGCGGCCTCGGTTTGCTCTAGCACTAGATGCGTAAAGCCTTGCAACGCAAGGTGGCTACTATAACAGCGCCGCTCATTAATGCCCTGGGCGATGGCTTGGCCTTCGGTGCTATAAGCTAACAGTTGATCGTATGCTTCCATCGAGAGCATTAACAGGGCCAGATTATACAAGCTCCAGCCTAGCCCCCATTTATCGTTAATCTCGCGCCGGATAGCAATGCTTTGCTCTAGCAAGGTTTGGGCCTGGGGGGCGTCATCTTGGTCGCGCATCACGTTCGCCAGCAGATTCATGGCTTGTGACAGCGTGTGTCGATCTTCGATTTCCTGCGTGATGCTCAGGCTTTCTTGCAAGTGAGTTGCTGCGTCATCCAACTCCCCCAGCATATGCAGCGTCGTCCCCAGGTTATTCAGGCGGTGGGCGATCTCGCGCCGATTGCCTACCTGGCGCGCTAAATCCAGCGCATGTTGAAAGTTGCCGCGCGCTGCCGCGAAATTACCCTGCGAATGGTCAATCGACGCGAGATTATTATATGTGGAGGAGAGGCCCGCCAAATCATGGGCCTGTTTGCGAATGTCGATGGCCTGATTGTAGTAGCGCGTGGCGACATCGTAATTGCCCTGGATCATATTGACATTGCCGATATTGTTGAGCGTTAGCCCTAGCGCAGTTTTATCATTCAGTTCTGTGTAAAAGGCCCGCGCTTTTTCGTAGTGAACCAAGGCCCCGGCAAAATCTCCGAGATGAAAGGCGCGTTGCCCCAGCCCATTGACGGCTTTGGCTTGCCCTGCTACATCGCCCAAACGCGCAGCCAGGTCGTAACTGCGTTGTAAATACGTGATGGCGCCTTCGTGGTCACTCAGGCGGTCGTGGCAAATGCCCACTAAATACAGGATTTCAACGGCTTCGGCGTCATTGTCCGGGTCGGCTATATGTTGTAGCGCCCAGGTGCTATAGCGCTGGGCCAAGCGCAAATTGCCCACAGCCAGCATTTGTTCGGCGGCTTGTTTAGCATATGTACGCGCTTTTTCGTCATGATCGGTTTGGTGCCAATATTCCGCCAGCAACGTGATATACGCTGCACGATCTTCGTGCAGGGCCTCGATGCCTTCCCCCAAACGCCGCGCCGCGAGTTGGCGCTCTACTTGCGGCAAATCTTCTAGCAGGGCTTCGCGCAGTTTATCGTGCACAAAGCGCCATTGGTCGTCCTGAACTTCTAACACGGCTACATCCGAGCACGCGCTGAGGCGCGGCATCAGCGCGGCGGAGGTGGTTTCCAGCGCCCAAGCCAGCAATGCCAAATCGAGTTGGCGGCCTGCCACCGCCGCGAGACGTACCAGCGGGCGCGCATCTTCCGACACGCGCGCCAGGCGCCGTCGCAAAACCGCCTGCACGCCCCCAGCCAATACGCGCTGCGGCAAGGACTTCCGCCCAATTTCGGAGAGTTCGCCCGCTTCCTCGGCCAGAGCGCGCATTACCTCCACCATAAAATAGGCGTTGCCTTCGGTTTCACGCGCCAGCAAATCGACGACATGTTTTTCGCCGCCAATATCGCCCAGCATAGCCTGGCTCAACGCTTCGATATGGTCGCGCGAAAGACGTTCGAGCATGACCAACTGCATACCCGGCAATTCAGCGGGCAAGTTGGGGCGTTCTTCGCTTCGATAGCTAGCTAACACCAGCAAGGGTAAGCCCGCGATGTGCTGGCGCAGGTGGGCCAAGACAGCCAGGCTTTCTTCGGCCCAGTGCAAATCTTCCATAATGAGCAACATGGGGCCGTCATACCGCCGAAACAACGTTTCGACCAATTTCAGAAAACGCTTTTGCTCTTGTGCGGGGGGCAAAGCCTCTGCATCGGGGATGTCGCGCCCCAGAAGTTCATTCAGGTCGGGTATGTAAGGTTTCAGGATGGCGGCTTCATCATCGCTCAGGGATGCGGACACCTGCAAACATAACGTCCGCAGAGCATCCCGCCAGAGGCTATACGGCCCGCCACCCTCCGCGACGCCCTGCCCCCGTAAGACGAGCAAACCGCGTACCAGCGCTTGCACCCGCACTTCATTAATAAAGCGCGATTTCCCGACGCCGCTTTCGCCACCCACCAACCAGGCGCTCCCCTCCCCTGCGATAGCGCCCCGTATCGCCGCTTTGAGTTGGTTCAACTCGGCGTCTCGGCCCACAAATGCTGCCGCTTGTAGGTAACTTTCGCGGATGAGGACGGACTCGCGCGCGCTGGTTTCATCGACCAAAGGCATCATATCCGCCAGAAGCTCGGGCACGGCAGCATAGCGGTCGGCGGGCGATTTGGCCATGCAGCGAGCAATGATCGCTTGTAAGGGCCCTGGCACGGGTAACACGGACACATTAGGGATTGTGACCATGACATCCCGCACGAGTTGGGTGTAGTTTTGGGTATTAAAGGGATGCGCCCCGGTCAGCACCTCGTAGGCCAAAATGCCCCAGGCATAGAGGTCTGAGCTTGCAGTAGGGGGGTGGTTATCCAACTGTTCGGGGGCCATATAAGCCAGCGTCCCGGCCATAGCAATTTGCTCGTCCGCGCGCACCCGTTCTTGGCTGACGGCCAGCCCGAAGTCCAACACCCGTACCTGGTCATCCGCCGTGACGAGCACATTCCCCGGTTTTAAGTCCCGGTGGATAATGCCGCGCCGGTGGAGATACAACAGGGCTTGTAGCACTTGCACCAGAATGTTTAGGCGTTGTTGGGTCGTCAGCGCCTGGCTCGCTAGGCGGATGGTACGCGCCCCATGCAGTAAATCCATGGTGAAGAAGGGCTGTTTATCCTGGTCAAACCCATAATCGAGCACGCTAATAATGTGGGGGTGGCGGAGCGATGCAAGCGTCTGGAATTCCTCAGCCAACGCCAGCCGATGATCCGCCGTGGAGCCTTGGGTCGAAAACGAGAGCCATTCGGTGGCCACAGATACCCGTTTGAGGGCGATCACCTGGCGCGACAGCCGATCGGTAGCCCGATAGACGCTACCCATCCCGCCTCGGCCCAACATGTCGTGCAATTCATATCGATTATTGAGGATCGGCTGTGAAGATTGCATATTTACCTCGATGATGCGCATCCCTTATGGTGAACAGAAAACGCATCCGTATAAGAGACCAAGCTACGCTGGATTTGATTTTGCTTCTCCATCAAGTGGCAGTTTTCGATGCCATACAACGCTTTTTCAATTATACATTGTGGCGGTTTCGGGGGCGGGGTGCAACTATCCTCTGGTTAGACGCCTCTGATGTGGCCAGGTATCATGTGGCGGTTTCGGGGGCGGGGTGCAACTATTCTCTGGCTAGACGCCTCTGATGTGGCCAGGTATCATATGCGCTGCTGAAGTGATAAACCATTGAGCTAGGTGAGGAGTAACCACCATGGGTCTGTTGGATGAACGGGTCGCAATCGTCACTGGCGGGGGGCGTGGCATTGGCCGGGCTATCGCGCTGAACTTAGCGACGCATGGCGCGCAAGTCATCGTGAATTACAACGCCAGCGCGGACGCCGCTCAGGCTGTGGTGGATGAGATTATCGCCGGGGGCGGCACCGCGCAGGCGGTGCAAGCCAATGTCTCTGACCTGGAACAAGCCACCGGGCTCATCAAAACCGCCACCGAAACCTACGGCAAGCTGGATATTCTGGTTAACAACGCGGGCATCACGCGCGACAACATCATTATGATGATGAAGGAAGATGACTGGGATGCGGTCATCAACACGAACCTGAAAAGCGCCTGGAATTGTTGCCGCGCCGCCGCGAAAGCTATGATGCGCAAAAAATACGGGCGCATCATCAACATTACGAGCGTAGTAGGTATCTCTGGCCAGGGCGGGCAGAGTAACTATGCGGCCAGCAAGGCCGGGCTCATTGGCCTGACGAAATCGCTGGCTAAGGAATTGGCCGCGCGTAACATTACCGTGAATGCCGTGGCGCCGGGCTTCATTGAAACCGACATGACCGCCGGGTTAGATGCCGAATTGCTCGCCCAAGCCGACACGATGATTCCGCTAGGGCGGCGCGGTGCACCGGATGATGTCGCCCATGCGGTCGCCTTCTTGGCTAGCGACCAGGCCGCTTACATCACCGGAGAGGTTCTATCGGTAGATGGCGGTTTGGTGATGATGAGCTAGAATGGAATCAGGATGCAACAAGACTTTCAACGCCAACCCCAAGATACGGTCACCGTACATCCCCAGGTGTTGCGCAGCTTGATTCGCAACGCCGCCCTAGAAGTTCCGGGGGTGCTGCGCCTGGGCGTCAGCAGTAGCTTTGATCGCTGGCTCGGTTGGTCTGTGACGGAAGATAGTATCCGGTTAGCGATTCAAGATGACGACATCCGCGTCAGCGTGTT
>DAOTVD010000226.1:0-22545 GCA_034437075.1 Anaerolineae bacterium
TTCGCCATGGGGCAACGCCAGAAACAACACATCGCAGGGTTCTAAGGCATCTTGGGTGATGAAGCGCAACTGCGAGCGCCCGCGCAAATGCGGGTGCACCTGATGCACGTATTTGCCCGCGCTGCGCCCGGCGGTCACCTGCGTAACATTCACGTTCGGATGATCCAAGAGCAAGCGCAGGAGTTCGCCGCCGACATAGCCCGACGCGCCGACAATGCTAACCGATAAACTCATGCGCGGGCCTCCTGCGCAGCTTGCGCGACCCCCAATACGTATTCCGCCATGTAACGCGGGATGTCTACGCCGGTGGTGTCGATACTGTTGCGAAATTCCATCGTATGGTTGACCTCGTTGACGAGCAAGCCGCGCGCGGGGTCTTCCAATAGATCAATGGCCAGGATGCCGCCCTGACCGCCACTAACCGCGCTCGCTGCCGCGTGACAAATGTCACTGATCTCCGGCGTGAGGTCGCAGCGGGACGCCGCGCCCCCGCGCGCCGTATTGGTGACCCAGTGCTCCGAGGCGCGATAAATCGCCGCGATGGGCTCTAACCCCGCCACAAAAACGCGAATATCCCGCCCCGGCTTGGCGATGAACTCCTGAATATAGTGGGTGTTGTGCGCCACACCGCCCAATACTTCGCGATGTTCCAGCACAGCTTCGGCGGCGTCCCGGTCTGGGATGCGGGCTAACAAGCGGCCCCATGACCCAACCAGGGGTTTGACCACCACCGGATACCCAAGCCGTTCGATGGCCTCCAAAGCGGCTTCGCGGCTCAGCGCGATTTCGGTGCGCGGTTGGGGCACCCCGGCGGTCTGTAAGGCCAGCGTGGTGCGCAGTTTATCCGCACAGATGCTGGCCGTGGCATAGCTATTTACTGTCGGGATGCCCGCCGCTTCGAACAATTGCAGCGCGATTAACCCGTGGCTGGTGCTGATGCTGCGTTCGAGCAACACATCCACGCCGGGGGAAAACCCCCCCACGCGGGCGCTGAGTTCGCGCTCGTCAAAGCGCACCGTCTCTACGCCTAGCGCTTCGAAGGCCGCAAAGAGGGCTTTTTCCTCCAACCGGATGCGGCTGGCCAGGATGCCGACACGCAAAGCAGGGTTACTCACCCCAATCTTCCATTTCCATGGGCGCGGGTTCCACGGTCGGCGGGTCTAGGCTCACAACTTCGAGTTCGGTGCCGCAATCTGGGCAGGTGATGATCTCGCCCTGCATGGTGTCTTCGGGTAGTTCAATCTGCGCCCCGCATTCGGGACATTCGACTTGGTAGCTCATGGTTATTATGTTCCTTTCATTCGTTCGTACAAGGTTGCGCGGTATGTAATGTAAAAAACCACCCGCTGAGAGTGGCATGGTCGGCTATCCAAATGCATCGGACAGCATGTAGCCCTCTAATGCCGCTCGGTGGGTATGCGGTTATGCTTGATTATGGAGGGGCTTATGATATGCTGCACGGCAGGTTAATCCTTCTTCCCATGCATAGCTTATCGGCTCGCCTAAGGTGTGTCAACGGGCACGTTTTGGCTAAATAAACAAATAGCGCGCCGGGTCTTCGCCAAGGGTGCTTTTTAGCGCAGGATGGTGTATGCTCGTAAGCATAGTGCGGTTACGCTACAAGCAAACAGGTTGAGCAACGGAATAATATGAATAATTCGTTTATGCCCCCCCAGGATTACCGAAAGATGCTCATGCATAATGCGTATGCTGACGAACGCGCTATGCTACTGCGCAAAGAAATCCACGAACGCTATAGCATGCCATCCATCCACATGCCCACATGGGTGTTAGACCGCCATCAATGGCGCGGGGATGAACGTGTGCTGGACCTTGGTTGCGGGCCGGGGGCATATTACGAAGATATTGTCGCGCGTATCCCGCGTGAAAAT
The DNA here is from genome assembly GCA_034437075.1 of Anaerolineae bacterium. GTDB lineage: Bacteria > Chloroflexota > Anaerolineae > Aggregatilineales > J027 > DAOTVD01. Next base: position 1,893 of record DAOTVD010000226.1, read on the forward strand.
TATTGGGCGGGTGATCTTTCGATAGGGATGTTGTACGCCTTTGACCGCGAATACGGCACCCACCAGCCCAAGCTCATGCAGTTCGATGCTGCCCATTTACCATTTGCGGACGAAGCGTTTGATGTGGTGGTGGCGAGCCATGTGTTGCATCATGTCATCGAGCTAGAATCCGCTATCGAGGAAATGCAGCGGGTGCTCAAACGCCCCACTGGCGTGCTGATCGCCTCGGCCAGCAGCGAATATACCATGCCAGAATTCAACACCCTGATGCAGCGCGCCGTGCGCCTGTTGCGCAACACCCCTCAACAGGAAATGCACGACCCATTCTGGGGCAGCGATTTCTCGCTGGAACGCGGCGCGGCGCATCTGGCGCGGCGCTTTCGCTCCGTGGCGCGCTACGATTATCCAAATGTTTTTATCTTCAAAGAAACACGGCCCATCATCGAGTATATCGAAAGCAGCCGTCCGTTTTACGAGGTGCAACTCCCCGAGGGGGTTGATTGGGATGAGTTTATGACCATCATGGCCGACCAGGTGCGGCGTTTGGTCGAACATTTTGGAGAGTTAGCAGTCAACAAGCTCACCGGCGTGGTGATCGCGACGGATGAAGGTGGTTTTGCGCAGGAGTATCAACAGTATCTGTCGCGCTACCGTACACCTTAAACGCTTGAAAAGCCATAACGTCCGATTAACGGCACAAAACGCACTGGCAGCAGGTTATCCACATGCCATTGATCATAGTCTCGCTTGACCAACTGCAGATATTGTTGCTTGTGGCTGCCCACGGGCAGAATCAAGCGGCCATTTTGGGGTCGCAGTTGTGCTTTAAGTGGCCCCGGAATGCTTGGCACACACGCGCTGACGATGATGGTATCAAACGGCCCCATGTCGGCTAAGCCCTGGCTGCCATCCCCCACATGAATGTCTAGGTTCTTGTACCCCAACCGCGCCAGATTACTGGCCGCATCTTCCGCCAGGGCGTGTTTGCGTTCCAAGGTATAGACATAGGCGCCGAGTTCGCATAATAGCGCGGTTTGGTACCCCGAGCCTGTGCCGATTTCCAAAATCATCTCGTGCCCGCTCATTTGCAAGGCTTGCAGCATCAGCGCCACAATGTAGGGTTGCGAGATGGTCTGTTCGTGCCCAATAGCCAGCGCGCGATCCTTGTAGGCCAGATGGCGCACATCACGCGGGACGAACTCGTGGCGAGGTACGCGCTCCATAGCCTGCAATACCCGGAAGTCCGAAATATCCCGCTTGCGTAGTTGTTCTTCTACCATTTCCGTACGCAGTTTATCGTAATCCATACCCGTTCTCCTGCGTCATTACACGTCTCTCATCTATTCTATCAGGCGAAACGCGACTTGGCATTATATCTATGGGTAGGGGGCAAAATTTGGTCGTAGGCGCCAGATGCACTTGCCAGGATACGCTATACTTGCTAGGTGAATCGAGTCAACAACCGACCCCGGAGGCGTTCCACTGCGCGAATTTTGGTATCTCTACAAACAGGTTGGCCACTACTGGCCGCTCGCCCTCCTCACCGTCATCTTGATGATTTTGGCGGCCTTTGCAGAAGGCTTTTCGGTGTTGCTTATTCTGCCTATTTTGGAAGGGCTAGGCCAAGAAACCGCGCCCGTAACCGATGGCAATGTCGTGCTCGAAGCCATCTTTGGCGTGTTTGAGGCTGTTCCCGACGATCAGCTTTTGCAAGCTGTCGCGTTGGTCTTCTTGATCACGACCCTCTTGCGCGTGGTGATCCATATGGCGGCGGTGACCGTGCGTTCGTTCTTGCAATCGCGCTTGGATCGCGAACTGCGCGAACAAGTGTATTCGAAAATCCTTGACCTGGACTACGCGACCATTAATCGTCAACGCGACTCCGATTGGCAAATGATTCTGAATAGCGAAACGGGCCAGGCCGCCGCCGCCGTTTTTGTGCTGGTCGGGATACTATCGAGCTTTTTTAACATCGTTGTGTATGTCGGCGCGCTGTTTGCGGTGTCTTGGCGGATGACCTTGCTGGCGATTGTGTTGCTGGGGGTTGTGCTATTTTTGATGACGACGCTCGTTCGCCTGGCAGACCGCATTGGCCAGATGCGCTATAACAACGCGCTGGTGGTGCAATATGGCACGCTAGAAACGCTCAATGCCAAGCGCATCATCCGCATGATGCAGCAACAAGATTACGAACGACGGCGCTATTTTGACGGCCTCAAAGACTTACAACGTGCCGTATTCTACAACGGAATCATCAGCGAGGCGTCGCGCCAATTCTTAGAAATTATGGTCATCGCCTTGCTAGCGCTGATGCTGTGGGCCGCAAGTGCACTATTGAATGTCGATCAAGTCGCCATTATCCCGATTGTCAGCGCATTCGTGCTCATTTTATACCGTATGTTGCCCCATGTGTTGACGCTCAACTCGCAACGCACCTTGATTAGCAGCCGCTTGGCCGCCGTGCGCGGCGTGGTGCAGATTCTAGAAAAACATGCCACAGACCAGATACCGGATGGCAACACGCCGTTTGCTGGGCTGCAACACGCCATCTGCTATGACAATGTGTTTTTTCGGTACGACCAACGCGAAGCGTTTGCTTTGGATGGCCTCACGCTAACGATTGAAAAAGGTGAAACCGTGGCGTTGGTGGGGTCTTCGGGGGCGGGTAAATCGACCATGGTGGATTTGCTCGTGCGGCTCTACGACCCGAGTGATGGGCGTATTCTGGTGGATGGGGTCGATTTACGCGATTTGCGCCTGGTCGATTGGCGTCATCATATCGGCGTAGTTAGCCAAGATACGTTCGTCTTTAACAACACCATCGCTTACAACATTGGTTACGGAACACCGGGCGCAACCCAAGAGATGATCGAAGCGGCGGCGCGCTCGGCCAATGCGCATGAATTCATCACGGCCATGCCCCAGCAGTATGAAACGGTCGTGGGCGACCGGGGGATATTTCTATCCGGGGGACAACGGCAACGTATCGCCATCGCGCGGGCTATCCTGCGCAATCCATCTATCCTGATTTTGGATGAAGCGACGAGCGCCCTAGACACAGAAAACGAACGCTTGATCCAAGCAGCGCTAGAACGCCTCAGCCAGAATCGGACATCCTTGGTGATCGCGCATCGTTTATCAACCATATTAAATGCCGACAAAATTGTGGTTATGGAAAACGGGCGGATTATCCAACAGGGCACCCATACCGAGTTGATGCAACACGGCGGACGCTACGCGCATCTATACAACAGTCAATTTGAGGCCGTTTCGTCATGAAGCTCTGTTTTCCAGAGCCAACCCATGGTGCTCAGGGGGGCAGTGCTACGTTTCGGCAGAATTGGCTTGCTTGGCTGGATGCGCAAGGTATCCCCCATACAACGAATCTGGCGGATGCTTACGATGTCTTGTTCGTGAATGCCTGGCAAACGCCCTATATCGCCATCCATCGCCAAAAGCGCGCGCGGCCTGATTTGCGCGTGGTGCAGCGCGTGGACGGCGCTGGGCGCGACTATGGGCGCACCGACATGGCCGATGCCCTGCAACAGGCGGTTAACACCCTGGCGGATGTAACGATTTTCCAAAGTCATTATTCGCGACGCAGCACCCGCGATATGTATCACATCATCGCCCAAGATGGCCCGGTCATTCATAATCCGGTGGATACCACGCGCTTTACGCCCCACGGCGCGCCGCATCCACAGCTTGGCCCCCCCCCCGAGACGCCACGTTTGCTGACGGCCATCTGGAGTGACAACCCGCGCAAAGGCGCGCCGCGTTTGCTGGAATTAGCGCGGGCAAACCCAGCGCTAGAATTTATCCACATTGGGCACCCTTTACCCGAGCCTCCGCCCAATCTGACGCATTTCGCGCATTTGGATCACGCTGAGTTGGCGGCGGCCATGCGGAGCGCGCACATTTTTCTGAATTTGTCCGAAAATGATCCTTGTCCGAATGTCGTGCTCGAAGCCCTAGCCAGCGGCCTTCCCGTCATTTACGCCCCCAGCGGCGGCACGCCCGAACTTGTGGGGAGCGCGGCGGGCCTGGCGCTGGGGGATGAGGATCATTTAGCGGACTCAGTTGCACAATTGATGGCCGATTGGGCGGCCTACCACACTGCCGCGCGTTGCCGGGCCGAAGCTGAATTCAGCTTTGAACGCATCTTCAGCCAATATCATCAGGCCATCCGCGCGGGGGTGCGCCGTCCGTTGCCGACTTGGTGGCGGCATTGGTTTTCGCGTGGGCAACGCGCGCGGGTGTGGCTGTGGGATAAATGGCAGCACATTTCATGACACCTCAACCTACCCTCTGTTTGCCGCTGCGTTGGTTGCGCCAGGGCGGCAGCGCACATTTCATGCATCAATTTCAAGCCTATTTGCAAGCGCGCGACTGGCCCCACATCACGGACTTCGAGGCGGCACCGTGCGACATTATCCTCACCAATGCTTGGAGTATGCCCTATCCTGTGCTGTGGCACTATAAACAGCACAGGAAAGCCGTGCGCCTGGTGCATCGTGTCGATGGGGTGGCGCAGGAATACGGGCGCACGGATGGCACCGATATCCTGCAAGCCGATGTGAATCGCTTGGCCGATGCGACCATTTATCAAAGCGCCTATAGCCAGGCGGCCCAACGACGGCATCATCTGATTACCGCCGATGGCCCAGTTATCCATAACCCGGTCGATCTGGCGCGTTTTGCGCCCCGGCCCCAATACCATAAACCTGCTGCGCCGCCGCGCCTCATCAGCGTCAGTTGGAGCAGCAACCCGCATAAGGGCCTCTGGCGGATTCCTGAGTTGGCCCGTGCCCATCCTCATTTAGAATTTCAGGTCGTTGGCCCCTTGCCCAAAGATGGGGATTTGCCGCCGAATTTGACCCATATAGACCGCGTACCCCATACCGATTTGCCAGACCTACTGCGCCAAGCGGATATTTATTTGAGCCTGTTAGAAAACGACGCCTGCCCCAATGTGATTTTGGAAGCGCTGGCCAGTGGCCTCCCCATTATATACCTACCAAGTGGTGGGGTGCCTGAACTCGTGCATGAGGCGGGGGTCGCTTTGTCCGAGAGTGCAGCTTTAGCGCAGGCTGTCAGCACCATCATGGCCGATTATCCCGGCTTCGCGCGCCGCGCACGCGCGACTGCCGAGGGGCATTATGCCCCGCAGGATGTGTTCGCGCGCTATTTGGCACATATGCTGACCGCCCAGCGCCAACCGCTTCCTCAAGCGGCGGATCATCGGCGAGCGATGTGGCATCACTACAGCTATGTGCTGGCCGAGCAAGGGCGTAAATGGCGGCGTATTCTGCGCGGTCAACAAACCTTAAGCGGAAAGTTGCGGCGCTAATGCGTATAGGCTGGATCACGGCGGATTATCCGAAACGCCCCGCGCGGTATGCGGTCTGGTGGGGGCCGGCGGCGCTGGTCACGATGCGCTATCGTAATATTGCCTTGGGGCTCAACCGCCTAGGATTTCGGAACGAATTCTATCGCCCCGACCGGCAGTACGACGCCGTGATCGTCATCAAAGCTTTTCACGAGGCTATCTTAGATGAGGTCAAGCGCTTACGCGCCCGTGGCACGCGGGTGATCTTCGATGCGAATGTGAATTACTACTATATTTGGGGGCGGTACCCAGACGCGCGCACCCAACCCACAAGCGCCATGCGGCGCGCAGCCCTGAACATGACCTGCCTGGCGGATGATGTCATCGCGGATTCGCAATATTTGCTGCATGTCGTGCGCGATTACAACCCGCGTGCGGTGTGGATACCGGATAATGTATGGCCAGTGTTGTATCCGCCCAGCAAAACACGCCGCTCACCGGAACGTCTGCGCCTGATATGGAGCGGCGTCGCCTTCAAAGCCGGGGAATTTGCGCTCATTCAGGAGGCTTTGGCGCGGGTGAAGGGCCTGGAACTCTGGCTGGTTTCCGATAAACCGCCCGCCATTATGGCAGAATTGCAAAAAGCGTTGCCTCTGCGCTGGTTCCGCTACCAGGATTTTTACTACGCCTGGTTGTTAGGCCGCGCGGATGTCATCGTTTCACCGCGCGAACTGGACAATGCCTATAATCTGGGCCATACCGAATACAAAATTACCCTGGGGATGAGCCGCAATCTGCCGGCGCTCGCCAGCCCCCAACCGTCCTACTGCCAAGCCATCAACTATGCGGGTGGGGGCATCATCTGCCAGACTATCGCCGATTGGGTGGCCGCGCTAGAAATGCTGCGCGATGACCCCCCAACCCGGGCCCAGATGGGCCAACGCGCGCGCCATACGGTGGAACAACGCTATGCGACCCCCGTCGTGGTGCAGCAATACGCGGCACTACTCGGCGGGGGGTGGGGGCGCGTCGCGGGTGACACGCGGCACTTGCATGATTAGCTCGTAGCTTTGGTTTTGGTCACGAATGTGAATAGTCGTGCGTGGCAAGATGACATCGCGCCATAAAACAATCGCTAGGTTACCGGATACCCAGCGCGGGGGAGCCCCACCAGCAACGTCCGCCAGGTTGAAACCAGAGGCGACGTCATACCAGGGTATCTGGCCGACTTCGGTATTGTAAGTCACTTCGATGGCCGACACCCAGCCGCCTTCCGGCAAAAAGAGCACGGGTTCATCGCTGGCTTGCTGGCAGGCTTGTAAAATGCGCTGGAATCCCCCCGCAGGCCATGCGGAAAACCGTTGAACAGTCCGTTCTTCAGAAAACAGGTTGAGCGTGATACTCTGCATGTTGTTCCGCGATTGATCTGGGATGGTAAAGTCAGACTCCCAATCATAAAAGCCGGAGAAAATCACGGTTTCGATTAAGGCGCGTACGGCTTCATCATCTAGCTGGGCCTCCAAGACTTCGCGCGTAGTATCCAACTCATTGATCCAGACGAGGCGACCATCCCCCCATAATGTGCACAGCGGGATTTCATTTGCCAAGAACGCGGTGCCGCTCTGATTGCGCGTTTCATCCACCCGCAACACGATATTATCTGACGACCGATTCCAGTCTAGTGGGCCGACTTGTTGGTTATCGCCAGGCGAAGTTTCGTCATTTTCATCTTCGCAAGCGGTCAGAGCAATGAGGGCGAAGCAAAGCAGTAAACTGAGGCATACCATTCGGTGCATGAGCCATTCCTACTCCTTGATGAAGGATTCTAAACTCATTGTATACGGCTCGGATAAGTTTACCAATGGATAGCCCCGGATTGTTAACAAAAGCTGTATGTGTTTTTGGGACGTCCCTTGTGCTACACTGCTGTCGTTGGAGGACTACATGCTATGAAACGCCAACTGATTCTACTTTTTGCGCTCTTGGTCGTCACGAGCTTGGGCTGTTCGTTATCTGTGGCTGCGCCGGAGTCTGACACGGGTGTTACGCTGAACGAGCAACGCCCAGCGGTGATTTTCTTGGCCCCACAGGGGGATGAACGCTTCGCGTTGGGGGCCACCGTGCCCTTGTATGCCGAAGCGCGCGACCTAAGCACCGGCGTGAGCCGGATTGAATTTTATGATAATTTTGATGCTGTTATCCAGACCATCACGGCAGATAATCCGGCGGGGGTGCCGCGTCTGGTTGCTCAGGTGGATTGGCAACCGCCGACCGCACAACGGCACTTTATCTCGGCGCGGGCCTTTCGGGCAGATGGCACCGAAAGTGCGTTGGCAGAGGTCTCGATTGTGGTAGAAGACCTGCCCGGCGCGCCTGTGGCGGATAGTGCCGCGCCCGCTGCCCCCCCAACCGCAACGGACGACGCTGAGACGTCCGGCGTGGCAGAACCCGCGCAGCCCGCCGCCGCAGAAACGGAGGCCCAACCCGCCCAAAGCGGCGCATCAGCTGATACAGAGCCCGCCCAACCTGCTGACCTGGCAACCGAACAGGCCGCGCCACCCCCTGATCTGAGTGGGACAGTCCTACAAGGAACGGTGACGGTCGAAGCGCTCAATGTACGCACAGGCCCCCAAGTGACCGCCGCCATTGCGGCCAGTCCTTTGCGCTTTGGTGACACAATCGAGCTCGTCGCGCGCAGCGCGGAGGGCGTCTGGTACGCAACCCCGTTGTCTGACCAGGCTTTCGGTTGGGTGTTCGGCAGTTCGCTAGATGTCGAGGGCGATCCCGAAACGCTCCCGGTGGCCGAATAACACACGATAGGGAGAGATAATGGCCCCCCAACTGCATTTCTCGGCGCCCGTACGGGCCGCGCTGGCCGAGGACACGCCCGTGGTTGCTTTGGAGTCAACCGTCATCGCGCATGGGCTACCGTATCCACATAATATCAAATTGGCGCGCACGATGGAAGCCATCGTCCACGAGAACGGCGCGACCCCGGCCACGATAGCCATGATTGGCGGTCAGATCATGGTTGGTTTAGCAGACGATCAATTGCGCGGGTTAGGCGATGGCAGCCAACCCGTGCGCAAGCTCAGCCGTCGCGATTTAGGCTCGGCGCAGATGCGCGGTGAATGGGGCGCCACCACCGTTGCCGCGACCATGCTCATCGCCCATTGGGCGGGCATTTCGGTCTTCGCGACGGGCGGTATTGGCGGCGTGCATCGTGGCGAAACGGGCGATGTCAGCGCCGATTTGATCGAGCTAAGCCAGACGCCGGTCGCGGTCGTGTGTGCTGGGGCCAAGTCCATTTTAGATTTACCGCGCACGCTGGAATGGCTAGAAACCTTCGGCGTGCCAGTGGTGGGCTACCAAACCGACACCTTGCCCGCGTTCTATACGCGCACTACTGGCTTGGAGTTGGTCGAGCGTGTGGAGTCTGCCGCCGAAGCAGGCGCGTTGCTGCGCGCGCATTGGGGCCTAGGGTTGCGCTCTGGCGTTCTGCTGACTGCTCCTATTCCGCCAGCAGCAGCGATGCAGAGCGTGACCATCGACACAGCCATTACGCAAGCGCTGCAAGAAGCCGCCGAGCAAGGTATCAGCGGCAAAGCTGTGACCCCGTACATTCTCTCGCGCTTGGCAATATTGACGGACGGCGCCAGCGTGCAGGCTAATCTGGCGCTTTTGCAGCATAATGCTCAGATTGCGGCCCAGGTGGCTGTAGCTTATGCTAGGGCGTAATGGTGAAGGTGGCTTCGCCGAGGACGAGCGCATCCTCGCCATAGGTGAAGCGTACGCGGTAAGCACCCGGCGCCCAATCCGGCCCATTTTCTCCCCGGCCAAAGAAAAAATAACCTTGTGTGGTGTCGGTGCTATACGCCCAACGGCTTTGGTAAGTTTGCACGGGCTCGCCATCGCGTTCTAAGACCTGTTGCCAGCGCGTGCCAGGGGCTAAGCCAGCGTATTGAAAAAAGACATAAATCCGTTCGGTGTCTGTCGCGAAGCTTTCGCCGGGTTGAATTGCCGCGCCTGTGTCCGAAATGGCGTCATCCAGGTTGACGATCTCAAACCGAATATCGGCGGGCAAGGGTGGCGGCGTCGCGGTGGGCGGCGGTGGTGTCGTGCTGGGCGCTTCGGTCGGGTTTTCCGCCGTTGTGGCTGCGGTGGGCTGCCGGACACTATCCGTTGGAGGAATATCAGAGGGGGTCGGGCTGGGTGAGGCGGTTGGGTTGGCCACTAGCGGAGCCCCGTTCGCCTCTATGCTCTCGTCTTCTACAAACATCACGGCTACCGTGACCATACACAACGCGCCACTCAAACCCAGCAAGACGAGCGATACCAACCCATATTGGGCGCCCCGGTTGCCAGCGCGGCGGCGTTGACGCCAATACGCTTTGTTCCGGCTACGCCGAAAATAAAAGATCGTCAGGGTCAGGCTGAGCAGGCCCACCAGAAAAATAATCCCGGTCAACCCTTGCAGCCCAGTGATGAGCGATTCGGGAGAGTCGAACATAACGGCCATCGTGCTCGCTAAAATGTTCCGGCATTATAACCCAGGATGCTGTTATACTAAAGTCGTTGTAAGGCGCTTGGTCAGCAAAGAAGGGCTGAGGGATAAAATACGATGTTTAGCCGCAATCAGCTACAAGCCATCTTTAACCATGTCGAAGCTGGGTTTCTTTTGCTGGATGTCGAAGGGCTTGTCGTGTTGATGAATCCGCGTATTGAGCATATCGTTGGGCTGTCACCCGAGGCCATGATGGGGCGGCGTCTGCTGGACTTGCTAGACGATGAAACGCTAGATATTCCAGCGCGCATGGGGTATACCCACGAGGTGCTCATTTCGATTTTGCACGATCTGGGCGCCGGGCGTTGGATCGAAGAAGCCGATGGGTTTTTTTATGAGTATGGCAGCCCGCGCCGCCGCTTCATCCGGCGCTACATGACCCCCGTCGCCGAGACGGATAGCGGGGCCTTGGGCGGGCTGTTTGTGTTTCATGATGACACGGAAATGCACGATCTGCGCCAGGCGCAAGAAGAAATCTCTAGCATGATCGTCCACGATTTACGCAGCCCCCTGACCGCAGTAACGGCTAGTTTACGCCTGTTGCGCGAAATCGCCGACCCCGCCGACCCGCTCGGCAAAACCGTTTTGCAAACCACCGAAATATCGGGCCGCGCCGTCCGCAAATTGCTGACCCTGGTTAACTCATTGCTGGATGTCGCGAAGCTGGAAAGCGGCGTGCAAACCCTGGAGCGGGAAAGCATCCATGTACGGGCCGTGGCACAGACGATTATGGACGAATTCGCGCCCCTCTCCCGCGAGATGGACGTCGCGGTCCGCTACGACGCTCCGCCCGATGTGCCGCCCATCCATGTCGATGCCGATAAGATCGAGCGGGTGTTATATAACCTGCTGGATAACGCCATCAAGTTTACGCCGGGGGGCGGGGATGTGACCATCCGAGTGCATCCGCCGGAGGATGATGGCTTTCTGCGGATTGATATTCAGGACACGGGCTTGGGCATCCCGCAACGACACCGCGCCGCGCTTTTCGACCGTTACCAACAGCTTTCCGACACGCGCGCTGCGCGCCGTCGTGGGACGGGGATCGGCCTAGCGTATTGTAAATTGGCCGTGGAAGCTCACGGGGGTCGTATCTGGATCGAAGATAACCCCGCTGGGGGTTCCATCTTCGCATTCACGTTACCTATTATGCCCTGACACCATGCATATTCTCGTCCCGACAGGCATTTTTCATCCAGAGCCAGGCGGCCCCGCATCCTATCTGTATCACTTTCTGCCAGAGCTTCTGGCGCGCGGGCATACGGTCGAAGTCATCACCTTCAGTGATGAGCCCCCCGCCGAGGCTTATCCTTACCCCGTGCAGCGCATCCCGCGCACGAACATCTTACACCGCAACTGGCGCTATTACCGGGCCGTGCGCGCGCGTTTGAACGCCGCCGATGGCGTGTTCGTCAATAGCCTGGGGTTAAGCCTGCCACGTTTGCGCCAGCCCTCTGTCATGAAGATCGTTGGCGACCGCGCCTGGGAACGTTGCCGCAACCGGGGCTGGATTCCGCAAGATGAAGACATTGATACTTTCCAGACGCGGCGCTATGGCCCACTGGTAGAATGGGTGAAACGCGCGCGCACCCACGAAGCCCTGGCCATGGATCATATCATCGTGCCTAGCGCATATCTTAAGCGCATGGTGGGGGGCTGGGGCGTGCCCGCCGAGCGCATCCGCGTGATTTATAATGCATTTGCGGTGGCCGAGCCCGCCATCCCGCTATCTGAGGACGAACGGCGCGCCCTGGGCATACCCGCCCCTGCCCCCTTGTTGGTGATGGCCGCGCGCCTGGCGCCCTGGAAAGGCGGCGAGCATCTGCTGAAGGCGCTAAACCACTTGCCCGGCGTGCACCTCATCATCGCGGGGGATGGCCCCATGCGCCACGCCTGGCAAGGGCTGGCCGCCCAGTTGACCATTAGCGACCGGGTGCATTTTTTGGGGCAAGTGCCCCAGGCCCAACTCCTGCGCTATGTCGCTTCGGCGGATTACCTGGTGTTGTATTCTGGCTACGAAGGGCTTTCGCATGTGGTGTTAGAAGCGCTTGCCCAAGGGACGCCGGTCATCGCTAGCGACAAGGGCGGCAATCCAGAGGTCATCCGCCAGGGCGAAAACGGTTGGCTGGTGCCTTACCCCGATGCGGGCGCGCTGGTTAGAACGCTGAAAACGGCCTTATTTGAGAGCGAACCCTTGCACCCGCATCTGGATACCGCGCGCTTTACGTGGGAAACCATGACCACGCAGACTATCGCACTGCTAGAAAAGCACTTCGCCCCATGACGCATTTGTTGTATATCGCCAATGCGCGCATGCCCAGCGAAAAAGCGCATAGCTATCAGATGGCGCAAATGTGCGAAGCCTTCGCGTTGGTGGGCGCGGATGTCACGCTGGTTGTTCCTCGGCGGCATAACACCGACCCGGAACTGCGCGGGATTCAAGACATCTGGGGCTATTATGGTGTGCGGCGCAACTTTCGTCTGGTGCGCTTACCTTGCCTCGATCTGATATGGCTGCTGGATAATCGCGCAGCGTTTTTGCTGCAAAATCTGACCTTTAGCGCCAGTCTGTTGATATGGTTGGCCTTCCAACGCTACGATTTGCTGTTCAGCCGCGACCCTTTTGTGATGGCTATTCTCGCTCTGTTCACGCTGCGCCATAAACGTATTTACGAAGTGCATAATAAATTTCGCTCGGGGCGCGGATTGCGCTTGCAGCGCTGGTTGCTGCGGCGGAGTGGGCGCGTGGTAGCCCTGACTGGGGCCTTGGCCGCGCAACTCGAAACGCTCGGCGCGCGGGCGGTCATCGTCGCGCATGATGGCATTCGCCCGGAACGTTTCGCCAATATCCCAAGTTTATCCCAAATTCGTTTGGGATTAAATCTCCCCGAGGCGCGTTTTGTGGCCTGTTATGCTGGGCGCTTGCATTCGATGAACCTCTCTAAAGGGCTAGATGTTTTCGTGGAGGCCGCAGCGCGGGTTGGCGATGTGGTCTTTTTGCTGGTGGGCGGCCCGGTGGAACACGTCGAAACTTTACGCGCCCAATGGCACGCCTTGGGGCTCCCGCCGGAGGACTTCGTAGCCGTGGGCAGCGTGCCGCCCACCGATGTACCGCGCTATCTGGCGGCGGCGGATGTGTGCCTCATTACCTCGCCCGAGAACGAATTTTTCGCCTATGAGACATCCCCCATGAAGCTATTTGAATATATGATGGCGGGGCGGGCGATCATCGCGAGCGATTTACCCAGCACGCGCGAGGTCGTGCAGCATCAGGTTTCGGCCTATCTGGTGCCGCCCTCGGATGTCGCGGCGCTGGCGGGGGCTATTGAACATTTGCGCGCGGATGCTGACCTACGCGCGCGCCTGGGCGCGGCAGCAGCGCAAGCGGCCCAAACCTACACCTGGACGGCTCGCGCGCGGCATATTCTGGGTTGGCCAGAGCCCTAAGCGCTTGCTTTTTCCAGGGTTGGCCAGAGCCTTAAGCGCTTGCTTTTTCCAGGGCTGCCAGACGCTGAGCTTCGCTAAATGTGGCCATTTCATCAATAAAATCATCCAGATCACCGTCCATCACGCGATCCAGATTATATTTGGTCAGGTTAATGCGATGGTCGGTGACGCGATTTTCTTTGTAATTATATGTCCGAATCTTTTCGCTGCGGTCGCCGGTGCCCACTTGCGACCGGCGCTCGGCTTCTTGTTCTTGCATCTGGCGCTGAAGCTCAATCTCATAGAGGCGCGCCTTCAGAATTTGCAGCGCTTTTTCATAGTTCTGGTGTTGGCTACGTTGATCTTGGCATTCGGCCACAACGCCCGTGGGGATATGCGTCAGCCGGATGGCGGAGTCGGTCTTGTTGACGTGTTGCCCGCCTGCGCCAGAGGCCCGAAACGTATCGCGCCGGATGTCGTTCATATCTAATTCAAATTCAATATCATCTACCTCGGCCAAGACGGCCACCGTAGCGGTGCTGGTATGCACGCGGCCTTGGCTTTCGGTAGCGGGCACACGCTGCACGCGATGCGTCCCGCTTTCGTATTTCATGCGGCTGAAAACATCGCTACCTTTGATCTCGAAGACCAGCTTGCTGTAGCCGCCGACGCCCGTCTCGCTACTTTCGATGACTTCCAGCTTCCAGCGGCGCTCTTCGGCGTAGCGGCTATACATGCGGAACAGGTCGCCTGCCCAGATACCTGCTTCGTCGCCGCCGGCTGCCGGGCGAATTTCGATGATGACGTCTTTGCCATCGCGCGGGTCTTTGGGCAGCAGCATCCGCTTAATGCGTTCTTCTAGCTCGGGGATTTCGTCTTCTAATTGCGTGATTTCTTCCAGCGCCATGTCGCCCAATTCGGGATCGTTGCGCAGGCTGCGTGCTTCTTCCAGGTCGCTTTGCATTTGCTTATAGCGCTGGAAGGTGTGCACCAGGTCTTCCAGGCCCGCGCGTTCTTTAGAGAGTTCCGCCACGCGCTCATAATCGGACGCGACCTCTGGCTGGGCCAGCAGTTTCTCAATTTCGTAGTAGCGTGCTTCGATGCCCGCTAATTTTGCTTCCAACATGCGTATAGTCCCCCATGGGCACTTATGAAAAAAAGAGCAGTATCAAAAGGATCATAGCAAACTGCGCCCTGTTTACCAAGATTGGGCTTTGCTGTACAATCGCCAGTTATGACACCTAACCCTTCATGCATGGCCGCTGAGCGCGGCGAGCCATCCTATGTATGGCGCAGTGGCCAAGAACGGCGCTTGCAGATGATCGCCTCGGCAGTTGCCTTGCAGAACACACATATTCTGGAATTCGGCGCCGGGCTGGGCACTTATGCCACGCAATTCATGCAGCGCTACGCCGCGACCGTGGATGCGTTTGACATCGAAGCGCAGCGTGTCGCGCGGATGCAGGCCCATGTGCCGCGCGCGATTATCTCCCAAGGCGAAGCGCTGCCCTACCCTGATGATATATTTGACATTGTGTTTTCCAATGAAGTGATCGAGCATGTGCGGGATGATGCGCTAGCCGCGCGCGAGATGGTGCGCGTTGTGCGCTCCGGCGGCTATGTGCTGCTCTTTTGCCCGAATCGCTGGTATCCGTTCGAGACGCACGGCCACTATTGGCGCGGCGAATATCACTTTGGCAACACACCGCTGATTAATTATCTGCCCGATCGTTGGCGCGACCAACTCGCGCCACATGTGCGGGCCTACACCGCCCAGGGACTGCGCGACTTGTTCGCCGCGCTCCCCGTGGAGGTCGTGCAGCATACGCGCATTTTTGGCGGGTACGACAATATCGTGGCGCGTGCACCGCTGCTGGGCAAGTTCCTACGCGGGGTGCTCTATCCGCTAGAGAAAACGCCCCTACGCTGGTTTGGCCTGTCGCATTGGTTGGTGCTGCGCAAGCATTAGCCCGGCGGCGTCGGGTTGGCGATGTAGGTGCCGATGGTCTCGCCGCGCATGGCTTTTTCTAGCGCGTCGGGCTGCCAGAAATCGAGCACGATCATGGGCAGGTTGTTATCCATGCATAGGGATAACGCCGTCGCGTCCATCACTTTCAGGCCCCGGTTCAGCGCTTCCAGAAATGTCAGATGCGTGAAGCGCGTGGCATCGGGGTTGGTTTGCGGATCGTCCGTGTAGATGCCATCCACCTTGGTGGCTTTGATGAGCAAATCGGCGTTGATCTCCATACAGCGCAACACCCCGGCGGTATCCGTAGTGAAATAGGGATTGCCCGTGCCCCCCGTGAGGATCACCACCCGGCCCTTTTCCATATGTCGGATCGCGCGCAGGCGGATGTAGGGCTCGGCGACTTTGTTCATCTCTACCGCCGTTTGCACGCGGCTGGGGACGCCCAAGCGTTCGAGCGCATCTTGCAACGCCAGGCCGTTCATCACAGTGGCAATCATGCCCATATGGTCGGCGGTGGATTGATCCATACCGCGCTTGACGCCGATATTGCCGCGCCACAGATTCCCCGCGCCGATCACAATCGCCACCTGGATGCCCATCTCCACGACGGTCTTGATCCGTTCGGCAATCCCGCTGGCTTTTTCGGGGTCGATGCCAAATCCATTATCACTGGCCATAAATTCCCCACTGAGCTTGATTAGCACACGCTGGTAGCGGGGTTGCCCATTTTGTTGAGCCGAAGGGGGTAAAACGCTCATGCTGACCTCTTGCTGATCTATCTTACGCAAGGCAAACAAAAGGGGACGTTCAGTCCCCTTAAATGGTGGTGTTAGTCCGCGACTTCGGGCGCTTCATCCCCGGCTTCGCCAAGTTCGAAGCGTTCGAAGCGTCGGACGATGACATTTTCGCCGACTTCGGCAACCACGGCTTTGCGCAAGTCTTCAATCGTCTGTTTGTCGTCCATGATGAAAGGCTGTTCCATCAGGCAGATTTCCTCAAAGAACTTGTTCATGCGCCCATCGATCATCTTATCGACGACGTTTTCGGGTTTGCCCTCTTGCAGGGCTCGCTGGCGCTGGGTCTCGCGTTCGGCTTCGACAACCTGCGCGGGGACGTCATCGCGTGTTAGGTAGCGAGGGGCCAGGTTCGCGATATGCAACGAGAGTTGATGCGCAAAATGCTTGAACGGCTCGGTATTGGCCACAAAGTCTGTCTCGCAATTGACCTCAACCATCACGGCAAGGCGCCCGTCATGATGCTGGTAGGTTTGTACGATACCCTCATTCGCCGTACGCCCCGCTTTTTTAGCGGCTTTGGCCAGCCCTTTTTGGCGCAGAAACTCGGCAGCAGCGCTCATGTCGCCGTTGTTTTCTTGCAATGCCTTCTTACAATCGAGCGGGCCAGCCCCCGTCATCTCGCGGAGTTCTTTGACCATCGCCGCTGTGATTTCCATAGGTGCATTTTCTCCTTTTATGTGCAGGTCATGTGTATAAACACGTCATGTGCTCGGTACGCGCAGGCCGGGTTATGCCTGTTCGTCGTCGTCGTCGAAGTCTAGTTCACCTTCGCGCAGCTTCGCCAGGGTAGATTGCCCCAGGTAGGCTTCGTCGTCGTCATAATCGTCGTAGCGCCCACTATCCATGGCCTCGGCAAACGCGACGGACTCATCGGCCTGGCCACTATCTTTGCGCATATTCTGCCCTTCGATCACCGCATCAGAAATTGCCTGGGTCAGCAACCGAATAGAGCGAATCGCGTCGTCGTTGGCCGGGATAATGTAATCGACCAGGTCGGGATTACTGTTGGTATCCACCAGGGCAATGATGGGAATGCGTAGCGAGTTGGCCTCGCGCACGGCGGTATGTTCGCGCAAAACATCTACGATGAACAGCATCGATGGCAAACGATCCATATTGCGGATGCCGCCCAGGCGCACCAGCAAGCGGTCGATCTCGCGCTGTTTCATCAGGCGTTCTTTTTTGGTCAGGCGGTCGAAAATGCCGTCTTCGCGGTCGCGTTCCAGGCTCTTGAGCGCCTCAATGCGTTGGCGAATTGTCTTCCAGTTGGTGAGCGTGCCACCTAGCCAGCGCTGGTTCACGTAGGGCATGCCGCAGCGTAACGCTTCGGCCTCCACGGTTTCCATCGCTTGGCGTTTGGTGCCCACGAAGAGGATCGTCCCCCCGCGCATGACTTGGTCGCGCACAGTATCATGGATGACATGCAAGTTGGCCAAGGTTTGTTGCAGGTCGATAATATGTACCCCATTCCGCTCGGTGAAGATGAAGGGGTCCATTTTGGGGTCCCACTTGCGTGCTCGGTGGCCGAAGTGCACACCGGATTCCAGCAAGTGTTTCATACTGACATTGGTTGGCATATGATTGTTCCTGTCGATTGTGTTTTAGCGTTCATATCCATCCCCCCGAACGACAACCCATGGTGGGCAACACACGTTCAGTCAGGATATGTGGTTTTAGGATATTGATCCGGTGACGGATTGTAGCATAGGGGGGGATGATGTCAAGCCTAGTACGACCGCTGTGCGCAGAGGCTATAGTATGCCATAATCGTCCTCGTACAGCAGACCAGACTCACCCGAAAATAGATCAAAGGATGGGCAATCATGACTTTATTTGGTGGTAAACGAGCACAAAAGACGGCGCTTTCGGTCATGCAAGCCGATGAAACGGGCCAACCCGGCGGGAGTGCGCCCAAAGCGCCGATGATGGCGCGCAAAACTGTCGGCTTCGAAACCGTCATCGGGGCGAATACGACCCTTCATGGCGAATTGCGCACCCAAGCCGATGTGCGGATTGATGGCACATTCGAGGGCACGTTAGAGATCGAAGGCAATGTCTTGGTGGGTGAAACGGGCAAAGTCAGCGCGGACATCCACGCTAAGAATGTGTCTGTGGCGGGCGCTGTGCGGGGCGATATCAGCGGCAAAAAGGTGCAGATTTTGCGTAGCGCGCGCGTCTGGGGCAATATCAGCGCTTCGGCCATCACCACCGAAGAGGGCGCGTTCATTGATGGCAAACTGAGCATGACCCAGCACGAAGCCTCTGTGCAAACTCTGGCTGCGACGACCCTGCCCATGCCCGAAGCCCACGAGGCGACGCCTTTGCAAGCCGCTACGCAAACAGACCAAGCGGATGATGACTTAGAGATTGTCGAGGGCGAACCCGTAGACGAGAACGACGAGACCCCATCCGATGCTGATGAGGATACGCCGCCGAAGGACAAGCCCTCAGCGCTTTAGGGTTTGTTGTAACCACAGGTGTAAACGTTGCGTGCTGGGGGACGTTTCTTCCACATAGCGGCTATAGAGCGCACCAGCGAACAAAAACAACGTAATCACCAGCCCGGTGATGGCGCCCCCGGTGCCGTAAAAGGCACCACCCATTAGCGGCGCGGCCACCAGCAAGAATAAGATGAATCCTAAAAATGAGGGATTATTGATGACCTGCCCGGTGACCTGCGTACCGCCGTCATCACGCGGCACAAGCCGCCCTTGAAAAGGGCGTTCGGTGGGCACACGCCGATTCCGCAGCCAAAAAAACCCGCCCGCCAGCCGTAAGCGATAGGGCTTGGCGCCTACGGGGATGCGATTCTCCCAAGGGACGGTTTCGGCCTTCAGGCGGGCCTGGCACTCTGGCACCGAGAGCGTCGTATGAAAATCCACGGGGGGGCCGATGCGCGTATACCAGGCCCACAGGCGACCCAGAGCCATTAGGGGGTCTCGGGGTCTGCCGTGCGGCGGCGATAGGCCACAGCCGTCAGGACGATACTGAGCGCATACAGCACCAGCAAAGGCGCTACCACCAACAGCATATTAAATGGATCAACCGTGGGGGTAATCAGCGCGGCCACAATGGTCATGATGACCACGGCCAAGCGCCAATTCTGGATGAGCAAACCAGGGCCGATAAGCCCGATGCGCGCCAAAACGAAAAACACGACCGGCATCTCGAATGAAACGCCCATCCAGAATAATAACGCGGTCAGAAAGGCGATATATTCGGGGGCCGTCCATTGGGGCTCGAAGACCGAGCCCATAAAGTCGCGCAAGAACGGAATAGCCGTCGGCACCAACACGAACCACGCGAACGCCACGCCAATCAAAAACAAGAGGGTGATGGCCGGCAACGCGGTTAAGACGATGCGCCGCTCTTTGTTCGTTAGGCCGGGCATGATGAACATCATCAGTTGATAGGTCGCATACGGCATGGTCACGATACCCGCCACCATCAGCGCGACGCGAAAATACATCACCACACTATCGGTAGGGCGCAGCAAAACCAGTTCGCATTCACACGGGACGATCAGATATTGCAAGAGCGGCTCGATGATGACCGTACTCGCGAGCAGCACTAACACGAGGACGATAATCACGCGAAACAGCCGCGCGCGCAGTTCCTCGACATGCTCCAGCAGGCCCATCTGCGCGCCAGAGCCGTCCTGGGTGAAGCGGCTAGGCCGCAGTGGTGGTGCGCTCGTTTGGGGCGGGTCGCTATTCGTAGGCTTTAAGGTAGGTGCCCAACTCGGCTTTGATTTCGTCATACTGTTCCATTAATGTCCCTAATACGCCATTCACGAAAGCCGCCGACCCTTCTGCGCCAAACAATTTGGCCAGTTCGACCCCTTCATAAATAGCCACACGCCAGGGGGCTTCTTGCGCGATGCCGAATTCATAAAGCGCCAAGCGCAGAATATTGCGGTCGATGATGGCTACTTGCTGGATTGGCCAATCGGGGGCGTGCCGCTGGAGGATGTCATCAAGCATTTGGCGGTGTTTGATGACCCCATTTACCAGGGCGTGCACCATGTGCTGGCGCTCTAGCGGCAAGAGGTCCTCATCGGTTTCGAAACGCAAGTCATCGGCGTTGATTTCGGGCACCATTTCTTGGCGGATGAGTTCGGCGATATGTTCGTCGGTGATGTCGTCTTCTAACATATCTTGGGTGAACATGTCGATAATGACCTGATGCACCCTGTCGCGTGTTTCGGGGGGCATGTTTAGCGCGACGAACATATCCTGAGGTGCGCCATGCGGAATAGTGAGTTGGTGCCGGGCACGCAAAGCCAAATAGCCTAATAGACGCACATCGGGTTGGCGAATATCGAGAGCACTGGCGAAGTGCAAGACATCGTCTGGTGAATGGCGGGCCAGGTCGATCTCATATAGGGCTTGCAGGCTCATCCCACGCACCAAGCGGCGGACATCAATCATGGGACTTCGGCTCCGAAAACCACATCTTCAATCGTAATATTGACGGCTTTGACGCTCAACCCTACATAATCTTCCAGGGTACGCCGCACACGTTGCTGAACCGCTTGGCTCAGCGCGAACAGATCGTGTGATGCATTG
>DAOTVD010000227.1:0-5131 GCA_034437075.1 Anaerolineae bacterium
CAGAGGGCTAGATGGAAAACAACCTGTTTATCATCGGGACGATTTTTCTGCCGCTGGCGGGCGCGTTTTTATCGCTGGTGGTGGATGATAATCGCCAACAGCGCTGGATTGGCGCCCTCGCGAGCTTCGCAGCGTGGGTGTGTAGCATCCTGCTATTGGCGGATGTGCTAGACATGGGGCCGCAAACGTATCGCCTGGGCAACTGGACGCCGCCTTATGGCATTGTCTTGGTGGCGGATACGCTCTCGATTTTCTTTGTGGTGATGTCTAGCACCGTGATGTTTAGCGGCCTGCTCTACGCGGTCAACTGCAATGATAAATGTGTCTCGCATCCGGCTTTTACCGCCTTGTTCCTGGGCATGGAAGCGGGTTTGCTGGGCGCCTTTCTAACGGGCGACATCTTCACGCTGTTCGTCTTTATGGAACTCATGGTGCTCAGTTCGGTGTCTCTGGTGGCCATCTCGGATAACAAACTCGGCCTGGAAGCAGCCATCAAATATATCTTCATCAGTTCTATGGGGACGCTATTCTTGCTGTTGGGTATCGCAGCCATTTATGCGACCTTCGGCACGTTAAACATGGCCCAACTCGCGCAAGAACTCGGCCAAGGCGAGCGGCCCTTGCTGGCTCAAGCCTCCGCCATCATGCTGCTATGTGCGTTTTTGCTCAAAAGTGCGGTCTTTCCATTTCACTTTTGGCAGCCGGATTTCCACACTACCGCGCCGACGCCTGTGCATTCGGTGCTGTCGTCCGTGGTCGTCAAGATCGGGGTGTATGGCATCATCCGCATGATTACGCTGCTCTTTGTGGATGAAGCCGACATTATTCGCGACTGGCTGCTGATTCTGGGCCTCATCAGCATCTTTTTCGGCAGCCTGGGCGCCTTGCGCACCTACGACGGCAAGCGTATGTTGGCTTACTCGACCTTCGGGCAGATTGGCTTCATCCTGCTGGGTATCGGCTGGGGGACGCCGCTGGCGTTGCTCGGCGCGCTGGTTTATGCCTTCAACCATGCCTTCATCAAGTCGTCGTTGCTGATGCTGATGGGCGTGGTCTCTAGCCGCACGAAGACCAAAACGGCGCGCTTCGCGGACATCGGCGGCTTCGGTAAGCATGTGCCTTGGGTAATCGGCCTATTGTACTTTCTGGGTGGGATGGCCCTGGCCGGATTACCGCCGATGAACGGCTTCATTAGCAAATTGGCGCTGGTGCGCGGCGGTATCGACGCGGAAGATTGGGTCGTCGTGGGGCTTGCGGTAGCTGCCGGGGCCATCACCCTAGTATATATGACCAAAACCTGGCAGTTGATCTTTCAACAAGTGCCGGGCGACACCACCGCCGAACCCAAACCCGACGGCGCGGGCGATGGCTACATTGCGCCGGCCTTGCTCATCAGCATTTGCTTATTCCTGGGGGTGTACGCTAGCCCGCTGTATGATTTCGCCAACCAAACGGTGGAAGAAATCAACAACCCGCAGATTTATATCGACGCCGTGGGGATCTTTATGGATAACCCGGATGCCATCAATCTGGAGGCCGAGCGATGAAAGACCTCATCCAAGTGGGTTTGCGCGCTATTCCGCTGGCGATTTTGTGGATGGTGCTAACGGATACTTACTCATTACAGGCTTTGGCCTTGGGGTATATCGTGGGCTTCGCGATTATGCTATTGACCAAGCGCGAAGAAGCAGAACTCAAGCTGGCCAAGCTCCCGGGCCAGGTCTTTTGGAGCTTGCTGTATGTAGCGCGCTTAGCCTGGGATATTTTCATCTCGGGCCTGGGCGTCGCGCGCATCATCCTCAGCCCCAAAATGCCGATTCAGTCGGGGATCATCACGGTCAAAACCCAGGACAAAACCAATAATCAGGTGATTTCTGCGCTTAGCGCCCATTCCATCACCATCACACCCGGCGAAATGGTCGTGGATTTCAGCCAGGACGACGACGAAACCGTCATGTATGTGCATTGTCTGAATGTGAACGACTCGCGCCAGCGGGCCGATGCCGAACAGGCGGCGCGCTTAAAGACGTTTAGGAGGATCATGGGCCATGGAGAATAATATCGTCGAAATGATCGTGAATTTTGCGTTGGTGACCAGCGTGGTGCTCATCATCGCGACGTGTTATCGCTTCATCAAGGGGCCGAGCATCGCCGACCGGATTCTGGCGCTGGACCTCATCACGACGCTGCTGACGGGCACGATTGTTTTGCTAGGCGTGCTCAACGGCGTCACCTTTCTGATTGATCTGGGTATCGCGCTAGCGGCGCTGGCGTTCATCAGCACGGTTGCGCTCGCGCGCTATGTGGCCGAAGGCCGCGTATTTTAGCAAAGGATGGATTCCATGGATTTAGAAATGGTTGGCGCGGTGTTTATCCTGTTTGGCGTATTCTTTAATTTCATTGCCGTGTTGGGCGTCTTGCGCCTGCCGGATGCTTACACCCGCTTACATGCCTCTGGCAAGGTGGCAACGCTGGGCTTTTTCGGGTTGCTGGTGGGCGTCTCGTTTTTAGAACCAAGCATGGCCCCGCGCGCTATCGCCCTGGGGTTGTTCGCGGTGGCCGTGGCGCCTGTGGTCTCGCACGTTATCGCACTTTCGGAGCAACGCTTTCAGGAGACGCGCTTCGGGGGTAATGGTCGCACCCCCAAAGCGCCATAAATCGCTTGCTTACTCGCCTTGCCCCAACGAGTAGCCCGGTTCGCCATCAAAGGTATAGAGCCCTTCGGTTTTGATGAAATCTAGCCCGGCTTGGGCGGTACGGGCTAACAGCTTCACGATTTGCTCGTGGGTAATGCCGCTGCCGCCGGGGGCAGTATACCGGCAACGCCAATGATCGGTGCAGAAGGTCTCGGGTAACCCCTCCGGCCAGACCTTCAGCCCGCGATTCGTGATCATGGTCAGTTCTAGGCCCTCGCCGTTGGTTTGCTCACACAGCCGCTCGCCCAACACATTCGGATCACGGTCGGCCTCATCCCAATCCAGGAACATATCCACCCCCACAAGCTGCTTGTTTTTTTGGGGCGTGGGGCGCACGAACTGAATATGCTTCATGCGGCTGGATTGCTGGCCATAACTCACTTTGGGCAGGCGATTCGGGTACTTGCCCAGCCGCGCGATAACCGCCTCACTAAAGGCTTTGGTGCCCACGGGGCGCTGGGTGGTGTTGCGGTTGAAAATATCGGCGGTGTGGACGCCGTCTTCAATCGTGCGCAACCAGGCATTATGAATACGCTCGGCAATTTCCATCTGACCCAGGTGATTGAGCATCATTACCGCCGCCAACAACAACCCGGACGGGTTGGCGATGTCTTGCCCGACGATGTCTGGCGCGGAGCCGTGAATGGCTTCGAACATCGCGATGTCTTCGCCAATATTGGCGGACGCGCCCAGCCCCACCGAGCCTGTTAGCTGACTTGTCACATCCGAGAGGATGTCGCCATACAGATTCCCCAGCACGATGACGTCGAACTGTTCGGGATGGTCGGCCACCCGCGCCGTGCCAATGTCGATGATGTAATGTTCGTTTTCAATATCGGGGTATTCGGCAGCAATTTCGTTGAAGACCTGGTGAAAAATGCCATCGGTCAGCTTCATGATATTGTCTTTGGAGAAGCACGAGACTTTATGCCGGTTGTTGCGGCGCGCATATTCAAACGCATAGCGGATGATGCGCTCGGAGCCAGGGCGCGAGATGAGCTTCAGCGTTTGGTAGACCTCATCCGTCTGCCGATGCTCGATGCCCGCGTAAAGCCCTTCTTCGTTCTCGCGGATGATTACCACATCCATCAGCGGATGTTTGGTGTTGATAAACGGCGAATAGGACGCCGAGGGCCGCACATTGGCAAACAGGCTCAAGGTCTTGCGGATGGTCACGTTCAGGCTTTTGTAGCCGCCGCCCTGGGGGGTGGTGATCGGTGCTTTGAGTAGCGTTTTAGTACGCCGGATGGAATCCCAGGCTTCGGGGCCGATCCCCGCCGTATAACCCGCTTTATAGACCCGCTCGCCGACTTCGATGGTTTCAATATCTAGCCCAGCCCCGGCGGCTTCCAGAATGGACAGGGTGGCGTTCATGATTTCCGGCCCGATACCATCGCCATGGGCAACGGTGATGGGGTTTTTTGCGCTCATAGGACTACTCCCTCATTGGTCAATAGACGGCCCTATCATAGCAAGCGGGGCAGGCTTTTCATAGCGATTTCCCAGCGCGGGCATTCCAGGGTAGATTTCACCGCGCGCAAGCATTATACTGTGTGTACCGGGGTGTGGCGCAGATGGCTAGCGCGCTGCGTTTGGGACGCAGAGGTCCGCGGTTCGAGTCCGCGCGCCCCGACACACCACAGCGCCAACCAACGGGTTGGCGTTTGTAATTCTCGCCTCAGAAACCTGTTAGAAGCGCGATGATCTTTCTCGTTGTGCACATGGCAGGCGCGTGCATTATGTTATAATAATGCGACAATCGAGGAGGCTTTTGTGCTACGGATTGAAACCAACACTATCGGCATTTATCAATTTGATATGTGGGCCGCCACGCCCTTGACGCATGGTGTATTTTCGCGCCAAGGCGGCATCAGCCAGGCACCCTACACCGGGCTGAATTTGGGTGGCACCGTGGGCGATGTGCCCGATGCCGTGGCCGAAAATCACCGCCGCGCCTATGCCAGCCTGGGGTTAGATGCCGCGCGTGCCTGTACGGTGTGGCAAGTCCATGGCGCAGATACAGTCATCGCCAACGGCCCCACGCCCAACCGCAAATGGATCAACCGCGCCGATGGCATGGTCACGAACCAGCCCGGCGTGCCGCTGATGATGCGCTTCGCCGATTGCGTGCCGCTCTTGTTTTTCGACCCCGTGCAACATGTCATCGGCATTGCCCACGCGGGCTGGCGCGGCACGCTGAATGGCGCGCAAACCAGCGTTATTGAGACGATGCAAAGCGCGTTCGGTAGCCAACCCGCCGATATTCAGGTGGGCATTGGCCCCAGCATCGGCCCAGACGATTACCAGGTTGGGGAAGAAGTGGTGGCCCAGGTGCGCGAGAGCTTCGGCAGTACCGACGGGCTCATTCAGCGCGCCACAGACGGCAGCGCATACCTCGATTTATGGGAAGCCAACCGCCGCAAACTCGCGGACGC
>DAOTVD010000228.1:0-10925 GCA_034437075.1 Anaerolineae bacterium
ACCATGCCCACGACCAGCGCCACCATAATCAGAATAAGTGTTTCCATAAGTCGGGTCTTCTCAAGCTGAACCTGCCCTTGATGATAGTCATTTCCGCCGAGTGAAACAAGCCGCAGACCAGCCTTGGCTCCTCGCTTGACAGCGGCCCCGCCCTGGCTCAGAATCGTGCATAGCACAGACAGGAGTACAACCCATGCAGATTCTATTTGTCGCGTCCGAAATGGCCCCCTATGTGAAAACCGGTGGATTAGGGGATGTGATCGGCAGTTTGCCCAAGGCCTTGCGCGCGCGTGGCCTGGATGTCCGCGTCGTGATCCCGCACTATAGCATGATCCCCAGCGACGACTACCGCTATAACTACAGCGTGCCGCGCCGCTCGGGCGATGGCGATGTCAGCGTGCATTACATCGAGGCCGATGGTGTGCCGGTGTACCTGCTGCGAAGCTGGCCCTATTTCGTGGATGACGGCAAAATCTACACCGTTTGGGATTGGGACACGCCGCGCTTTATCTACTTTAGCCAAATGGTGATGAGCTTCATCTGGGAATTGGTGCAGCGCGAAGGCTGGTGGCCGGATGTCTTGCACGTGCACGATTGGCATACCGGGCTGGTGCCCTTTTTGCTGCACGAGGCGCGCTTTAACCCCGGTTGGCAGGATGTCGCCAGCGTGATGACCATCCACAACATGGGCTTTCAAGGCCCCTACGCGGGCGGTTGGTTGTGGGAAGAAGGCATCCCCAACCGCGACCACCCCGCGTTGCCCTACCAAGATCGGAAAGATAATTTGCTGGCTATTGGTATTGCCTATGCCGAAAAAGTCACCACCGTCAGCCCGCGCCATGCTATCGAACTGCACTATCCGCGTTTTGGGGAAGGGCTAGAGGGCGTCATCTGGGCGCGAAACCAGGATTTTGTCGGCATCCTGAATGGCCTGGATGTGGTGCGCCATAACCCTGCTACCGATCCGCATTTGACGCGCAAATATACCCTAGAAACCTTCCACGAGGGCCGCGCAGCCAACAAAGCCGCCTTGCAAGCCGCGCATGGCTTGCCCACCGAGCCGCGCGTGCCGCTCATCGGCGTGGTCAGCCGCGTGACGCCCCAAAAAGGCTTCGATTTCGCCCTGCCGGCCCTGCATCGCTTGCTTACCGAGCAAGATGTGCAGTTTATCGGCGTGGGCGCGGGCGAACTGGAAAGCGAGTTCGGCTGGCTGGGTTTGGCGCATCCCGCCAAAGCGCGCACGCATTTGGGCTATAATCCGGCCCTGGCCCAGCAAATTTATGCCGCCGCCGATCTTATCCTGGTGCCGTCGCGGTATGAGCCCTGCGGCCTGGCGCAGATGTTCGCGATGCAGTACGGCGCCTTGCCCCTGGTGCGCGAGACGGGCGGCCTGGCCGATACGGTCACGAATTTCGATAACTTAGACGGTGACGAAGGCACGGGCTTCAAATTCCTATTCGAACAACCGGATGCCGTGTATAACACGCTGTTATGGGCGCTGGATACCTACCACAGCAAGCCGGAAGCCTGGGCGCGGATGCAGGCCCGCGCGATGGGCCATGACTGGAGTTGGAACCAAAGCGCCGAGCAATACATCGCGTTGTATGCGGACGCGGTGCACAAAAAACGCGCCTGGCGCGAAACCCTCTGACGCGAGGCGGGCCGATGTTAGGAATACTACTTGCGCTTTCGCTGCTGGGCAATCTGCTGCTGATGCCCGTGATGTTTATCCTGGGCCTGATGTCCGGCTTCAGTGGCGGTGGCACGACTCTCGCTTTTCAGAATGTGGGGCAGCGCTTGCTGGTGGGCGCGGTCATGCTGACCGCGCCCTGTATGGTGCTCACGGGCTTGCTGTGGGCGCTGGGTGCCTTAGGGGCCGCGTGTTTGGTGGGGCTTGTGCCGCTTGGCTTTTTCCTGGTGCAAGTCATCATCTTGCAGCGCGAAACGCAATTTTTCTTTCGTCCGCGCCGAAGCTAGCCGCCCGATGCGGCACGATCATCCGCGCGCCCATCCCCATTTGCGGCAATCGCCCGGCGTGCCGATGGCCTAAGTTTGTGTTTTCTAACAGCCTGGATTACGCTTAACAGGCCGGATTATGGTAGGCTTGCAAAGATATGGGATGTAAGAATCGCGTTTCGGTACGAAAGTGAGTTTATGGAAGTCAGCATTCTGGGGTGCCGGGGATCGTACCCGGTAGCCAGTTCGGACGTTTTGCGCTATGGCGGCGATACGACCTGTGTGCAGATACAGGCCGACGGCCAATTTATCCTCTTGGACGCGGGCACGGGGATTCGGCATGTGCATGGTTTACCGGATGGTGTCGGCGCGGTGCATATGTTCATTACGCATCTACATTGGGATCACATCATCGGGTTTCCGCTATTCCCGGCTTTGCAACGCCCAGATATTACCCTGCACATCTATAGCCTAGAGCGCTCGCACGACCGTTTTTATGCGGCCTTGCAGCAATCGATGAGCCGCCCCTTGGTAGGCCGCGAATGGAACGATATGGTCGTAAACTTTCAGTTTCACGAACTATCGCCCGGCGCGGTGGTTGCATTAACGAACGATCTATACGTGACCTGTGCGCTGGCGAATCATCCTTACCGCGCCCTGGGGTACCGGGTGCAACATGGCGCGCAAGCCCTGGCCTTCATCCCAGATACGGCACCCTTTGATCGTTACCTGTTTGAGGATGACATCGTCTTCAAAGAGACGCCGCTCACGCCTAACGAACGAGCCCAGCTTGAAACCCGGTACGAGGCCATTCTGGCCCTGACCGAAAGCGCCGATTGGCTGATTTATGATGCCGCGCTCACGCCAGCGGAATATGAAGCATTACCGCATTGGGGGCATAGCACCATGCCCCAGGCCGTGGCGATGGCCCGCGCGGCGGAGGTGGGCGAGTTGATCTTTTTTCATCATAACCCCACGCGCACCGACGAGCAGATTGACGCCTTGCTGGCCGAACAACGCGCCGCGCACCCAGATTTTTACCTCGCGGCGGCTTACGCGGGTATGCGCCTGGGGGGGAATGGGTTGCGCCATGAAGATTGAATTTTGGGGCGTACGCGGTTCGATGGCCGTCCCGGGGGCAGATTATTTGGAGTTTGGCGGCAATACCGGCAGCATTATTGTGAAGCATGCCGCCGCCCCCGAGCATTTCCTCGTGTTAGAAGCCGGGACAGGGCTGGCGCGTTTTGGCGCGAGCCTGGATTTCACCCAACACCACCGCGCCACCGTGCTGCTCAGCCATCTGAGCCTATACAATATCATCGGTTTTCAATTTACGCCGTTCGCGTTTTCGCCCGCTTGCCAAACGCGCATCTTGGGGCCGAGCACGCGCAACATTGCGCTCGAAAGCATTTTTGATCTCATCATGGCACCCAGCTTTTCGCCCGTGTACGGGCGCTCCAACCTCATGGCGGATGTGGCCTTCGAGGAGATTTCGCCCAGTACACGCACCATCGAAGGCTATAGCGTGATGGCCTTGCCCTTCCGCCATAAAAGCGATGCCGATAGCTGGGGCTATCGCATCAGCCAGGCGGACGGCAGCTTGGCGTATATCTCCGATGGGCGCTTGCGCGACATCAACGGCAAACTGGTGCCCAATGCGCTGGCCCTGGCCGAAAATGTCGATGTGCTGGTGATCGGCGCTTTTGACCCCAGCTTCGAAAAACGCCACTATTGCACCTACGATGATGCGCTGGAACTGGCCCACAGCGCGGGCGCGCGCGCGCTGGTGCTCACCCATCACCATCCCCAGGCCACGGATGATCATCTTGCGCAGTTGGAAGACTCCTTGCAGCGCCGTTACAGCCAATTGGAATTGTTCATCGCCAACGAAGGGCTGGCACTGACGTTGTAACGCCGCGCCCCATCTTTGCGGAATGCGCCTGGGCCTGTACAATACGAGCGTATTTGCCAACCTATCCATGAGAGATCAATCAGATCATGGCGCATTCGTTTTATATTATCGTCGTGGGATGTGGCCGCCTGGGCGGCATCCTGGCCAGTTACCTGAGCGGATACGGGCATCGCGTGGTTGCCATCGACAACCAGGCGAACGCTTTCGAAAAACTCTCTAATGAATTCAGCGGCTTCACCAGCCTGGGCGACGCGGTAGAACCCGCCGTGTTGCGCGAAGCCAATAGCGAAGATGCAGATTACCTGTTCGCCACTACTTCGCTGGATAACGTTAACTTGATGGTGGCCCAGATTGCCAAGAGTATCTA
This sequence comes from Anaerolineae bacterium, assembly GCA_034437075.1. Classification (GTDB taxonomy): domain Bacteria; phylum Chloroflexota; class Anaerolineae; order Aggregatilineales; family J027; genus DAOTVD01. Next base: position 4,236 of record DAOTVD010000228.1, read on the forward strand.
CGACGTGCCAAAGGTCGTCGCGCGGGTGTTTGACCCCCAACGCGAGAATATTTATGCCGAGTTCGGGATTGAGACCATCAGCCCTGTGGAGCTCTCCGCCGAGGCGTTTATCGCGACATGTGGCGACCTGGCCTCCGGGGGAGGCAAAATATGCTGAGGTTTATCCTGGTGGGGGGGACGCGCATCGTGTATTACGTCTCGCGCCAACTTATCGCCAAGGGCCATCATGTGACCATCATCGACAAAAACCCGGACAAATGCCGCGAATTGGCCCACAAGACCAAGGCGACCGTCGTCTTGGGCAGCGCCAGCCGCATCCCCGTGTTAGAAGAAGCTGGCGCGCGTCGCACGGATATGATCTTGGGGTTAACCACCGCCGACCAGGACAACCTCATCACTTGCCAGTTGGCCCAGCGGATTTTTGGCGTGCCGCGCACCCTGGCGCTGTGCAACGACCCCGAAAACGAGGCCATTTTCCGCAACTTGGGCATTCAGGTGGCCATTTCGCCCTCGCGGATTATTGGCTCGCTCATCGAGCAGCAAACCATGGCGGACAAAATCACGAATCTGATGCCCGCCGCCGAGGGCAAAATCTCCATCGCGGATGTGTATCTGGATCGCAATTCGCCCGCCCTGGGCAAAACCCTTTCGGAGCTCGAACTACCCGAGGGCACGCTCATCGGCAGCATCATCCGGCAGGGGCATGTCATCGTGCCGCGTGGCTTTCATAAATTGCAATTGGACGACCATCTGCTGGTTATCAGCAGCCATCCAGATCGCCTAGACGAAGATGTGAAGGTCCTCACGGGTGAGTAAATTACCCAAAAAACATAGCGAAAGTCGCTACCAGCAATACCTCAAAGCGCGTTACCGCACGTTGCTCTCGTACACAGGCGGCGTGCTGATGTTGATCGGCGGCAGTATTTTGCTGCCGCTGGTCGCGCTTTTGTTTTACCCTTCCGAGTTGCATCAGGCACCGGGTTTTATGCTGGCGGGCGGCGCGATGATAGGCACGGGCTATGTGCTATGGCGCTGGCGCCCGGACAAAGGCCCCCCCGCAAGCCTGACGTTGCAAGAAGGCATGGTGATTATCGTGCTCGCCTGGGGTATTTCTATCGTGGCGGGCGCAGTGCCCTTTATGCTCGCAGCGGGCCTAAGCCCTACCCAAGCGTTTTTTGAATCCACCAGCGCCTGGACGAGCACGGGCCTAACCGTGGTCAACACGGAGGAGGTCTCGCGGGTGGTGCTGGTGTATCGCAGCATTACGCAGTACGTCGGCGGGGCGGGCTTCGCGATTATCGTCCTCAGCGCGATCCAAGGCCCCACGGGCGTGGGCCTGAGCACCGCCGAAGGCCGCGATGAACAATTGGCGCCCAACGTGCGCGACTCGGCCATGTTGGTGATGCGCATCTACGCGGGCTATGCGGTACTGGGCATCGTTGCCTATCTGCTGGTGGGCATGAACGCTTTCGATGCGTTCAACCATGCCCTAACCGCCGTGGCGACGGGCGGATTTTCTACGCGCAACGAATCCATCGCGTTTTACGACAGCGCCGCCATTGAAATCGTCTCTATTCTGCTCATGATTTTGGGCAGCATTAACTTTTTGGCCATCTATTTGCTCTTGCGGCGGCGCGTGCGGTCGTTTGTCATGAATGGCGAAATCCAGTTTTTCGCCGCGTTGTTGCCGCTGTTCGCCTTGGTCGTGTTTTTGGGTACGGCCTTAGAGACTTACGACGCGCTAGATAAACAAATTCGCGTGGCCGTCTTCGAGGTTGCGTCGGCCTTAACCACGGCGGGCTTTACCTCCACAACGTATGTCGGGTGGACGGCGGTGGGCTGGCTAGCGCTGACCGTCTGTATGATTATCGGCGGCGGGATCGGCTCGACGGCGGGGGGTATCAAGCAGTTTCGCGTGTTGTTTCTGTTGCGCGCGGTCGTGTGGGAGTTACAACGCGCGTTTTTGCCGCCGCATGCCGTCAACGAGCCGCACATCTGGCGCGGGGATCATAAAATCTTTCTGACCGACCGGCGCGTGCGCTTGACGGGCGTGTTCATCTTTCTGTATCTGGTGACCTGGTTGGTCGGCGGGGGCATTATCGCCGCGCATGGCCACGGCCTGGAACGCAGCCTGTTCGAATTTTCGAGCGCGCTCGGCACAGCGGGCCTGACGAGCGGCATCACCAACCCCGAGGCACCCGCGTCAGTGCTGTGGACGCTAAATGTCGGGATGTTGCTAGGCCGCTTGGAATTTTTCGCGTTTATCATCGGCGTGCTGACTCTGGGGCGCGACTTACGCATCATCTTCTTTGGCGATATGCACCTGAACGTATGACCGCGCTAGATTATCTGTGCTTGTTTAGTATGCTAGGCATGGTGATTTTTGCCCTTAGCGGCTATGTGTGGCATGGCTGGCAGATCATGCAAACCCGGCAATATGACGGCACCGCGCAGATCGGGCTGTTTGGCAGCCAACCCGTTAACCTGACCGGGCGACGGGCTTGGCTGGTCGGCCTGAGCTATGTGCTGGGCTTCGCCGTGGTCACCGTAGCGGTGGGGACGATGTTGGCCCTGGCCATCCTCGCGCCGGAGGTTTCCACCTGGGGTTTGGGCGGCTGCGGGATGTTTGCAGGCTTCAGCATTTTCGTCGGGCTGCGGCTGTGGGCTATCCATGCCATGGATGAGGCCTAAGCGCAGTCCATACCCGCTGGATGCCCGCAGGGCCGGATATGGGTCTTTCAGCGGACGTCAGATGGCCGCGCAGCGTTTAGAATGCTCCATAAATGATGATGGAGTAACCACTATGTTCCCCAAACATTGGACGACCTACGCGCTCTTGCTCGGCGGCATGACGATTTTTGGCAGCGGTACGCCGGTTAGCAAAATCGTGACGGATGCCTTCCCACCGTTTTTGGCCTCGGGATTGCGCATGTTGACCGCCGCGCTGTTGCTATCGGTGGCGGCTTGGCCCCAGCGCGACCGCCTGCGGAATCTCGCGCGGCACGACTTGCGCGCGCTGGCAGTCATCGCCCTGGTGGGGATGTTCGGCTTTAGCGTATTCATGTTGCTGGGGATGCAGCGCATTAGCGGCGTCATCGGCAGCATTATCATGGCCACGACCCCGGCGGTGACGGCCCTGGCCGCCGTGTTGTTCTTGGGTAATCGCTTAAGCTGGCGCAAGATCGTGGCGATTGGGCTCGCGGTGGCCGGGGTGCTGGTGCTGCAACTGTCGCGCGCCGATGGCGTTTCCTTTAGCGATACGCTTCTCATTGGCAGCGTGCTAATCTTCTTGGCGGTGTGCAGCGAGGCCACCTTTACCTTGCTGGGCGGCGTGGTCAGCGATGACCTGAATCCGGTGCTGATCTCGTTCACGACCAGTATCGCCGCGCTGGTGCTGTTCAGCCCGCTGATGCTATACGACCTCACGCGCCTGGATACGGACGCCATAACCGTGCGTAGCGTGTTGGCGTTGTTGTGGTGGGGCGCGGGCACGCTCGCGCTGGGCACGGTCATCTGGTATTCGGGCGTGCGGCGGGTGGCAGGCAGCACAGCGGCGGGCTTCATGAGTGTGATGCCCGTCAGCGCGCTGGTGTTGTCTTATATCTTGCTGGGCGAGCCGTTCGAACCCGTGCATTTGCTCGGGTTTGGGATCGTGCTGATTGGGATTTTGCTCATCGCGAGCGACCGCCAAGCGTAACAATCAGGGCAAGCGCATCAAAATTTTTGGTTCACAAGGGATCAAATAAGGTCAAAATGCGTTCAATACGTAGGGGTCAGGCCCGCCTGACCCGCAACAAATAAATTCTCGGGCGAGGCGCGACACGGGGCCAGCGAAGCTGGCTACAGCCGGCTACGCCGGCCCCCTTGAGTCGTCGCCCCTACAGTGATTAACCCGGTATGACCTATATCCAAAGCCCCAAAATCTCTGCCAAGCCCCATTTTGATGCAATCGCCCTGCCTAGCGGTCAGATTAAGCCTGTACGCGGGGGCATTCTGTGTCACAATATCTGCCTGAACTGAAGGAGTAAATGCCGATGCAATGGGCCAATAGCCACACATTTTGGGAAGACAAGCGCGTGACGGTTACTGGCGGCGCAGGATTTTTAGGCCAGTTCGTTGTGCGTCAGCTACAAGACCGGGGGGCTTCGGCTGTCTTCGTACCGCGCAGCAATGACTACGACCTGCGCCAGCATACCGCCATTTTGGATTTGCTCAATGATGCCAAGCCAGATGTCATCATCCATTTGGCGGCGGTGGTGGGCGGCATCGGCGCCAATCGGGCGCGGCCTGCCGATTTTTTCTACGAGAATATGATGATGGGCGTGCAATTGATGCACGAAGCCTGGCGCCACAATGTGCAGAAATTCGTTACGATTGGCACCGTATGCGCCTATCCCAAATTCACGCCGACGCCCTTCCGCGAAGATGACATCTGGAACGGCTATCCAGAAGAAACCAACGCGCCTTACGGCCTCGCCAAGAAAATGTTGCTGGTGCAAGGCCAAGCCTATAAAGCGCAATATGGCTTCGATTCGATCTATCTCTTACCGACCAATCTCTACGGCCCCGGCGATAATTTCGACCTGGAAACCTCGCATGTCATCCCGGCGCTAATCCGCAAAGCGTTGGAAGCCAAAGAACGTGGTGACCGTCAACTGGTGGCCTGGGGCACGGGCGCGCCCACCCGCGAATTCCTATATGTGGCCGATGCGGCGGAGGCCATCGCCCTAGCAGCGGAGCGTTACACTGGCGTCGAGCCCATCAACCTGGGCGCAGATACCGAAATCAGTATCAAAGACTTGCTCGAACTCATCGTGAAGCTAGTCGGCTACGATGGCGAAGTCATCTGGGATAGCACCAAGCCGGATGGCCAACCGCGCCGTAAACTCGACCACAGCAAAGCCCAAGCCGCGTTTGGGTTCACAGCCAAAACACCCTTCGAAGAAGGGTTGCGCCAGACGATTGATTGGTACGTGGCGCATCGCAACGCCGCGCACCACGCCGAGCCGTCCGCCGATTAGCTTGGGCAGAATAGCCCCTCCCTGAATTCGGGGATGGGGAGGGGCTATTATTTTTCTGGAAAAGCCTTAGCCCTCGCCCACATAACGAATGCGGTAAATCGTCCCCCGATGGTCATCCGATACGAGCATCGAGCCATCGGGCATCAGTTCCAGGTCTACTGGGCGACCCCAGAAACTGCCATCTGGCTGTAACCACCCGGTCGCGAAATCTTCGTAACTCGTCGCGGTGCCGTCTTCATCCAGGCGGACGAGCGTCACCCGGTAGCCGATGCGCTCGCTACGATCCCACGAACCATGCTCAGCGATGAAAATCTGATTTTCATATTCGGCGGGGAACTGTTCGCCATCATAAAAGCGCATCCCCAGCGCGGCGACATGCGGCCCCAGGTTTTGCACAGGCGTGACGTACTGTTCGCACGCGCCTTCGAAGCCAAAGCCGGGGTCGAGCACTGTGTCGCCGTGGCAATACGGGAAACCGAAATGTAGGCCGGGCTCCGGGGCGTGGTTCAGTTCATCCGGCGGGATATTATCGCCCATGGAGTCGCGCCCGTTGTCGGTGAACCACAGTTCGCCCGTTTCGGGGTGGAAGTCGAAGCCGACGCTATTGCGCACGCCGCTGGCGTAAATCTGAAAATCGGCGCCATCGAGCGTGATGCTGCTAATGGTGGAAAAGCGCGGGTCGTCGGGGTCGCAGACGTTGCAGGGCGCGCCAATCTGGAAGAACAGGCGCTCTTCATCCGGGCTAAGGCGCAGGTACTTCCAGCCGTGGTGGGCATCCGGCAAGCCACTATACACAACTACGGGCTCCGGCGGATTGTTCAAATTGGCCTCAATGTCATCGTAGCGCAAAATCTGCGTAATCGTGGAGACATACAGCGCGCCGTTATGAAAGACGACGCCGTTGGGCTGGTACAGCCCGCTATCAATGGTCAATACGCCATCAGCGGCACCGTTGTTGTCATCGTCCCGAATGGCATAGACATTGCCCGCCGCGCGCGAGCCCACAAAGAGCGTGCCATTGGGTGTCCATTCCAGGCTACGCGCATTCGGGACGTTATCCGCAAAAATGGTCATCTCGAAACCCTCGGGCACGGTCACGTTCTGCGCGAGTTGCTGCAAGGCGGGGTCGGGCGCGGCGTTTTGGGGCGGCGCATCGTTGGCGGCGACGCTCAAGGCGGTCGCCAAGGCCGCGAGCGCGGCAACCACGGGCATCAATCGACGAAGGGGCATATGGTTTCCACTCCTGTAATCATATTCTGGTCACGAGATAATCTTAGCGGTTACGCGCAGGCTTGCCGAATGGGTTGGTTTGGTGCGCTAACGCTGCACGCGGTACACCGGCGACGACCAGACCGGCGCGCTGGCGCTGCTGCCGATGGTTTCTTGCTCGCCCGTGGCCGCGTTACCGACGACCAATTGCCCGTCTGGCGTAGCATACACAAAACGCGGACTATCCGGCGCCCAGCTAATATTTTGCAACGAATTGGCATTGATCGTGATATCGCCTGCGCCCGGCCATTGCACGATGAATTCGCTCTCGCTGAACTGGAAAACGCGCCCATTTTGGTTGCTGGGGTTAACGAGTTGCAAGCGTTCTAGGTCATCATTCAGCGGGCCGCCGCCTTCCCCAATGAACAAGCGCCCCCCGTCGTTAAATTCGACATACAGC
>DAOTVD010000229.1:0-1939 GCA_034437075.1 Anaerolineae bacterium
AAGGCTTTTCCAGAAAAATAATTACCCCTCCCCAGCCCCTCCCCGAATTCAGGGAGGGGCTATTATGCGCACGAGTAAGTTCTCCCCCGAATTCGGGGGGAGCTAGAGGGGGGTAAAATCAAGCCGGTATCCTTTTCGACAAAAGCAAGCGGCATAGTTAAATACTTGGAAAAGCCTAAATGAATTACTCTTGATGGCTGCATGATGATAGGGGCCTGCGGGCCCCTATTATTTTAATCCCAGCGGATGGGCCGACAGGCGCGCGCGGATGTATTGGTACATGGCGCGCGGCACGTTCAGGTCGGTGACCAGTTCCATCCCTTCGAAGCCGGGGGAGGAATTGACCTCGCAGATCATGAAATGGTCGCCCGCGAACAATAAATCAACCCCGGCCACATCCAGATTCAGCACGCGCGCGGCTGCGCTGGCCAGGGCGCCCAGTTCGGCAGAGATGGTGTATTCGCTCAGGAATCCGCCGCGCGAGAAGTTCGCCTTAAAGCTGCCATCCGTGGATTGGCGCTGCACGCATGAGACCGCTTCGCCACCGATGACCAGCACGCGCAGGTCGCGCCCGTGGCTATCTGCGATGTACTCTTGCAGGATGATGTTGGCGTTGGCCTGGGTGGCGTCGATGAAATCCATCAGGTCGCACAGTTTTTCGGGCGTTTCGCATAAATAGACGCCAGTGCCTAACGAGCCGGTCAGCGTTTTGACCACCACCGGATAGCCGATCAGATTGCCGACCTTGTCGGGGTCAACGGGTTGCTGAGCGAGCATGGTCTTAGGAAAAGGCAAATTGCTTTCGGCCAAAATTTGCTGGGTGAATAGTTTGTCTTTAACGGTTTCGATACTGTGGGATGAATTGATCACCTGGACGCCCAACCGCTCTAAGTGCCGGATGACGGCCAGCGCGAAATAAGTCGTGCCGGAGCCCAAGCGCGGCAGCAGAAAATCCGGCAGGGGGGTGGTGCAGTTATCCAGGCGCACGCTTTTGCGGTCGTCGCGCGTGACGATGAGGTCAAATTGTTGGGGGGTGACGACGCTAAGCGCGATGCCTTCGCGTCGGGCTTCGTCCACCAGACGCAGGATTTCATATTTATCAGCGGGGATGGTATCCAATGTGTAGCGATAAAGCAGCCAACCTCTCATGGCAGCCAATCTCCGTGATGCATAACCCACGAGCCAAGCCCGCGCCTTGGTATATTCGCCGAGCGGGCCTTTAATTGATGCTTAAATTATGCGGCCCCTAGGCGAAATGCACAAGCGAGCGGCTGTGTTAGGGCAAACTGAACGTACACAGCCCTGCGGCGATGTCGCATTCGGTGAGGACGTCATCCTCTGCCAATACAGCGAAGGTGCGCACCTCGCTATCGTTAATGAGCCAGAATTGCTCGTCCAGGTCTGCGCTTTGCCACGCGCTCAGGCGCAGGCAATCCTCGGCGGGGTCAGACGCGGCGGAGGCGTCTAGGCCCACTTGAAAACAACTGCCGGGCGTGAAGATCGCCGGGTTCCCCACCGCCCAGGCTGTTGCGTCAAAGCTGATGCGTTCATCATTGGGCAGGGTCTGCACGAAACGCAGGTCGTTGACGTTTTGCGTGCTGGGCGAAATATTCTGTAAGGTGAGCCGTTGCGCATCGTAGACCAGGCTTAAGGTGGGTTCTTCGCTTTGGCGTGGCCCCCTAGAGACTTCGGTTGGGGTGGGCCTTGGTGTGTCGCTTGGTTGAGCGACCGCTTCCGTGGCTTGGGCAGTCGTTACGGGGGATTGGTTGGACGCGGGGGCTTCCACCACCGCAAACTGAACATCGGGCAATGGTTGGCCATTCACGGTCGCCGATAGGGTCCATAAACTGACGGGCCAGCGGGTGCCCGGTGGTTCTAGGGGCAGGATGATTTGCTGGCTGGGCCCCGCTAGGATGGTTTGTTCGGCGCGGACATCATC
>DAOTVD010000230.1:0-3328 GCA_034437075.1 Anaerolineae bacterium
ATGAGCAGCTATCAAGTACCCGAAAATATCCAACATATTCTGGATAATCTGCCCACTAGCACGGGCGTCTATCAGATGATGAACGAACGCGGGCGCGTGATCTACGTAGGCAAGGCCAAAAACCTGCGTAGCCGCGTACGTTCGTATTTCCAGCCCAGCAACCGCGACCCCAAAGTGTTGCAAATGCGCGAGCACATCACGCATATCGAAATCCTGCTGATGGAAAACGAATTGATCGCGCTCAACACGGAGGCGCAACTCATCAACGCCCACCGTCCGCGCTATAACGTCATCTGGAAGGACGATAAGCGCTACCCGTATATTGTCATTCGCTGGCAGGATGATTTTCCGAAAGTGGAATTCACGCGGCGGATTGACCGCCGCGCGGGGCATCGCTATTTTGGGCCGTATGCCTCGGTTTGGGCCATCCGCGAAACGCTGGACGCGCTGCGCCGGGCCTTCCCTTACCTGACCTGCGACCGCGACATCACCGGGAACGACGAACGCGCCTGCTTGTATTACGACATCAAGCTATGTGGTGGGCCGTGCATCGGCGCGCAAGACCGCGAAAGCTATCGCGAAAATATCGCCGGGCTGATGGGTGTTTTGCAGGGTGACGGGCAAGAGATGATCGCGCAACTGAGCGCCGAAATGGAAACCGCTTCGGCGAACCTGAATTTCGAGAAAGCAGCCATTTTGCGCGACCGAATCAAAGCGTTGCGGCGGGCCACGACCCGCCAATATCTCGTCGCGGGCGCGGATGCGCATATGGATGTTATCGGGCTGGCGCAGGCTAATGGCGATGCTCTGGTGCAAATGTTCATCATCCGCAAAGGCCGCATGATCGCTAGCGAATCGTTCCCGCTGGAAAATGTCGAGCATACGAGCAGCGCGGCTATTATCGAGAGCTTCCTGAAACAATATTACGCCGAAGGCCCCCTGAACAACCTGCCGCATGAGATCATCCTGCCCCATGCGGGGGACGACATCGCCGTGATTGCGGACTGGTTGAACGCCGCGCACGAGGGCCGCCGCGTAACGTTTAAGGTGCCTCAACGCGGCGAGAAACGGCGCTTGCTAGAACGCGCCACCGAAACCGCCGCCGAGCAACTCAGCATCTTGCAAGCGCAATGGGCCGCCGACACACATAAGCAAGAAACCGCTCTGCGCGAACTACAAGAAACGCTCGGCTTGCCCGAGCCGCCCAATCGCATCGAGTGCTACGACATCAGCACCTTGCAGGGCACCGCCACGGTGGCTAGCCGGGTGGTTTTTGTGCAGGGCGTGCCTCGCAAAAGTGATTATCGGCGTTTTAACATTCGCAACGTGCCCACGGGCACGCCGGACGACTTCGCCGCGATGCGCGAAGCCCTGACCCGCCGTTTTAACCGATACATCAAAGCCGTGAAGGACGCCCAAGCGGATGGCATCACCAAAGAGGCGGACGACACCTGGCGTCTCTTGCCCGACTTGCTCTTGATTGACGGCGGCAAGGGCCAACTCGGCATAGCGGTGGAAGTGCTGGATGAATTTCAATTGCGCGAGCATGTGCCCGTGGCCAGCCTGGCCAAACAACAAGAGGAAATCTTCGTGCCCGAGCGCGAGGCGTCGTATTATCTCCCGCGCAATAGCCCGGCTTTGCACCTGGTGCAGCGCATCCGCGACGAAGCGCACCGATTCGCCATCACCGCCAACCGCAAACAGCGCGAGAAAAGCGGCCTGGCTAGCCAACTGGAAACCATCCCCGGCATTGGCCCGGCCAAGCGTAAAGCCTTGCTAAAAGCCTTTCAAAACGACATCAGCGCCATCCGTGCCGCCAGTCTGGACGACCTAACCGCCGTGCCCGGCATTAGCCCCGCGTTGGCCCAAGCCATCAAGGCCGGGTTGTAATTTTCTAACCAAGCTTAAAATTTCGCGGTCGAGCCGCTCTTTCGCTTATCTCAGCGCCACGTCCGTGCTATAATGCGGATATTCGTTGAACCAAACAAATAAATTGATCATGTCTGAAAATCCCTTTGTTCATTTACATTTACATACCGAATATTCACTGCTAGACGGCTTCGCACGGATCGACCAAGTTGTCGATTATGCGAAAGAGTTGGGCATGCCGGGTTTGGCCATTACCGACCACGGCACCATGTTTGGCGTCATCGATTTCTTCCGCGCTTGCCAAAAAGCGGAGGTGAAGCCGATTATCGGGGTGGAAGCCTACCTGGCTAACCGCACCATGCACGACCGCGACCCCGCGTATGATAAAAAGCCCTATCATATGCTGTTGCTGGCCGAAAACATGAAAGGCTACGAGAACCTGCTTAAGCTAGTCTCGGAGGCGCAATTGCGCGGCTTTTATTACCGCCCGCGCATCGACCATGACCTGATGGCCGAATATTCCGAGGGCATCATTGCCACGAGCGGTTGCTTGGCCGCCGAAATCCCGCGTATGGTCGAACAAGGCGACGAAGACCGCGCGCGGGAATTGCTGGGCCTCTACCAAGAGACCTTCGGGCCGGATAACTTCTTCCTGGAACTCCAAGCGCATGAAATCCCGGAACTGGATGTGCTCAATCGTTGGCTGGTGGAAAACTCGCGCTATGCGAATGTGCCCTTGCTGGCCACCAACGATGTGCATTACGTCCGCCCCACCGATACGGATGTGCACGATACGCTGTTGTGCATCCAGACCGGTAGCCTAAAGCACGAAACCAACCGCATGGCCATGACGGATGATACCTATTATCTGCGCAGCCAGGCCGAAATGTGGGACCTCTTTAGCGAAGTGCCCGAAGCCCTGACCAATAGCCTGGCCATCATGGAGCGCTGCAACGTTGACCTAGATCACAAAGGCTATCATCTGCCCGTCTTCCCCGTGCCGCCGCGCTTCGCGGACGCCCGCGACTATCTGCGCTATCTGTGCGAAAAAGGGCTGTACTGGCGCTATGGCGACGCCGCCGAAACCGATGCGCGCTACCGCGAACGGCTCGACCATGAATTGCACATCATCGACGAAATGGGCTTCAACACCTATTTTCTGATCGTGTGGGATTTATGCGAGTTCGCGCGGCATAAGGACATCTGGTGGAATGTGCGCGGCTCGGGCGCGGGCAGTCTGGTGGCTTATACGCTGGGGATTACCAACCTCGACCCCATCGAGAATGGCCTCATCTTCGAGCGTTTCTTGAACCCTGGGCGCGTGTCTATGCCGGACTTCGACCTGGACTATCCCGAAGATCGCCGCATAGAGATGATCGACTATTGCACGCGCAAATATGGCGCGGATAAGGTCGCGGCCATCATCACCTTCGGGACATTGGGCGCTAAAGCCGCCATC
>DAOTVD010000231.1:0-13923 GCA_034437075.1 Anaerolineae bacterium
GGGGCCGACTAGCGGGCGAATAGCCTCAGCCGCATCGAGGACTTGCCAGGCTTTGGTGGCCAACACCACAGCATCCACCGGGCCAATTTCGGCGGGGTTGTCTGTCGCATGGGCCGGTTTGGCCACAAAGTCACCCCGGTCGCTGGTCACGCGCAAGCCCTCCGCCTGGATTGCCGCCAGATGGGCGCCGCGTGCGATGAAATAGACCTCATGCTCGGTTTGGGTCAGGCGCCCACCGAAATAGCCGCCCACACCGCCCACGCCCATAATCGCAATACGCATGCTGTTTTCTTTCTAGCTGATTTTAATTGTTGTGGGTCTCATTTTACCCTAACAGCAGCCCGGCTGATGCCCTCCTGCTTTGGGCAGGTCACACAAACTTTAGTCTGCGGCCTTCAGCACGGGGATAGTCGCATTGGCGGCAGGCATTACGCCAACCCGCGCACCAGGAAACACGACTGCATCTAAAGCACTTTGCAGATTCTCTGCCGTATGAAGCAAGAGACGCTGCACAAATTCGGGCTCCATTTCGGAAATCAGGGTTACATGGGCGCGTGAGGCATCTCGCGAGATTTGATACGCTTTATGTGGGCCTACGCGAAAGCCTTCCTGTGCAAAGCGTTCGAACACCGCCGCATGAGAGGTCATCCCAGGGGCCAGAATCCATTCCTCATAGGCGCGGCTCCCTGTGCCATCCGGGCAGGCAGCGGTCAGGATCACGGCGCCCTCGTCTTTCACAATGCGGCTAGCATGGCCCAAGGCTTTTTGCCCCTGATAGAGATTGCAATCTTTGGGGTGGCCACCTGGGGAGGTGATGACGATGTCAAAAGCGGCATCGACCATGACTTCGTTCAAGGCGCGCACGCGCGGAATAGCCGCTTCCATCACGGCCACGGGCGCGCCCGCCAAAACATCGACCACCTGTTTCTGATTATTGATGAGCGCATTCAGCACAAAATCGACCCGCAACAGCGCGCCGATTTCTTCGACATCCGCGCGCATCGGATTCGCGTGGTAGATGCCCAAGCTGGCATCCGGGTTGGTCATCATGGCATGGTTATGGTTAATGGTTTCTTTGCCAGCTAAGCCAATCGCGACGCTTTTCACCCCACCCGAAAAACCCATAAATTGATGGGGCTCGACATTCCCAATCGCCAGGTGCAAATCCGCACGCATATACACCGCGTTGATATAAACCGGGGTGCCGCGTGAGGTATCGCCCAGGTATTGCAGTTCATCCCCATGCAGGGCATCATGCGACACAATCGGATAGCGCGCAATGATTTCAGCGGGCAAAATCTCCTCGTATTCGGCGGGAGTCATCGGCACATGGGTGCCACTGGCGATAACAAGCGTGATGTCTTGCTCTTTCATCCCCAGGGCATGCAGTTCGGCCAACAAAGGCGGCAAGAGTGCCGCATGGTCTACCGGGCGCGTTTTGTCGTTGATCGCGATGGCGGCGGTCGTCGCGCCAGCAAAATCAGCGAGGCGAACATTCCCGGCGGTGTTGGCCAGCGCGGCTGCGGCACGCCCTAACGGATTCGCCGCAGCCGCGGTCGTGCGCGGCGCAATCACTTGAACCTCGCAATCATCCGGCACGGTGGCCTGTAGTTCGGTTTTGCCATACGGCACGCGCACTGTGGTCATGGATTGGACTCCTTTGGGATACAAAATGGGGTGAGGGTATCATCCCCCCACCCCACGAAAACCGGGGGTTTATGCCCTTGGTTTTCGTTTAGATACTAGGGCCTATACGATGAATCGCGAAGCTGTTGTCATCTTGCAAGACTTCGGACTTGGTTAAGCGCCCGCTAGCGACAGCCACGATGTCTTCAAAGACCATGCGGCCCGCTTCGTCGACGGTCAGATCGCCATGGAACAGCCCGCTGACGTCAATATCGACCGTGTCTTGCATCAATTCGTAGGACTGGCGATTGCCCGTCACTTTGATGGTTGGCATGATGGGGTGCGAGGACGTATGCCCGCCGCCCGTGGAGAATACTTGCACCTGGCAACCTGCCGCCGCCATACTGCTGATGGACTCTGCGCCCATGCCTGGCCCATACATGACGTAACCGCCCGCTTCTTTGCCCGGGGCTTCGGCAATTTCCAGATAGTCGAGAATCGGCGCGTTGCCGAGTTTTTTGCACGCGCCCATGGACTTCTCTTCGATCGTGGTTAAACCGCCGACCATGTTATCGCCCGTAGGTTGGCCGCCGCGAATGTCTTCGCCTAGGCGCAAGGCGCGCGCTTCCATGTGCTTCACGCCATCCACAATCTTTTGCTTGATCTCGTCGTTAGCGGCGCGTTTGGTCAACCATTCTTCGCAGCCCATCCATTCGGTGCATTCCGCCAGAATAGCCCGCCCACCCTCTTTGATGATGATCTCGGCGGCTTCGCCCGTGGCAACATTGCTAGAAAGTCCGCTGGTCGTGTCGGAGGTGCCGCATTCGGTGCCGTAGAGGATTTTCGACACCGGGACGCGCTCGCGGCGATATTCGCTGATCTGGCGCGCGAAATCTGCCGAATAGCGAAGCGCTTTTTCGAGGGCGGAAATATAGCCGCCGTCGTTACGAATATTCACCGTCGCCACGAGCTTGCCCGTGCTGGCGATATCATTCGCGATGTCGTCGGCGGTCATGCCTTCTTCGCGGAAATGGTCAATAATGACCACCGCGCCAACGTTCGGATTGGCCGCTGTGCCGGACAAAAAGCGCCGCGTCACCATCAGATCGGGGATCGTTTGGCAACGCCCATGCGGATGGGTGATGGCAATGGCCCCCCGAATATGATCGGCGACTTTGTCGCACAGCTTATTGGCGTAAACGGTCCCCGACAAAATGAGTAGATGATTGCGTGCCCCCACATTATCATCTGGGCGGATGTAACCCCAAAATTCAGTCATGCTTGTGCCTCCTTCGGCAAAGGTTGTGTACTGGTGAACAAAAAACTAACTGGCGGTGGATTCAGCCGTTTTGGCTTTGTCCCCCCGCCCCCGATTGCTTTCCACATTATGGACGTGCACGTGGTCGCCTTGCTGGATATGTTCGGTCGCTGAACCAATGCTCAAGCCATATTTGTATACCGTATCACCTTTTGGAATGTCTTGCAGAGCAATCTTATGACCATACGGGATGTCTTGCTTTGCGATGAAGGTTAAATCGGTAATCTGCCCATTGGTGATGAGTTCATCGCCCGCTTGCAGCGGCTCTAAGACCACCGTCCCGACATTATCTGATTGGTGAATGACAAATACTTTCTTCTTCATAGGGTATAACGACCTCTCTATATAAATTGGGGTAAATATTCTTGGAACTCGGTCAGAAAATCGTTCAGGATGGCGCGCGCCGTGTCGATGTCCGTCACCATGGGGTCGAGCAAGAGCGCTTGCAACGCCAGATCACGATCACCAGTATAGGCTGCATCCACAATGAGGCTACTGAGTTCGAGTTCACGACGGCACAACGCGGCGATACCTTCCGGCAAAGGCGGAAAGCTTAACCCCTGAAAGCCGTAGCTGCTGACCATGCCAGGCACTTCGACAATGGCATCATGCGGTAAATTGGGGATGAAGCCATTGTTCGGAATGTTCAATTGCTGGTGATAGTAGTTATCGTTGTAGGTCACAGCGCAGATGAGTTCCGGGATACCTTCATCCAGCATATCATGCCGCCAGACATCGCGCAGCGAATCTACATCAACCACCCCCTTGACGATATCACTGGCCAATTGTTGGCGCGTGACCCGGCGACGCCGGTTGCCATCCCAGCTTTGCAGCTTCAGGTCGTACTTTTCCCATGGTTTGGTGATCTGATCGGTCACCATGGGCAAAAATTCGCACATATGGCTATCGCCGGCGGTGGGCATTAGGCCGAAGATGTCGAAAATATCCCGCGTCAACGGTTCAAAGTCACGGCGGAAGCCGTTCAGCCAGCGCTCGCGCAGCAACGGATACAGGTCTTCGCCGGTGGCTTTGTCGCGAATATCCGCCACCCAGGAGAAATGATTGATGCCATACGCTTTGATGTCCAGGTTTTCGAGCGCAGCACGCGCCACCGGGATGAAAGCGGGCATATTATCGGCGTCAGTGTGGACGTGAAAATGCTCTGGCACCTCGATATTAAAGCGATCTACCAGAATCGCCCCGGCCATGGCATAGCCCCATAACAGTTGATGACATAAGCCCACGACCTTGATATCGGTATAACGATGCACGGCCATCGTCAGGCGGATCAGCGGATTGACGAGATTGAGGTAGTACGCATTCGGGCAGAGTTCTTCCATATCGCGCGCGATAGCCAGAATGAGTGGTAGATTGCGCGCGGTGTGGGCAAACGACCCTGGGCCGCCGTTTTCGGCGTATGGTTGGCGCACCCCATGCTTGAGCGGAATACGCCAGTCTTTCTCCCAGACTTCTTCGCGCGGGCCAACTTGCACCGACACGATAACAAAATCCGCCCCAGGTAACAATTCCCGGCGGTTGGTGGAGGCTGTGATGTGCATCCCAGCGTTCCAACGTTCGTTCATGATCTCGGCCAGGCGCGTGATCGTCTCTAGCCCCTCTTCGTGAATGTCGCATAGCGCGATCGTCGCGCCGCGTAAACGTTCGCTTTGCAGCATCGTCGAGAGCGCGCCGAGGCCGAAAATGGCACTCCCGGCGCCGATCACAACGATTTTGGGCGGTTGGTTTGGCATATGATTCTTGATGATCCTCCTTTACAACATTCGATGTTCGATGATTCTATTCGTAGGGTGTGGCGTCCCAAAAGCCCGCGAACTTCCCCACACCCATATCAGTGAAGGGATTTTGGATGGCTTCTTGGTAAACACCCAACCCCGCCGTAACGATATCAGCACCCGCGATAGCCGCTTCGGTAATCTGGCGACCATTGCGCACCGCCGCGACCAATATCTCCGTCTCATAGCCGTAATTTTCCTGAATGGCCACACATTCGGCGATGAACTGTCCTGATTCCTCCGAGTTCGTTTCGCGCCAGCCGATGAACGGGGAGACGATATACGCGCCCATGCGCATGGCCTGCAAGGCTTGCAAGGGCGTAAAGCATAGGGTCATATTCACGCGAATCCCATCCTCGGATAGGATTTTACACGCGCGAAACCCATTTTCGGTGGACGGCATTTTGATGACGAAATTTTCAGGGTTAATGGCGTGTAGCGTCCGCGCTTCGTCCACAATGGCCTGATAATCCGCGTGGTTATGGGGGTTGGTTTGCACACTCACCGGAATATCGGTGCCCTTCATGAGATCGCCAATTTCGGTGATGACCTGCTTAAAGGGCTTGCCAGAACTCTGGATATGCTTGGGGTTCGTGGTGATGCCATCCAAGCCCAGCCACGCCATGGCGTACTCGATTTCGTCTACGATGGCACTATCGAGAAAGAATTTCATGTGGTTTTGTTACGTCTCCTTGTTTGGATGTTAACGATTAGATGCATTATTTCATGCCTGTTGTAGCAATACCGGACGTGATATAGCGTTGCAAGAACATGAACACTACCGAAATCGGCAGCAGGGTTAGCACGGTCATAGCCAGGATGTAATGCCATTGCACGTCCAACGCCCCTTGGAAGGCATTGAGCGCCACTTGCAAGGTAAATTTGTCATTCTGGCTCACGACGATCAGCGGCCAGAGGAAGTCATTCCAGCGCCACATCACCGAGAATATAGCCAGCACCGCCAACGCAGGTTTGGCCAGTGGCAGGATAATCTGCCAGTAGATGCGCCATTCGCTAGAGCCGTCAATGCGCGCCGCGTCAATAAGTTCATCCGGGATGGTGAGCATATATTGCCGCAGCAGGAAAACGCCCGTCGGCGTCGCCGCGCCGGGGATAATCAATCCCCACAGGCTATTGGTCATATCCAGGCGCGAAATGACGATGAAAGCCGGAACGAGGATCACGGAAATGGGCACCATCAGCGTGCTGATGATAATCAGAAAGATGACATCGCGCCCTACGAAGCGATATTTGCTCAGCGCGAAGGCGGCCATGCTGTTGATGAGCAACGTGATAATCGTGGCCACAATCGTCACGAAAACCGTATTGTACAGATACTGCCAGAAATCGAAGGTTTCGAGAGCGCCAGTATAGTTCTCTATGCTGAAATAAACCTCGCGCAGGGGGTCGAATGTGGTGCTGCGTTCTTCACCAGCCACGTATTGAAAGACACCTTGCACGCCCGCATCAGGATTATCGGGGTCGATCATGAAGAATTGCGCGCCTTGCGGACTACCAACTTGGGCCAGGCGCTCGGTGCGCCCCGCCTGCATGGCGAATTCATGCGTTACGTCATCCAACAAAGTCGGCAAGGGCTTGCCCAATTCGCGATAGAGATTCACTTCCAAGAAACGCCCATCCAGCACATGCAAGCGCAGCAGGTCGGCCAGTAATGCGCCGTTTTCAGGCTGGAACAGCGCCGCCAACGTCGCTTCGCCCTGTGTATCTGCAAAGCCCAGCCAAGCGGCGTCCGAAGGTGCTAGCATGGTGTAGCGCGCGTCGTCATCCGCGAGCATATCGGGCAGTTCCGTATTAGCGAGCATCCGATCCAAGAGGCTCAAGCTGGGCTGCCCGGCCACGATTTGTGGCAGGGGCCCTTCGGATTCCGGCGTCACGACATTGTCGCGAGCTTCGGGCCGATCCAGAGGATCAACGCCAGACGTGTCGAGCGCGGCTAGCTGCGTGGCGAGATCATCCGTCAACAGCACATCATCGATGATGTGTGCCACGCCATTGGAAGCCTGCAAATTCACATGTTGCAGCAGCGCGCCATTTGTCGTCAGGCGGTTAAAGGTGACGTCAAATAAGGGCATCTCGCGCCCGTCGTCCACGCGGATGGTTAATGTTTGGTCATCGCGCAAGGTCGTCACCTGTTCGCCACGCGCGGCGAACAAATCTTCTAAACTGAAATCACCTCGGACGATGTGGTAGCGCAAGATGTCCGCGAGTAGGTCGCTGTTTTCTGGCGCCAGCAGGGCCGCCAGCGTGTCCGTTCCGTTTTGACGCCCAAAGTTCCTCAGTGCGCCTTCGCTAGGCAAGAGCAGCGTAAACGGCCCTTCTTCGGCCAGCGGAGTGTCTAAGCCCGTTTGCTGGAATAAACCCGCCATGCGCAGGTAATCGCGCTCATCAAGCAGAGTCGTCATCAGCGTTCCGGTATCAGCTTCTAGGGCTTCGCGGCGCGGCTCGCTGGGCAAGTCGCCATCTTCGTAGGCGCTGGTGTCTAGCGCATTGATGGCCTCGCGTGCACCGGGGGGCAACATGAGATTATCGACAAGGTGGATGGTCCCGTTAGTGGCTTCTACATCAGACTCGACGATATGCCCCGACCCAACGCGAATGTCATAAAACCCAGGCGCGTGCCGCAAGAGTTCGACATGCTGAATTTGCAATGTCTCCTGACGATAGGGCAAAAATGTCGGGTTCTCTTCGAAAAGCAAAGACTCATCTTTGAAAGACGACATCACCAACCAGACGACTGGGCCGAACATGACCAAAGTGCCAAAAATGAGATAGATGTAGGTGATGGTATCTTGTATGTTAATGCGGCGCCCCCCCGCCCGCCGCCCCAAAAAGCGCGTCAGGAAGTTGCCGCGATCCAAATAGGTATCCGTTCGAGTCGCCATGTATACGTCCTCCTTATGTCGCTTCGTTGCGCCGAGCAAAATATAACTGGGTGAGCGTCAAAACCATCAGCGTAGAGGCCAACAGCAATGAGGCCGAGGCAGCTAGACCAAGATTGCGATTGCCTTCGCCGAATGCTTCGCGGTAAATGAATTGCACCATATAGGTGGTGGCGGTACCGGGGCCGCCGCCAGTCAATACAAAGACCTGGTCAAAGATTTGCACCGCCCGGATGAGCGCGAGCACCAGCACGACGGTCATAGTCGGCATCAGCAAGGGCAACGTAATCCCAAAAAAGCGTTGAAACGCATTGGCGCCGTCCATGTCGGCGGCTTCATACAGTTCGCCGGGGATAGATTGCAGGCCCGCCAGCAGGATCAGCGTATAAAAGCCCATAAACATCCAATCCGACACCACAATCACCCAGAAACGCGACCAGTTCGCGTCGGTGAAGAAGGAAATACGATCAAAACCAAAATCTTCGAGCAAGGCATTGAACACGCCCGCATCTACGCTGAGGAACCAGCGCCAGATGAGCGCCGCCACCACCGGAGACAGCAGCACGGGGTAGAAAAACACGCTACGGAAAAATCCGCGAAAGCGTATCTTGCCATTTAATGCCAGGGCGGTCAGCAGGGCCCATATCACCATGGTGCTTACTTGGATGATGACATACGAGAACGTGTTACGAGCACCGCGCCAAAATAAATCTTCTTCGCATGTATTGGGGTCAGTATAGTTTTCGCAAGAGAATATACGGTCTAAGTTTTCGGTACCGACCCATTCTCGATTTTCAATCGCGAAGGAATTCCCACCGGTAAAGCCGATGTAAAAATTCATCAGCATCGGCAACAAGATAAAAATGCCGAAAATAAGTAAATTGGGCAGCAAAAATACATAGGCCATGCGATTCACGCCAATCAGGCGTTGGATGGGCAGCAGTAGTAAATCCAGCACGCTGAGCAGCCATTCCAATGGCTTGGTAAGTAGCCCGGTTAGTCCCTCTCTATACCGTTTGGGTATTGCATCGGTAAAAATACTCATCGGTTATCCCCTTCTCAGGGTTAGATTGTGCTATCAAGAAAAGCCCCGGTTGGGGCAAGCCACAACCGGGGAATGGATTATAACAAGTAGGGTTATTGCTGGTCGGCGTAAGCCAGGTCAACTTCTTCCTGAATGCGCTCGATAGCTTCATCCAGGGTCAGTTCATCTACCAGCACCTGAGACAGACGGTCGCGGATGTTGGTATTCAGCGTAAAGCCAATGGGGCTGTATTGCAGGCCATAAGCTTCATCGTCCAGCTTCGGCACTTCGGCCAAGAAGGTGTTCAGCGCGTCCAAAACGGCTTCGTTGTCGGTATCGTAGTCTACGCCCGACTCGGCAATGCCGATGTGGCCGGGGATGAAGAGCGTCCGCTCGGTGAATTCACGCAGCACATCTTCGCTGGCCAGGTATTCCATCACCATAGTGACTTCTTCGGGATGGTCGGTGGTGTTCATCGCAGCCATAACCGCGCCACCGGGAATGCCCGTGCTGCCGCCTTCACCACTGGGGTTGGGCACAGCTTGCCAATCGAAGGTGTCGCCGATTTGGTCGGAGAAGCTCTGGATTTGCCAGCTACCGCTCATGTAGAACACCAGCGAGCCATTGATGAATTCCTCGGCGGCGGAGGCATACTGGTCACCGCTACCGATCCAGACTTCGGCGGGGGTGATTTCCTGCGCGTGCCAGTCGATGAACAAGTTGGCGAACGCGCGGAAGCCTTCGCTATCCACGGTGATGCTGCCATCTTCATTCAGGTATTCGGCGCCCATGGTGATGCTGGGGCCCCAGATACGGTGACCGGAGCGGTCAATCGCCACGGCGTAGGGCGTACCGGTGATTTCAGCGACTTCAGCGGCGGCGGCGGTCCACTCGGGCCAGGTCCCCTCCGGGCCAGGGATTTCCACGCCTGCTTGATCGAACAGGGTGGCATTCACATACGGGCCGGTGATGGTGAATTGGGTCGGATAGCCGTAGATGCCTTCATCATCTGCGCTCAGGCGGAAGCTGTCTAACACAGGTTGGGCGAAGTTCGTCGTCCAGTAGTCCACATCTTCCAAATAGGGGGTCATATCCAGGTAGAACTCACGGAAACGCGCGGTGTCGGCTACACGAGCCATATCGGGGGCCTCGTCGCCGGTTTCCACCTGCGCTTGCAACACATTGTGCAGGTCGGCAAAGGCGACCGTATCAACTTCAACGGTAATACCCGAGTTTTCTTCTTCGAAACGATCCAGCAAGTCGCGCAGGACTTCGCCTTCGTTTCCGTCGTTATACCACATGATACGGAGTTCGACATTGTCTTGGGCCGTGGTCGGCATCGCCAACGCCGTCACCGCCAAAATGACGATAACCAGCAACGAAACAACTACACGTTTACTCATGGAACAAATCTCCTAAAAACATTTACGATACAAAAATTCTTTCCGATCTTGCACTATAGTCCCGCGCGGGGTCGTCCGTCGATGGTCCTCCTCAACTTCTTAACCAACAGATCAGGATTTCTCGCTTGGGTTACAAGCGCAAAACCGGCACATTTAACATCCGGGCGAGCGTTTCCAGGGTCGCGATGTGGTCGCCATAGGCAACTGCGACGTGGTGCTCAAGCCCTTCACCCAATAGGGTATCCAATAGATTCATTGCGCCGCCATCGGGCCGCAGGGTGCCAACGGTGCCCGAAAAGGCGGGCGGGGCTGCGATCATCTCGCCGCCGCCGATCACCAAACGATAGGTGCCTTCGGCTTCGCTCAGGCGCGCCAAGGTCACGCGGCCTGGCTTCAGCGTAAATTGCATCAAAAGCGGCATCCCCCGATTGCTATGCACAGTCGTGGATGGGGGTTGGCTGGGGTCGGCCATGGAAAGCGGCGCTTTGCCGCAATGCCACAGGATAACCGTCTCGGCTTCGTCATCAAACGAGACGATATCACTGCCAAAAACAGGGGCGTCACTCACCCATTGCAGCATGAGTTGCGTTAAGGTGCCGTTAACATCGGCCTCGCAACTGCTGGGGATCATTTCATCATTTAACATGGAAGACGACCCGCAGGCCGCACAACCAAGATCGGTGAAGAACTGCGGCCAACAGCGCACCGCGAACCCATCCAGGGATTGGGCTTGGCGCGTGTCGCGCAGGGTCACATATGTGCTCAAGGTACCGCGTACAGCATCCGCGTCTAAATCACCCAGGCCAACGACACGCGCGCTCAGCGATTGTTGCACCGCTTCGACGGCAACCGGGTCAGCCTGGCGGGCCGCTTCGAACACCGCTTCCAGCGTGAGTTGAACCACGTCTACACCGAAGGTATCCCGCAGGGCGTCGGCATCAAATGCGCAAGTTTCAAACCCATCGGGATGCTCGCCCACGCGGCCAATCCGCGCGCCTTGTAATTTCCGGCGCACAGCCGCCGCCGTGGCCACCTGGCGCACTTTTTCTAGCGCGGCGGCATCTTCGGGTTCCGCATAGATGTAGTCGTAGGCTTTCCCGGCGCGGCGTAGGGCATGCCCGCCGAGGTTAATGCCACAAAACGAATTCAGCCGCAACCGCCCGCCCGTGTGTGCTTCGGGCAAGGCCCACAAGATAAGCGGCGCGTCAATCTGAGCCGCCACCTGCATCAGCATCGTGCTATCGGCAAAAGACGCTTGCAACACCAACAACGCATCAAAGGCTTGGCCTTCGAATTGGTTCAGGGTTGTCTCGACATCCTCCGCGTTCAGCACCAGCGCTTGCGACCCGACGAGGGTAACATTTGCCCCTTGCAGAGCTTCCCATACCCGGCGGGTCATATCTTCAGCGAGGGGTATATCGAAGGTCGAGCGCGCTATGGGCACGAAACCTACGGTCAAGGGAGTCATAGGGACTCACCATATGGGTTGTTTTGTATGGGAAGAATGATGTTTGCGAGTGAGGGGTGCTGCTTCACGACATTCACATAGAGAAGATATGGGCTGCTAAGAATTGCTTGAGCACTCATAATTGCAGCCTCACCTGATTAAACCAAACTGGAAGATATTAGCCAGTTCGCTTGGAGCAGAAGATAAATATTTCAAGATAGTCATCATCACAATTTTTGCTGGCAAGAGTGAAGAAATTATTTACGCCAGACATTAATTTAGTATGTGCGATTATAGCGTAGCAAGCAAGCCATGGTCAAGGACTGGGTACCGCTGCGGAATGTCGCCCCGCCCCAAAATCGGCGCTTGCTCGCTGCTGATGCGCTTGCTATAATGCTGCATGTCGCCAACCTAGCTCAATCGGCAGAGCAATCGCTTCGTAAGCGATAGGTTATGGGTTCGACTCCCATGGTTGGCTCTGCTATAGCATAGCGCCCTGGCGGGCGTTTTTTTGTGCGTTGCGCCCCTGTGTAGCGCTTGCTATACTGAAAGCGACACGCGATGATGGAGCCGAGTAGGTACACGCAGCCACCCTAGAGAGCCGAACCCTGGGCTGTAAGTTCGGTGTGAGCAAGGTACTGAATGTCCCTCCAGAGCAGATGCGCTGAAGGTTTAATCTGTGTAAGCGCCTCCGGGTGCGCCCGTTAACGCGCGCAACGAGTGCCCACCAGCCCCTCTAAGGGGTTGGTTGGAAACAAGGTGGTACCGCGAACCCAGTTCGTCCTTGTATGATGGCCTGGGCTTTTTGTTTTCTTGGTAAGGAGGCATTATGAACGCAACATTGGCCTATTATGACGCGCTGGCCAAAGCCTATCATCTGCTCTATCGCGATTGGGAAGCCACGCTCGAACGCGAAGGGATGCTCTTGCGCCGTTGGTTCAAAGATCGCGACATCACTACCGTATTAGATGCCTCTTGTGGGACGGGAACCCAGGCTATTGCCTTGGCGCAGATTGGCTATCGTGTGTTGGCCAGCGACCCCAGCAGCGGCATGTTAGAACAAGCCCAGCGCAACGCCGCTACCTACGATTTGAGCGACCGCATTCGCTTTTTGCAGGCCGGATTCCTCGACATTGCGCAAATGGTCGATGCCGAAGGTGGCCTAGACGCCATCCTTACCAAAGGAGACGCCTTCCCGCATTTGACCACCGATGCAGAAATCGAGACCACCTTGCATGGTTTCTATAACTTGCTGCGGCCTGGTGGTACGTTACTCATCGGTATGCGCGACTTTGAACCCCTCATCCATGACCGCCCGCGCTTTTTGCCCCGTTATGTTCACGACCCCGCCGAAGCCGGAAGCGAACAAATCATCGTCTTTGAAATCTGGGATTGGGATGAAGGCCCCCCCCTAACCGTCACGGTCAATCATTTTATCGTCTCGGGCACGGACGATGACGATTACCGCACCCAGCGCTATCCTGTAAAATACCGCGCCTTAACCGCCGATGAAGTCCAGGTGGTGTTGCTGGAAGCTGGGTTTAACAACATCGAGATTATTCATGATCGCGCCGAGTTGGTCATCCTCGGCACCAAACCCGTATGAGCAAATTTCCCAACTCATTTGGGATAAATTTGGGTTAACAGGAGGTAAAATGCCCGAACTGAGCAAGAATTTTGATTTTCAGGCCCGCGAACCGGAGATTTACCAGACCTGGTGGTCGCGCGGATATTTTAAGCCCGAGATCACGCCCGAGGGCGCAGAACCGTATGTCATTAGTATTCCACCGCCCAACGTGACCGGTGCGTTGCATAACGG
Organism: Anaerolineae bacterium; assembly: GCA_034437075.1. GTDB lineage: Bacteria > Chloroflexota > Anaerolineae > Aggregatilineales > J027 > DAOTVD01. The sequence goes on from DAOTVD010000231.1 coordinate 13,331, forward strand.
CCATGCCATGTTCGTCAGCCTGCAAGATTTGATGATCCGCCATGCGCGTATGACGGGTAAGCGGGCCTTGTGGGTGCCGGGCACCGATCACGCAGGCATCGCGACCCAGTTACAGGTCGAAAAGCTATTGCTCAGCGAGGGCACGAGCCGCCAGGCACTCGGGCGCGAGGCGTTTCTGAAACGCACCTGGGCCTGGAAAGAACAATACGGCGGCACCATCCAGCAACAGTTGCGCCGAATGGGTGCCACTTGCGATTGGGAGCGCGAGCGCTTCACATTAGATGAAGGCTTGAATAAGGCGGTGATCGAAGCCTTCGTGACGCTTTACGAGCAAGACCTCATTTATAAAGGCACGCGCCTGATTAACTGGTCGCCTGGTTTGCAAACGGCTGTTAGCGACCTGGAAGTGGAAAATGAAACTCGTCAAGGCAAGCTCTACTACTTTAATTATCCTGTGGAAGGCGGCGCACGTATCCCGGTGGCGACGACCCGCCCCGAAACCATCCTGGGTGATACGGCTGTGGCCGTGCATCCTGAAGACCCACGCTACCAGCACCTGATTGGCAAAACGGCCTATGTGCCCATGCTCGACC
>DAOTVD010000232.1:0-2270 GCA_034437075.1 Anaerolineae bacterium
CTGTTGGCCGCGCAAGAATGCCTGCCGGATGATGCCACGCGGGACGCCTTCGCCGCCGATTATCGCGTATTGAGCCAACTCTACGAGGCCATCTCACCCGACCCATTCCTCGCGCCCTTCCGCGTAGATTATCGCTGGCTGTCGCAAGTGTACGAATCTGTGCGGCCTACGTCGGGACATGGCAAGCTGCTGTGGCACGCCCTCGGCGCGAAGACGCTCGACCTCATTCACGAACATGTTACGGTCGTCGATATTGACGACGATCTTGATACCCTGGTCATGGATGCGGAATTCCTCGCCGAATTGCTCGACAATCAGAACCCACGAGCCATCAAGGAACTGGAAATCAAGCTGGTGGCGCGCCTGCGCAAACATGCGGATAACCCGCGCTTTATCGCCCTCGGAATACAGCTGGAAGAACTGCGGCGACGTCATGAACAAGGGATTATCGCCAGTATTGAGTTTCTGAAAGTCCTGTTCAAAATCGCCAAGGATGCTGTGCGCGCTGAAAAAGAGTTCGATACGCCCGAACCCGTCCCGCCTGAGGAACAAGGCATGGCCGCCTTAACGGAGCTATTCCGCGAAATTCAAGGCGATCAGACGCCCAAAGTGGTCAAGCGCATTGTGGAAGATATTGACGAAATCGTGCGGATTGTCCGCTTCCCTGGCTGGCAGAATACGCGCGCTGGCGAGCGCGAAGTTCAGCAAGCATTACGCAAATCCCTGGCCAAGTACCAACTACACAAAGATAACGATCTGTTTCACCGGGCGTATACGTACATCGCCGAATACTACTGATGTGGGGTCGCCGAAAATGCCCTTTTACGGTGCGCCACCGCGCGCCGGATACCCGCGCCTGAGTCGCGGGTATCACCAGTCGCAGCGCGACTGATGCGCGGTTTGCCGAGACCCATTTCGCCATTGCACCAGACTGGTGCAACATCAAATCTCGGCGCGGCTTCGCGGCGCCAGGCCGCGACTAACGAGGTGCGCGCGGGGTGTACCGTCCTCTGATGCGGCGATGGTGACACCCAAACAACACCAGAAAATCCGACTCCACCGGGCATGTTAAACCGTTTATAACAAGTTGCAGGACTGGTGCATGTGAAATCCGGCATAACATGGCTCGCAGGGCCAACAACCCACAGAAAAACGAGACGACTCTCGCGCCGAGCGCCCTACCCTGGCCCCTCCGTATTCGGTACCCCCGGAGTTGTAGATCGCCAGCCGAAAAGCTATACTGTGGCCATCGATACTAAATAGCTCAACATAACATGGCAAATACGATCCAGAAGATCGACGTCTTCATCTCCTCGCCCTCAGACGTCAGAGCCGAACGCCAAATCGTTAAGCGCGTCATCGAGCGCATCAATAAGCTCAGCCATATCAAAGATCGTTATGTGCTGGTGCCCTTGCTCTACGAGGAAAACACGCCACCCGTCCAGGTAGAAAACCCTCAACGGGTCGTCGATAAATACATGCAAGAGGCCGAGCGATCCGACCTGTTTATTTGCATACTCTGGAGCCGCATGGGCACCCCGGTAGTCGATGAGGACACGGACGAACAGTATCTTAGCGGCACCGAGTACGAATATTTACATGCGTACGATGGCTACAAGGAACATGGTAAGCCGATCATGTTGCTCTATCGCGGTATGAAGCCTTTAAGCCCAGATGCTGACTTCGAGCAAGCGGGCAAGGTGCAAGATTTTTTCAAACGCTTCGAGGATGGCACGCTCGATGGCCTCTACGAGACTTACGCTGATGAAGCCGATTTTGAAGACAAGCTCTTCCAACACATCGAGCAGGTGCTGAGCAAAGACATCATCGCGCCTGATGACGATGACATCGTCAGCCCAGCACGACACACATTACGACGACATGACTTCTACCAGCATATTTCCATGCCACCCAATTACGTCCCGCGTGATGATCTAATGGACGAAATCCGGGATGTAGTCTTGGTCGATGCGCCCAACATTGCCCTGACCAGTGGTGTGAGCTATGCCCTGCAAGGCATGGGCGGCATCGGCAAAAGCGTGATGGCGCGCGCCCTATGCGAAGACCCGCAAGTGCAAGCCGCCTTCCCCGATGGCATCCTATGGGCCACGCTGGGACAGGACGTCAACTTGAATGTCAAACTGCGCGAATGGATTAGCGCGCTAGGCGGCACGGTGAGCGAAACGGCCCCCAGCTTCGATACCCTCAAAGCGAATTTGGGCAACCTGTTGCGTGACCGTACCTGTTTGCTGATCGTGGATGACGCCTGG
>DAOTVD010000233.1:0-9807 GCA_034437075.1 Anaerolineae bacterium
AATGATGATTCGAAGAAAGTTCCAATGGTTTGGGTGCAGGGCGCGACCGTGGTGGTCGGGATGGGCGTCTGGGTGGGGGTGGGGCTGGGCGAAATCTGGATAACGGGCGTGGCGGTTGGCGCTTGGATGCGCCCCCCGGAGCCTATCGGCGTGGCGGTGACGGCTGCTTCGTTGGTGACGATGATGACTTCTTGTGTAACGTCCGGCGCCAAGGGGTCGCAACCCAGCAGCCCCACCGCGAGCATGGCCAGCATAACGTAACGGCGCATAAAAAAAACCTCTGTAATCAATCGACTTGAATAATCCAGACAGGTTGTTTGGGGAACAGGATGTCCAACACGATAGCGATTTCAGCCGCCGCCCAGACATCCGGCAGTAGCGCGTGCAAATCGGCGTAACTGTGGCTGCCAAAAATCAAGTTCACGAACATGTCCCACGGAAAGGCGGCATTTTCACTATCGAAGGGCAAGGCAGCGGCTTTTACGCTGCGCAATTGCCCCCCTTCGAACCCAATCGTCAAGCCCGTCTGATTGTAAAAATTGATCTTGATCTGGCCTGTATAATGCCGGGCGGCGGAATTTGCCAGGCGCGCTTCTAGTACAGGGCGGATATACCCCAGAAACGCTTCGAAATCTGGCACGCGCATATACCATGCGTAAGTGTCGGGGCGCGTATAGCCGCCGGGGGTTTGGCTGAGCAAGTAGCGCAGGCTCGGATGCAAGGCATTGTCAAAGACAATGCGCTTTACCGGGCGTTCTGGCGGGGTAAAGCGCCCCAAGTTGCCTACAAATGCTTTTATCCCTTGCCAGATGTCCTTATAGGTCGCCAAGTACGAGCTTTGCGGGCCGATAACATATTCTTGGCAGGTCAGCGCGCCGGTTTCGTTAACCATATTGCGCAGGATGATATAACCAACCGGCGTTTCGCCATCGCACACGATGAGGCAATGGCGGCGGGCTTCGGGGTTGCGGTCGGGGCGCAATAGATAGGCCCAGTACGCGGCATCACGCGCTACGCTAAGCAAATAATTGGCTTGGTTCCCGTTATACCAATCCATCAGATGCGGAATATCGTCCTCGGTAGCGGGGCGCAAGGTGTAGCGGGGTGCATTTTTTTCGGGGGGGGCCAAACTATCCAACGTCAGCGCGGAGTCAGTTCCCATTTTCACCGACATGCTATAGCCAAAACGGCGATAAAAATGCGGAATCCCAATAATCCCCGTGGCCAGATGCCCTAATGTTTGGCTGCGCGCGTGCGCGGCATCGATAGCAGACCGCACCAAGCGCCGTCCCCGGTAATCTTTATGCGTGGCGACGAGTTCGACTTGACCAAACGGTAAGGCTAAGCCTGCATATTGCCATAACTGAGGGATAAGCATCGTGGCCGACACGATACGCCCTTCCGAGGCGGGGTCGATCACGATAAACACATCGTTATCTGTTACCGTGGGGTGCGTGCCGCTGATGATGTCGCCCACCCAACCATCGACATAGTCATCTTCATTGCCATACGTTTCGGTGAACACATGCTTATAAAAGCCTGGCAATGTGTCCCGGTAGCGGCCATGTAACGTCGTCAGTAACAATCCATCCCGCAAGGGGCTATAACGGGGTGTGGTCGTCATGGTTGCACCCGCCAAATATCGAGCCCTTCATCGCATCCGATAACCAAGGCGGTGCCATCTGGCGAAACACGCGCCATATCGGGCTGTTGGCGCGTGCATGCGCGGAACGCGCCGAGGTCATAGCGCGTGCCGTCGGGGACTGTCCAGGCGGAGATTGTGCCGCGTGCCGAAGCCGGATCGATACCGAAGACGACATCTGCGCCACGCGCGACCTGAATATGCGCGATGTAGTCGCCATCCAGGGCCGCGAGGGTTTGGTTTTGGCCAGTTTGGAAATCCAGCAGGTGTAAAGCCTGCGAGGTCGGGTCGCGCCAGGCTAAATGCGTGCCACTCTCCGGCGCGAATGGGTTGCCGCTGATATTGATAGCGCCGAAGACGGCAATATCCCCCGCATTGGCGGTAGCTGTGGGGGTGCCCTCCGCCAGATTCCAGCGCGTGACCTGGCCATCCTCTTGGGCGGTGACGGCCAGCGGCAAGGGTACGCGCCCAATCCGCACGACATCTAGCCCGCCCAGGGGCACAGCCACCGCTGCGCGATTGTCGCTACAGACCACGTAGGATGTTCCTCCGGCAGCGGGGCCCGTTTCGCCACAGATGACATCCCCAGGCGCGAACCAAACATGCGTGATGATCGGTTCTGGCAAAGGCGGCAACACATTTTCAGAGATGAGGGCGTCCTCTTGCAGATTAAACAATGCGGCTCCATCTTGCCGCGCCACGGCCAACAGTTCCCCCGAGACGCTGAGCGCGCGATCATATTGGTTTTCGCCGATGAATAACGTGGCCTGTAATTCACCTGTCTGGCCGTCCCATACGATGGCCGTACTCAGTGGCGGCTCGTCCGGTGCATTGGCGAAACTGACGACCCACGAGGCGTCCGCATCGGTCACAAACAGGCCCGAGCCCGGGCTAAGCCCGCGTGCGCGCACGGCCTCAAAATCTAGCCGGATGTGGCTCCGCAGGTTTTGTACTGTTTCCGCCGAGATGACAGGCGCCGAGTCGTCTGTTTGTGCCGAGACAAAAAGCGCCCCCGTACCGGATAGCAGAACAATGAGGATGCTCCAGACACGCAGCATCATATGGCTTCTCCTATGTTGATATCGCTTCTCAGTGTACCATTGAAGACCTTGCTCGTAAGGATTGGTTTCGGCTATAATGCGCACGCTTAACTGCCCACGACAACGCACGTGCGCTATATACAAGGAATTTTGCCGTGTCCAAACCCTTAGAGCCGCTCAAACTGTCAGTCATCATGCCCTGTTACAACGAGCGCAATACGATTGAATCTATTTTGGAACTCGTTTTAGAAGTCGGCTTGGCGCACGAGATCATCATTGTTGACGATGGCTCTACGGACGGCACGCGCGAGATTCTGCCAACACTCGAAAACGACATCGTGCACATTATCTACCACGAACAGAATATGGGCAAAGGTGCGGCAGTCGTGACGGGCTTCAAGGCCGCCACGGGTGATGTCTTCATCATTCAAGATGCCGACAACGAGTACGACCCGCGCGATTATCCTAAATTGTTGCAACCTATCCAGGAAGGCCGCGCGCGGGTGGTCTATGGCTCGCGTTTTTTGGGCGGGCCGCGCAAAGCCATGTTTTTCTGGAATATGGTCGCCAACAAAACGCTGACCTTTGCCACAAACATCCTCTACAACTCGATCCTGAGCGATATGGAAACCTGCTATAAAGTGTTTCGGGCGGATGTCGTGCAGGGCTTAGAAATCCGCTCGCGCCGTTTTGACTTCGAACCCGAGATTACGGCCAAAATCCTGAAAAAAGGCATCCGCATTTACGAAGTGCCGATTTCGTACAATGGGCGCGAATGGGATGAAGGCAAGAAAATCAAGTGGTATGACGCCCCCATCGCCTTGTGGACGCTCATACGCTATCGCTTTACCGACTAGCTTATTACTGCTGGGTGCCTGGCTGCGCCTGAGTGGCCTGGCGCGTGATGCGCGTTTTCATCCGGACGAGGCACTCTATGCGGATTTAGGCCGCCGGATTGGCCTTTGGGGCGATTGGCCGCTTACGGGCTTCCCGGTGGATAAACCCCCCCTATTTTTCTTTTTTAGTGGGCTTGCGCAGGCCCTGTTTGGCCCTACCGAATTTGCCGCGCGTTTGCCCAATGCCCTGGCAAGCATAATCATGCTGGCGATTTTTTTCGCCCTGGCTCGCCATCTGACCGCCACGCCGTTGCAGGCCGCCATACCTACTGTATTGCTGCTCCTCTCGCCGATGGATATTGCTTTCGCTATTTCCGGCTTTATCGAAACGCTCATGCTCTGTTTTTTGCTGCTGTCGCTGTGGTTGGTGTTGCGTGGGCAAGCCTGGCCTAGCGGTTTGGCGTTTGGCCTGGCGATAGCAGTTAAGCCAGCGGCGCTGTTTTGGTTGCCTGTGCTAGCGCTAAGTATGCTGGTTCAGCCGTCCTGGAAAATCCGGGCATTGTGGCGTTGGTTAATCCCGCTGATTGGTGTGATCATCCTCATTTCAGCTTGGGATCGCGCGGGCAGCCTGGGCAGTTTCTGGACGTTAGGCGAGCAGAATCTCGCGACCGGGCGCTTCATTCGCGCGGACGAAGTGACCGCGCGCGCGGGGGGGTGGCTCCATTGGTTAGGCTATATGTGGCCGGGGGCGTGGGTTGGGGGCCTGGCTGGCGTTGGCATCGGTGCGTACCTATGGCAGGCGCGGGGCTTGGCCTCTCGTGCGGCGCTATGGGGGTGGGGCGTTTTCGGCTTTGGGTGGGCCTATCTGCTGCTACATTGGTGGGTCGCTTTTAACGTGTTTGATCGTTATGTGCTGCCCGTGTTGCCGTTTATCATGTTGTTGGCCGGGCTGGGGCTGGGGACGTTTCGGCGGAACGCCTGGCGCGTTGGGATTATCTTCCTTCTATTCGCCTTCGGTTGGCCCGTCGCATGGGAGGCCGCCCAAGGGCGGGCGCCCCTGGCCACCGATGCTGGCCAACACCAAGGTATTGACCAACTTGCGGAGGTCATGAACGCGCAATATGCCGGAGAGGTTTTCTATGATCATTGGCTGGGTTGGGAATTAGGATACTACCTGGGGCCAGAACCACGGGCCTTCGTGCTGTATTTCGAGACACCGGACGATATGGTTGCTTATGCGCAGAACGAACTGCAAGCACATGGGGCCATGCGTTATTTGGTCGGCCCGCGCGCAGATGCCCGTTTTTGGGCGGGGCAAGCCCGTGCGGCAGGGCTAAATGTTCAGATTGTCTATAGAGATACCCGATATACCATCTATGGACTATCCCTGGTGAATGAAAGTTAATAGAATACGACAAACAGCGCATGCATATAAACCTATGTCGGAGATCATCTTTTTATGGCAACCCAAGACCCATACGCCCAGGGTTATACCAAATGGCAACAACGTTACGCGGCCATGCCGTCGGATGCTTGGGCGTTTGGCGCGGCACCAACCCGCGAAGTAGAAGTCGGGGCGATGATCTATCGTGAACTGCATGGTGCGAGCCCGGCCCGAGTGCTTGATCTTGGCGCTGGGGATGGTCGTAATACGCTTTTTCTGGCGGCGCAGGGTTTCGATGTGTTGGCTGTGGATGCGGCGGTGTCTGGCTTACAGCGCTTAAAGGCCCGTTTGACTGCACAGGGCTCGGGGGCCACGTTGGTGAGCGCCGATTTGCGAACCTTTGCCCTGCCGTCTAACGTTGATATGTTGGTCGCTAGCTATGTTATCCATATGCTACCCGCCCCTTACAGCTTTTTGAAACAGTGGCAAGCTTGCACGCGCCCCGGTGGTCTGTGTATTGTATCTACACGCGGGCGCTTTGCCGACGACCCGCCCGATTATTGGTTTCCAGATACCCTGGCACTTAAGCATTTTTTTGAATTCAGCGGCTGGGATATCTACCACGCACACGAAGAATACCAACGTCGCCCGGATCGTCTCTTTCGGCGGACGGCGGTTGTTGCGCGTAAACCGATTGAATAGGAGTACGCTATGCATTTTGAAGTTGGCGATGTCTTAAAAGGTTACGAGATCAGGCAACAATTGGGGTTAGGCGGGTTTGGTGCAGTATACCTGGCCTGGCAGCAGTTGGTGCGCCGCGAGGTGGCCGTGAAGGTGATCTTGCCAGATTATGCCAACGAGCCGGATTTTATCCGGCGTTTCGAAGCCGAAGCACAATTAGTCGCTCGCCTGGAACACTTGCATATTGTCCCGTTATACGACTATTGGCGAGACCCCAACGGCGCCTTTTTGATTATGCGTATCCTGAAAGGCGGTAGCCTGAAAGAAGCTCTAAACGACCAGGGGCCGTGGCCGCCAGATAAAGTGTCCAGCTTGCTGGATCAAGTCGCCTCCGCGTTAGCGGTTGCTCATCGTAACCAGGTGATCCATCGCGATATGAAGCCTGCGAATATCCTGCTGGACGATGACGAGAACGCCTTCCTGACCGATTTTGGCATCGCGAAGAAACTCAATGCCTCGGATGACGACGAAGATAAAAACCAAATCGTCGGATCGCCGTCGTATATGGCACCCGAGCAGATCGAAGGCGACCTAGTGTCGCCCCAGACGGACATTTACGGGCTGGGCATCATCACCTACGAAATGCTGACGGGCCTGCGGCCTTTCGATGGTGGGGATTTGACCCAAACGTTGATTAATCATCTCACCGAGCCTATGCCGTCCTTGCTCGATGTGCGCCGCGACTTGCCGCCTGGGTTGGATGCGGTCATCCAGCGCGCGACCAGCAAGGATGCTGCCGAGCGTTTTCCGGATGCCATGGCCATGGCGCGAGCCTTTCGGGCGGCCCTAGGGGGCGGCGTCACGCGGGCGGGTACAGTGCCTTATGTCCCACTTTCATCTTCCGAAATGAGGGCCACGACGCTGATAAACCGCAACGAGACGCTTGTCCAAACCGACGACGCAGCGACGATGGCGGATGCTTCGTCTAGCTTTGCCACATTTCTAGAGAATGTTGCGCAAGCGGCCAGCACGCAAAGCACCCTGGACCAATCGCTTGATATGACGGTTCCGGTCGAAGCTGTGCCGGCCATGGCCGACGTAGAGCCAGATAACCCCTTTAAGGGCCTACGCCCCTTTCAAGAGTCCGACGCCGCCGATTTCTTCGGGCGCGAAGCGCTGGTGGGGCGTTTGGTAGGCCGCCTGAGCGACGCCGACGCCAACGCGCGTTTTTTGGCCGTGGTTGGCCCTAGCGGCAGCGGAAAATCTAGCGCGGTGAAGGCTGGGCTCATCCCGGCATTGCGCGAGGGCGCGTTGCGGGGTGCTGATACCTGGTTTTACACGGATATGGTGCCAGCCGGGGCACCCTTCGAGAATCTGGGCGCGGCGCTTGGTGCTATTGCGACTAAACCTCTGCCAGAGGATATGCGCGGCCATCTGGCATCTACCGAAAACGCCCTGCCCGCGCTGGTGAACGAATTGCTGCCCGATGACGGCAGTGAATTGGTGCTTGTGATCGACCAATTCGAAGAGGTTTTCACCCAGGTGGCCGCCGAAGAAGAGCGCTTGTTATTTTTACAATGTCTACACCAGAGCATCGGCGCGCCGGATAGCCGCTTGCGGATGATCGTGACCTTGCGCGCGGATTTTTACGATCGGCCCTTGCTGTATCCGGCGTTTGGGGAACTGATGCGCCAGCGTACCGAGATCGTGCTGCCGCTTTCGGCTACGGAACTCGAACGGGCGATTGTCGGCCCTGCCGAGCGGGTCGGGCTGATGGTGGAAACCAACCTCGTGGCGGCTATCGTGGCGGATGTCAGCGAAGAACCCGGCGCGTTGCCCTTGCTGCAATATGCCCTGACGGAAGTTTTCGAACGGCGGATGGGGCGCACATTAACCCTCCGCGCCTATGAGGATAGTGGTGGGGTATTGGGCGCACTAGCCCGCCGTGCGGAGGAATTATTTAATGGCCTGAGCACCGAGCAACAGGCCAGCGCGCGGCAACTTTTTTTACGCCTTGTGACACCAGGGGAAGGCGCAGAGGATACGCGGCGGCGCTTGCGCTGGAGTGAAATGCTGGCCATTGATGATCCTCACGACACGTTGCAACGCGTGATGGATTTGTACGGAAGTTATCGCCTGCTGACCTTCGACAACGACCCCGATACGCGCGAACCCACGATTGAGGTCGCGCACGAAGCCATCATCCGCCGCTGGGGGCGTCTGCGCGAATGGATTGACGACGCGCGCGAAGAATTGCGCATGCAGCGCCGCCTACAAACTGCCACCGAGGAATGGCTACGCCAGCATCGCGACGAAAGCTTTCTGGCCAGTGGCGTCCGCTTGCAGCAGTTCGAAACCCTGCTGGATAACGCGACGATTGCGATTGGGGCAGACGAACGGGCTTTCGTGCAGGCCAGCATCGCCCGCCGCGCGCGCCTCGAAGCCGAAGAAGCCGAACGCCAGGCGCGTGAAATGGCCTTAGAACGCCGCGCGCGCCAGCGCTTGCAGGTGCTGTTGGGTGTGTTTGCCCTGGCGACAATTATCGCGGGGGGGCTGGCGTTCTTGGCGCTCAACGAGCAGCGTGTTGCCGAAGTTGCGCGTGATGAAGCCGAAAGCAGCGCCTCCACAGCCGTCTTCGAGCGTGACCGCGCCGACCAACAAGCTCAGATTTCCCAATCGCGCGAATTGGCCGTGCGTGCGCTAACCAACCTGGAAGCCCGCGAAATCGACCTGGCGTTGTTGCTCATCATTGCCGCATACCAAACCGACCCCAATCTTGATACGCAAAATAGCTTGCTGACGAGCTTACAAGTGAGCCCCTTTTTGGAGCGGGTCTATCATGGCCTGGCGGGGCGCGTGCGTGCGGTGGCGGTGCACCCCTCTGGCGAGCAAATCGCGGCAGCTTATGACCATCAAATTCAGCTTTGGGGTAGCGATCATCAAACATTGGGCGACCCGCTACGCCTGCCGGATGTTGACGTGTGGAGCCTGGCCTATAGCCCGGATGGCGCTTGGTTGGTGGCGGGCACGGCGGATGGGCTACTACATCGTTGGCAGGTGTCGGGGGATGAACTCACCCCGGCGGAATCCATCCAAGCCCATGACGATAGCATTTATGCGGTGTACTTCAGCCCAGATAGTGAAACCTTGCTCTCTGGGGGTGCAGATGGTCAACTGCGCGTTTGGGGCGTGGCCAGCGGCGACCCGCGCGGCGATGCAATCGAGGCGCATATGGGCGCGCTATGGAGCCTGGCCTATCAGCCGGATGCACAAGTGGTCGCCTCTGGCGGGGATGATAATCTGATCCGCTTGTGGGATGCCTCGGCGGGGTGGGATGCCTTAACGCCCCTCGGCGAACCGCTCATGGCCCATACGAATTGGGTGTTGGCGCTCGCTTTCAGCCCGGATGGCGATTTGTTGGCCTCCGGCAGTGCGGATAATACCATTCTATTATGGGATTGGCGCAACGCTACCCCGAGTGGTTTTGCACTGCGCGGCCATGAAGATTGGGTGCGCGACCTGGATTTTCTACCCGAGGGCGATCGTTTACTCTCTGCTAGCGCGGATAACACATTGCGTTTATGGGATGTCGTGACCCAAACGCCCATCGGTGAGCCATTATCCGGCCACGGGGGCGCCGTCTTTAGCTTGGCCAGGGTGCCGGGTCAGCTTCAGTGGATTAGTGGCGATGCCTTGGGCGGGGTCTTAGGCTGGGATGTTACACATCCATTTCGGCTGGGTGAGCCCCTGGCCGGGCATGCGTCCCAAGTTTGGGAGGTGGCCTACACGCCGGATGGCGAGCGCATTGTGTCGATTGGGGACGGTAGAATCCGTATTTGGGATGCAAACAGTGGCGCGTTATTGAACGAAACCCAAGGCCCGCATGGCCCCATTAGTTTAGCACTAGCCCCAGCCGGAAACCGTGCCGTAACCGGGGCCGAAGATGGCAGTCTCTTATTCTGGGAGCTCGCTTCCGATGAGGCGACACCCTTGGGCGATCCTATCGCGTCCCACGATCAGCCAGTTTTTGCCGTCGCGTTTGCGCCGGATGGCGCGCGCGTGCTCAGCGGGGACGATAATGGTATGTTATATCTGTGGGAGGCTGGCACACAAAGCCGGGATGAGGCTATAACACTTCCGCCAGGCCGTGCGGGTATCCAAGCCTTAGCGTTTCATCCAACGGATGCGAACCTCGTCGCCTGGGGCACGCGCGATGGCTCCCTG
>DAOTVD010000234.1:0-9280 GCA_034437075.1 Anaerolineae bacterium
TAGCTCGTTATGGATCATATTTTCAAGTTGTTTCTTTTCGTAGCCCCGTATCACGGCCAGTTCGTCCGCCCGCGTGAGCGCGTAAGGATACCGCCCGGTCAGTTGACATTGGCTCAGGACCAGGCCGTGCACTTCATCAACCGCGCCGGGGGCTTCGACCACCCACATAGGCACCTCAATCCGCGCGATGTGCGGATTCGAGAGCGTCCCAACGTTGAGATAGAAAAATGCGATTTCAAACGCATCGCCAATCTGACGGCGGTATTCTTTATTCCGAGGGCTCTGTTGGATCATAATCGCTGATCGTTCGCCCGGCGCGAGCACCCGGCGCAAGAGCCAGGCGTCCGTTAAGCCCTCAAATGGGCCGGGTTCGTCGAGCTTTTGCTTGGTGATCTCGTCATCGTCCAGCAGCAACAATTCGAGCAGACGAATTAAAAAGCGGCTGTCTTCACTATCCACATAGCCCGCCAGATTGGCGTTGTGGCCATCTTGGGCGCGTTTATCCTGGTGAATATCATAAAAATTGGTGAACGCTTCGCGATAGTAGTCGTTGAGTTTAGCCGCTTCGGGCACGGTGGGCTGCGCGACCCACAATAAACGACCGTCCATCAAAGATAGTAACGGCACTTGGTATTCTCGCTCGTGGAGGCTCACTTGCGTGAGGATTTGCATCTCTTGCACGGTGCGGCGGTCATTCACGACACTATTCTGAATCACCGCGCCGTAGCCGTTTCGCTCGCGCAGGTCGGTGTCGTTGTAGTACAGTTGCGGCTCGCAGCCTTCCACGGGACGATCTCCGTTACCGTGGTAATAGATGAAATATCCCAAGTTAATGAGATAATACAACGCCGCAGCGTGTAAATCGGGGTAGACTTGCGAGCCATCAACCGCCACAATGACGGCTTGCGAAGGCGCAGTAGCCACCGGGTAGGGCTGATTGATGGCCTCGGTATGCGGCGCGGCGCCACGGTAGCCCGCATCATGCTCGCGCACGACCTCGATTTTATGGTGTAACAGGTCAAGATTGTCGGCAGCATCCAGCACTTGCCGGGCACGCTGACCTCGTTCGCTGATGTCTTCGGTGCGGTGCGCAATGGCCCGCCCCATGGTTTGAACTTGCGTAACCAGCTTGTCAAACTTGAGCGACATGCGGCTAACCCCCATATATGGGATACAAAGAGGTGTGATACCCCCATATATAGGGGAGTCTAGCACTGGTGTTCTTAATCGTCAACGGTAAGCTGACGCGCGCGGTGCCAAAGCGTCCATGAATCGTGGGCATACAGCGGAAATCCGATAACATATAATATGAGATCAAGTATGGTAATGGTAGCGGTATGGAATTCGACCTTAACATTTTTGCAACACGCTTTCTAGGCATATTCATCGAAGCGGCCCCGTTTTTGTTGCTGGGGTCATTGGCTTCTGGCCTGGTAGAAGCCTTCGTGCGTAAAGAAGATATTGCGCGGATGATGCCCAATAATCCGGTTCTGGCGACCATGGTTGGCGGCGGCATGGGGTTTATCTTTCCGGTATGTGAATGCGGTGTGGTGCCGCTGGTGCGTCGGCTGCTGAACAAGGGTTTGCCGATTTCCGTAGCGATTACGTTTTTGCTAGCGGCCCCGGTCATGAATCCGATTGTGTTGGCGGCGACGTTTACGGCCTTTGGCGCCGGGCCGATTTTGTACGGGCGCTATATCATCACGTTTATTGTGTCGGTGGGCGTCGGTTTGCTGTTCATCGTGCAGACGCGCCCCCAGCGGATTTTGCTGCCTCAGCGCGTGGCGTTGCCCATTAGCGGTGGTTCGCAAGCGGCCTCCGCTGTCCCCCAAGCCGGACAGCAAAACCCGCGCCCGGCATTATTGCCCGGTCTGCGGCGGGCTATATTGCTTGCCCGTGCGGACTTTTTCGATATGGGGCGCTATCTCATTTTCGGGAGCCTATTGGCCGCGCTCATGGCCACGTTGGCCCTGGATAGCGAAATCGAAACGTTGGCGAACAATCCGGTAAATTCCGTCTTCGTGATGCAAGCGTTGGGCTATGTCATCAGTGTGTGCAGCACGGTGGATTCGTTCATCGCGTTAGCCTTTACGGGCAGCTTCACGACCGGGTCTATTCTGGCCTTTTTGACCTTCGGCCCCATGGCGGACATCAAATCGACCATGATGTACTTGGGCGTTTTCAAAAAGCGCATAGTCGCCTACCTCATTATCGTGCCATTTTTGATGACCGCCCTCATTTCGATCTTCCTGAATTTGAACGTCAGTTTCTAAGGTAAGTACGATGAAAAATTTGGACAACACCCCCGACACCCCGGAAGATGACCAGATTAACTGGGCGCGCGTGCAGCGTTGGGTCCAAACGGGCATCCTGTTCTTGATGGGCTTGTATTTCATTGACCTGGCTTTGCCGGGCGGTAACCTCAGCTTTTATATTAACGTGAGCGACTTTGCCTGGCTCACCTGGTTGGGCGCGGCGTTGCTCATCCTGATGGCGCTTATTAACGCCCTGGAACTGCTGAGCGAGGCAGGCGATAGCAACCTGCGCGAGGAAGATGCGCTAGAAGGCCATTTCGCCATGCCGGGTAACGCGGCCTCCTGGGTATTTTTGGGTATCCTGGCTGCGCCGCTGATGTTGGGCCTGGGCGTGCCTGCTCAGCCCCTTGGCGCGGGCGCGATTGGCGGCGAAGTGACCTCCGATGTGCGCTCGGTGGGGTTTAATGAAAAGAACGTCACCGTCACGCAAGATGCCGAAGACCGGAATCTGCTGGATTGGATTCGTGTGTTCGCGCGCAGCACCGACCTGGCCGAGTTCGAAGGGCAAGAAGTGACCGACCTCATGGGCTTTGTGCACCGGGATGCTCGCTTCGAAGGCACCGACCGCTTTATGCTGGTGCGCTTTACGCTCAGTTGTTGCGTGGCCGATGCACGCCCGATTGGCTTGATTATCGAAACGCCCGAAGCGCTGAATTTCCCGGTGGATACCTGGCTAGAAGTCAGCGGGCCGATTGTCATTCAGGAAGTGGACGGCATCGAAACACCCGTTATTCAGCCGGAGTCCATCACCGAAATTGACCAGCCCGAACATCCTTACCTGTATTTCTAGCCATGCGACAACGTTTAGGGGCTGACCTGGATATTTTTGACCGCGTCGCGCTGAGTGCCATCCTGGTCTTGGCGCTAGCGATTATTGGCGTCGTGGCAGCAGGCAATAATATCGGCGTGCAGATCGAAAGCATCGTCCCGGATGAATTCGCCCGCGCGGATGCTAGCGTGCGCATCCGGTTTTTTGACGATATGCAGCAAGGCACGGTCGAAGAACGGTTTCGCATTTCGCCCGAGCGCGAGGGTAATCTGCGTTGGAATGGCCCGCGCGAATTGGTCTTTGAGCCTGAAGTCCCATGGCAGTCGGGCGAAACCTATCAGATTGAACTAGATGCCGGGGCGCGCTCTGAGAGTGGGGCCACCTTGCGCGACGCCATTGAACATACATTCACGGCGGCAGCCCCGCGCGTGACCTATTTATCGCCAGCCGGCGCGCTGGATCGTAACTTGTATTTACATGACCTCAACACGGGCGAGACGCAGCAATTGACCGAGGCGGAATACGGCGTCGCGGATTACGATATTTCCGCCGATGGCGAGTTTATCGCCTATACACGCTACAACCAAGAGGGGCTATCCGATATTTGGATATATAGCATGGCGACGGGGACTGAACGCCGCGTCACGGATTGTGTAGAAGCCTTTTGCAGCGCGCCAGAGTGGCACCCCAACGGGCGCGAGATCGCCTACGAGCGCAGCGAATTTGACCCGCTATTCGGCGAAACCACCGCGCGCCGCATGTGGATCGTCGATGTGCAGAGCGCGCAGTCGCGCCTGATGTTCGAAGATACACAAGTCACGGCCCATTCGGCGACCTATTCGCCCAATGGCAACCGGGTGGCTGTGGTGACGACCAACCCGATAGGCATTCTCGTCCAGGACTTTGTGGGCCAAGACCAGGTTTTCATCGAGACGATTCAGGGCATCATCGGCGATTTCTCGCCCGATAGCACACGCCTGGTCTATCCGATTATCGTGCGCGGGGCCGTGGGGTCGAGCTTTTATCCGCAGCTAGAACTGGTCGATCTGGTGGCGCAGGAGCGCGTCGCCATCACCGGGGCCAATAACGCGCCCATCGAAGATAGTACGGGCACTTGGCGCCCGACGGGCACAAATGAACTAGCCGTCACGCGCCGTTTTTTGGACAATCGCTATACCGAAAGCCTGCAAGTCTATCTCTTGAATGCAGGCACCCGCGAAGCCGAACCGCTCATCGTGGACGAAGCGTATAATCATGGCTTTCTCGCCTGGAGCCCGGATGGCTCGATGCTGACCATGCAACGGCTCAGCCGCAGCACGCCCGGCGCCCGGCCTGAGATTTGGGTCTATAACGTGCCCCAAGATGCGCTGCAACAAATTGCTAACGATGCCTTTATGCCGGACTTTATACCATGAGTGAAACTGAAACCACGACCCGCAATCCTGGCTTGCTCCTTTTTCTGATCTTTCCCCTTGTGGGGATGATTGGTTTGGCGGTGGTGTTGCTCAACAGCGGAGACGACCCGCCAACCGACGACACCCGCGCCGCTATCCCCCGCGAAGACGACCAACCCACGCCCGCGCCGATTCAAGTCGAGCCGCTCCGCCCCACCGTCACCACGCGGCCCATCATGAACAACACCCCGCCCGACATCCCCGTGACGAGCATGGCGGGCGAAGACTTTACGCTCATCGAGCGGGCTGGTCAGCCTTTGGTGGTCAATTTTTGGGCGACCTGGTGCCCGCCTTGCGTGCGCGAAATGCCCACGCTCGAATCCTTCGCCGCCGATCATCCCGAAGTGCAAGTGCTGGCCGTCACAGACCCCAACGACGGTCAGAGCATGGCCGACATCCGCGACTTCATCGACGAATTCGGCCTAGAGGACATGCAAATCACGCTGGATGCAGGCGGGCGCCTGCGCGTGAACTTCCTGGCTGTGCAACTGCCCATGACCTTCGTCATTGACGCCGAAGGCATCGTGCGCTATCGCCATATCGGCGAGGTCACACGCGACGACCTAGATTTTTACCTGGCCGCCGTCACCGAATAATGTTGGGGTTCGCACCAGATACAAGCCAAGCCTTTGCGCTCAAAATGGGCTTGGGCTTTGCGGCGGGGGGCTTTTTCATCCTGTGGGCCGCGCTTCAACAACCAGGCCGCCCGATTTTCCGGTGGAGTGATGTCTATTTAGGGACCATCCTGGGCGGGATCATCGGCGCGCGCGTGTTTTTTGTCCTGGTGCATGCGGCGCAATTCGCCGCAGCGCCCGCGCACATCCCGCGCTTGTGGTATGGCGGGCTCAG
Source organism: Anaerolineae bacterium (assembly GCA_034437075.1). Classification (GTDB taxonomy): domain Bacteria; phylum Chloroflexota; class Anaerolineae; order Aggregatilineales; family J027; genus DAOTVD01. The sequence continues at coordinate 5,388 of DAOTVD010000234.1, forward strand.
TTGGCAGGGGGCCATCCTGGGCGGCTTGGTGGGCATGGTGGGCCTATGCCGCTGGCGGGCTGTCGATGTCCGCGCGTTTAGTGATGCGCTCGCGCTGGCGTTTCCGGTCGGGGTGATGGCCTTCGCTTGGGCCGCGCGCTCTGCGGGGCTGATGATCGGTTATCCGGTGGCGGATTTGGCCGCCGAGCCGGTCTGGAAAGCCGCGTATTTGCCGGACTTAGGGCGCGATGTCATCCCGCGTTACGAATTGCAAATGCTGGGCCTGGCCATGGGCGGCACCTTGTTGATACTCGCCACCGTGTTGACCCTAGCCAATCGCTTGCAGGGGCGGCGTCTGGCGTTGATTCTCGGCCTCGCCGGGGGATGCTTCGCCGTTTTGGGGCATCATAGCGCCATGCCCGCTGTGGCCTGGCTGGGCCTCTCTAGCGATGTGTGGGGCGCGGGCATACTCGTCATGCTAGGCGTAGCGGGGTTGGCGTGGCCCAAGCGTAGCCTAAACACGCCCTCGCACCATGGGCAAGATGGGCTATAATGCGGCTCATGCGTATCTTACAAGCCTTAACGTTTTTCATTGTCCTGGTCACGATTCCGGCGACCGTCTGCGGATCGTACCTGGCGTATACCCAGGCGCGGCAGCGCGTGGCCGAACTGAACGAGATCACACCTTTGCACGAAACCGACTTCGAGCAAGTGGTGCGGCTCTCGGTGGGGCTAGATGACGTGGACGAGGGTGCATCTGTGGACGTTGCAACATCAACGCCCGCGCCCTTGGCCATGAACACGAGCGCACAACCGACCCCCGTGCCCACCGAAGCTCCCGACGCAGCCGACACCGCCCCCACAAACGTGACGCCGCTCCCCGCCCAAGCCTCTACCGAAACTGTAGAAGTCGCGGAAAACGCTGAACCCGAAGCCCCGCCGATTGACCCCCGGCGCCGGAATGTGCTGCTGATGGGCATCGACCAGCGCGAAGGCGAAGAAGGGCGCTTCCGAACTGATACCATGATCGTCCTGAGTATTGATCCTCTGGCGCGAACAGGGGCTATGCTTTCCATCCCGCGTGATCTATGGGTCAGTATCCCGGGCACTGGCCAACAGGGGCGCATCAACACCGCGAATTATGTCGGCGATGACGAGGTCTTAAACTATCCCGGTGGCGGCCCGGCCCTGGCGATGAACACCACCGAGCGCCTGCTCGGCATCTCGATAGACCATTACGTGCAGATTAACTTCACCGCCTTCACGACTTTTATTGACACACTGGGCGCGGTGGAAGTCTGCCCGGAAGAGCGCATTTTTGATGACCGCTACCCCGATGGCAGCTATGGCTATATCACCATCGAAATTCCGACAGGTTGCCAGGACATGGATAGCACGGTCTTGTTACAATACGCACGCACACGCGCCACCGAAGGCAGCGACTTTGACCGCTCGCGGCGCCAGCAAGAGGTTATTCTGGCCGTGCGGGATGAAATCCTGAGCACCGGCGGCGTCAGCGCTTTGCTCGGCGATGCGCTCACGATCTGGGAATCCGTTAGCGAGAATGTGCGCACCGACCTAACGCTGGATGAAATGCTGGCCCTGGCCCGGGCCGCCGCCGATATTCAAGACATCCGCACGGGCACCATCAGCGAAGGCGAAGTGCTCGAAGCCACGGATGATGGCGGCAACCGTATTCTCATCCCCATCCAGACGGATATTTTCGCCCTAGTGGCCGATTTATTCCGCCCGCCGAATCGCCCCGTCAACGCCACCGCCGCAGATGGCCCGGCCCTCGACCCGGACAATCTGCCGCTGGCCATCCGGCAAGAGGCGCCCATTGTGGAAGTCTTGAACGGCACCGAAATCCAGGGCCGCGCGGCGGGGGTGCAAACTTACTTACAAAGCTATAGCCTGGATGCAGGCTTTATCGGTAATCATACGACGACCGACCTCGTCAATACACGGGTGGTCTATTATGGCGACCATGCGGCCTCCGCCGACTATGTCGCCCAAGTATTGGCGACCATCAATGGCAATAATCCGCCGCCGATAGAAGAGGCCGCCGAGGGTTCCGCACGCGGCGATGTAGTTATCATCGTCGGCACAGATTTAGCCGTCCCACAAACAGCAGAGTAGACCCATTATGGCAAGTATCGGCCAACCGCGACGAGTCCAACAACCACCGCCACCCCTCGGTTTTTTCGAGCGCTGGCAGCGCCGCATTCGCAACCATATTCGCCAGGCCCTCGCCCGGGGCGACCTGGTCACCATGCTGATGACCATCATCATGCTGTCGATGCCCGCCCTGGCCATGGAAAGCGCTGGGCTGGCCGACGGTATTCTGATCTTGCTGCCCATTGTGCTGGTCGGTGCCGCTTTGGGATACTTCCTTTCGTGGAGCAGTCTTTCAGAAGGTAGCGCGCTGTTTATCAGCACAGTATATGGGCTGTCGCTCATCCTGCTGTTAAGCATTTTGTTTTTGGGGGAGGGCGGCAGCTTGCCCGCGCGCACCACCGACCTCATCGACCGCGTCAATGAATGGACCATCGCCGTCGATACGGACACGCCCAGCGACGATAATATCGTGTTGGTGCTGATTATGGCGGTGCTGTTCTGGTTTTTGGGGCATAACACCGTCTGGCATTTGTTTCGCATTGACCGCGTTTGGCGGGCGATTCTGCCACCGGGTTTGATTCTGCTCATTAACAATGCGGATTATACCGGAGATGCGCCCCTTCAGATTTATCTCATCATTTATGTTTTGATCGCGCTGTTGCTGGTGGTGCGCTCGCACGCGGACGCCCGCGAATACGATTGGTACCGTAACCGGGTGCGCTATCCGCGCCAGATGCGGCGTTACTTTTTGCGCATTGGGGCGGCCATGTCGCTTGTGTTTGTCCTGTTCGCGTGGTTTTTGCCCACCTTGCAACCGGATGGCATTGACGATTTTTCGCAGGCGCTTTCTGATCTCAACGAAGCGCTAGAGCAACTTTTTGGCTCCGACGATGGCGAAAGCGTGACGACCGCCGAATTCTATGGTGGCGATCAACTGGAACTGAGTGGCGCCATTCAACTGAGCGATCAGCCCGTTTTTGAGGTAACGGTCGCGGAAAATATCGGCTATCGGTTCTATTGGCGTTCCACCGCCTTTGATACCTACGTAGGCGGCACCTGGGAGCATTATCGCTCGGTGCGGGCTTCTAAGGAGGAGGGCGATTTAACGCTCAATATCGGAACGTTTTTGCCAGGTGCCCGGCAATCAGTTTCGCAGGAATTTCAGATGTTGCTTTCGGCATCATCGCTTGTGTATGCGGCGCCACAACCGACCCTGTTTGAACTGCCCATGCGGGTCGAACTGGATTGCATTGACGACTTGAGCAGCTTTGAATGCGTCAACAATAATGCCCCGGTCGATGTCTCCATTACGCGGCCCTTTAATCTGCTGCGGGAGGGCGACCGCTACAACGTTACATCGCTCGTGAGTGTCGCCGATGCGGATGCGCTGCGGACAGCCAGCACAGAATACCCGGCCTGGGTTACCAACCGATATTTGCAAGGCACCGAACAAGTTACCCCGCGCCTGTTGGAACTAACGCAAGGCATCGTCGCCAATGCCAACAACCCTTCCGACCGGGCCAAAGCCATTGAACGCTGGTTGCGGATGAACTTGGCCTATGATGAACTCATCCCCCAGCCACCCGAAGGACAAGACCCGGTAGACTGGTTCGTGTTTGATATTCAACGCGGATATTGTAATTACTACGCTTCGGCCATGATCCTCATGTTGCGCTCGCAGGGGATTCCGGCCCGCATGGCGGCGGGGTTCTCCCAAGGCGAATTCGACCCAGCCAACAATCAATATCTGGTGCGCGAGCGCGATGCCCATACCTGGGTCGAAGTCTATTTTCCCG
>DAOTVD010000235.1:0-8910 GCA_034437075.1 Anaerolineae bacterium
AGCGCGAAGGCGCCACGCTGGCCTTCAGTTATGCTAACGAAAAACTTGAACGCCGCGTGCGCCCGCTGGCCGAGTCAGTCGGCAGCGATTTTGTGGAACCCTGCGACGTGAGCGACGATGCCCAGCTAGACGCAGTGTTCGCGGCCTACCAAGAGCGCTTCGGCACGCTGGATATTCTCATCCATTCGATTGGCTTTGCGCCCAAAGAAGAATTAGATGGCCGTTTTCATGAAGTCTCGCGCGAAGGCTTTCATCTGACCCTAGATATTTCGGCCTATAGCCTGCTGGCCCTGACGCGCCGCGCACGTCCGCTGATGCCCGAGGGCGGAAGTGTGATCGCCATGACCTACTACGCTGCCGAAAAAGTGATCCCGCGTTATAACGCGATGGCCATCGCCAAAGCCGCCCTGGAACTCTCGGTGCGTTACTTGGCCGCCGACCTGGGCGAAGATGGCATCCGCGTGAACGGCATTAGCGCGGGGGCCATCAAGACTCTGGCCGCTAGCGGCATCAGCGGCTTTCGCCTAATGCTCAACCGCGCCGAACAGGCCGCGCCGCTCAAAAAATTGGTATCCACGGACGATGTCGGCAATGCGGCAGTCTATTTATGTTCGGATTGGGGCCGTTTTGTGACGGGTGAAATCCTGCATGTAGATGCCGGGTATAACATTATGGGCTATACCCCTTCGGGCGATGAGGACTAATGCGGTTTTCTGTCGAACAACTGCGCGGCTATACCCTGGCCCGGCAAGGTTTGCTTCAGCGCTTGCCCAGCGCCGCCCTTACCCGTTTGGGGCCACTGTATGCCGGTGACCATACAGCGCCCTATCTGGCGCTGTTAGCCCGGATTCAGAATTTCGCCTGGGAGCAATTCGCGGATGCCTGGTACGATGATGGCGCGTTTGTTCGCCTGCATAGTCTGCGCGATACCCCGCATATCATCCCTGTGGAGTATGCCGATATTGTTGGGAGCGCATATAATCTGGACGAAGGTGACCGCTTCGCGCCCTTTGATGAATATGATATTTCGTTTGAAGAAGCGGTGGAATTGCGCTTCTTCATTTCGGAATTGTTGGCTGGGCGGGGGCCACTTTCGGGCGCGGACTTAAAAACGCTGCTTGATCCAGATTTGATCTTTGAACACGTTAGCGCGACAGGCCATCAGATGACCAGTATTCACCCTGTGCTGGCCTGGATGTGGCGCTTGGGCGTGCTGGGTTACGGCGCGGGGGTGAGCGACTGGCGCCATAAAGACGCGCATTATCGGCTTTCGCCTACGCCCCCCCCCCCCACCGATCCTGAAGTGCGCCGCCGCGCCGATCAACAATTGGCCCAATGGTATTTTCTGCTATATGGCCCAGCGTCGTATCAGGACTGGGTGCATTGGTCTGGTCTGGACGATAGCCGATGTCAGATGGCCTTTGCCGCGCTGGAACCCGACTTGGTGGCGATAGAAGTGGCGGATATGGCCGCGCAACTGTGGATGCTCTCTGGTGAATACCCCGCCTTTACCGAGACACCCGCCGATCTACCGCCTATGGTGCGCTTGCTGCCCGCTGAGGATGCCTTTTTACATGCTTATGCCCAAACGCGCTCTCGCTTTTACGATACCGAAGGCTTGGCCGGAGAGATCATTTTTAACCGGCATGGTCAGGCCGAACCTACGGTTTGGGTCGATGGGCGCATTATCGGCGTATGGAGTTGGCATAAGAAAGCCGACGAGCCGATGACCGTCGAGCCTTTCGAGCAGATGACACGCGCGCTGCGCAAACGCCTGAAAGACGAAGTAGAGCGCGTGCAGCAGTTCACACAGGCCAGCCATGTCCTCTGGATTTCTTGAGAATCCCCTCCCTTTGGCGCATGACAGGCCCCGCCAACATCCGGTATGATGACAATAAGCAACTTTTCGGCATCATGAACGTATAACGTTATAGAGCCGCATCATTCACTAGGAGGTAAATATGGCCAAGAAAACCGCAACACATATCGAAGAAACCCCAGAAGAAGCGTATCAATCGCCGCTAGAGCAGTTCGTTGAGCACCAGCGCCAGGCCGCTATGCATGCCGGGCGCGCGGTGGCGTCTCTCATCCCGCGCGGATTGCGCGAACATAGCGTCAATGCCGTAGAAGAATCCGCGAAGGGCGTCCAATCACTGGTTGGCGGCCTGGGTTCCGGTGCGCAGCGCGTCGGCAAGCGTGTCGATGATGCCACACGGCGTCTCAAAGATGATATATTGCTGCCCCAAGATGAACAGCCGCAGACCAAAAGCAAATAACGCATACCGAGTCTATGAAGGATTAATCGATGGCTGACGAACAAAAACAACAAGACCAAACCGAAACGACGGAAGAAAAACAGAGCTTTGATGCATTTATGGAGCATCAGCGCAAGGCGTTAGATGAAGCCGGGAAAGCCGTCGAGGCGCTCATTCCGCCGGATTTCCGCACGCATGGCCGCGCGGCTTTTGACGAAGCCGTAGAGGGGTTTCGCGTGCTCATCAATTCCACCATTGATGAGGTTAAAAATGCAGTCAACCGCCGTGGCGACTCTGACGAGGGCGCTGGCAAGCCCAAAGTCAAGGTGGATGTCGAATAGCTCCCCCCTGCCCCATCTGAAATGATGATGGGGTATTTTTTTAACTCCCGCCTCGGATAATCGAAATCGTCATCCACAGCCCCAGCCCCGAGGCCGCGATGAAACCAGCGATCAGCAAGGCCGCAAACCAAGCAGGTTGCTCCGTCGCGTTGGGGATAAGCAGGGCCAATCCTAAAATCAAGGCCGACAAGAGAATCCCCACCACCAAACGATTAGTCACGCGGTCGATGCGCGCCAGCAAGCGCTCGTATTCGGTGGGTTCAATCAAGACCTTGAGCTTGCCTTGGTCTAGGCGGCGCAAGAGTCCCACGCTGAGTTCGGGCACTTCGATTGCCGTTTGGCCCAACGAAATGCCTGTGTCTACGGCTAACTCTGCCAGGCGGCGGGGCGAGCGCAATTGCCGTTCTAGGCGCCGAATGAAGGGTTGCGACACTTCGAAGACATTAAAAGTCGGGTCAAGGCGCTGGCCGATACCTTCCATCACGACCAAAGTTTTTAGCAGTAACCACAAATCAGTCGGGATGTGGAGCTTATTACGAAAAACGACCGGGGTAATATCGCGCATAAAGTCCGTAGCACTAACATCGCTGAACGAACGGCCATAGTATTTGCGCAACAAGCGAGAAAGATCGTGCCGCAAATCCTTACGATCGACATCCGCGTCGGCAATGCCGACCTTAATCATGCGTTCGATCATGCCTTCGACATCACGCCGCACGGTGACGATATACAGTTGCGCCAACTGCACCCGCAATTGGTTATCCAGCCAGCCCACAATCCCAAAATCTAGCGCCCCAATGACGCCATCTTGCATCACCAACAGATTCCCCGGATGCGGGTCGGCATGAAAGAAGCCATCTTCTAGGACTTCTTTCACAACCAGGCGCGCCGCGTTGTAGGCCAACGTTTGGCGGTCGTGCCCGGCTGCGTCCAGAGCGGCCAGATCATCAATTTTGATGCCGTCCAGATATTCCATTACCAGAAGTTTAGCCGTCACATATTCCCAGTGGATGTAAGGGATACGCACCAGCGTTTCATTCGTGAAATTCTGCCGGAAGATGTCGGCATGGTGGGCTTCGTAGCGATAATCCAATTCCAGATCAAGCGTATAAGCGAAATCTTCCACGATGTCGGGCAGGTCGTAGACCTTGCCCAGGGGCGTGACGGTCTGCATTATTGCGGCGACATCGTGCAAGATTTCCAGGTCGATCTCAATCGTATGCTCGATGTTCGGGCGCTGGACTTTTAGCGCGACGGCTTCGCCGCTCTGTAACCGTCCGCGATGCACTTGTGCTAGCGAAGCCGCCGCGATGGCGCTGGGGTCTACATATTCGAAGTGGGTTTCCAGCGGCGCGCCCAGTTCCTTTTCGATAGTTGCTTTGACGATTTCCCAGGGGACTTGCGGGACTTCATCTTGCAGTTTTTCCAACTCCAGGATGAATTCCACGGGCAGCACATCGGGGCGCGTGCTGAGCATCTGCCCCAGTTTAATGAAGGTCGGGCCGAGTTCTTCGAGCGCTATGCGCAAACGGGTGGGCGCATCCAGATGGGTGGTGGTGACGTTCTCACGACGGCGCAGCAGCGACAAGCGTTCATACAACCCCAAACGGCTGATGAATTCGCCAAAACCGTGTTTGGCAAAGGTATTGACGATCTCGCGGTAGCGATTGATATGGCGGATTCGCTGAAAAGTGCGAAACATGGTTTCCCCTGGGCTTGTTTAGCACATGAATGGTAGCAGGTTCTGCTGAGACTTGCCTATAGCTAGCTCGCCGCTGACGCGCCTGCATTCACAAATTTGATGCGCAATGTCGCCTCGACGAAGCGCGCTTCAGCAATGTCCATCCGCCAGAGTGTGCTCGGCAAGATGATATTGCGCCGATAGGGGCCGACGCGCAGGGTCAGTTCATCCGTAGAGCGCATCACGTCTAGCTCGCGCTTGTCGGCAAAGGGCAAGGGCACGCTTAGCACATATCCCCCATCCGGCGCGGCTTCGATGCGATGGGTGAGCCCGGTGTATTTGATTTCAGCGGGGTTGCTATCGGCATAGAGCGCGTCGGCCAATTGGCGTAAGGCATCCAGGCCGCCGATGTCTTTGTCGAAAAGCGGCGCTTTGAGCAAAGGCAGTTCGCCAAAGGCTTCGCTGATGTAGGCCAGGTTTTCTTTTTGCAAGTCTTTCCAGGCTGCGAAATAGGGATCGGTCACCGCGTCTGGGATGATGCGGTTGCAAATGACCGCGTCGGTCACGTAGCCATATAGATTGAGATAGGTGTAGGTGCGTTGCGTTTCGCGGATGACCATCCGCTCTGGGTTCACGACGAGACGCATGGTGCTGCGGTCGGGGTCGGCCAGAATCTCGCGGACTTTATCCAGCGTATCGAACAGCCCGCGCACGGTGTCGAGCGCTTCTTCATCGGGAATATCAATCCCGGTCATGGATTTGAACGGGCGGATCATCTTGCCCATGCCTTTGGTGAGCGACATGATCTTGTTAAACCACCAGCGCGAGGCATCCGGCAAACTGAGCAAGCGCAGTGTTTCGGCGGTGGGCGCGGCGTCCACAATCAGGACGTCAAATTCGTCTTCCATGACATATTGATTGATCCAGAGCAGATGGGCGCCTTCTTCTAAACCAGGCAAGATGGTGACTTCTTCGGCAACGATTTCATCCACGCCACGCCGGGCCATCATCTCGGAGAAATAGCCTTGCACGCGCCCCCAGTATTTTTCCATTGAGTAGCGTGCGTCGATTTCTTGGCCCCACAGATTATCCTGTAGTTGGGTGGGCTCTGGCCCCAGTTCAACGTCCAGCGAATCCGCCAATGAATGGGCCGTGTCGGTGCTGATGACGATGGTTTTTAAGCCCATCTCGGCACATCGTAGGGCGGTGGCGGCAGAGGTGCTGGTTTTGCCCACGCCCCCTTTGCCTGTGTGGACGATAATCCTCATGATTGGTTATCCTTTTCATATAACAGTTACGGTCTATGGTTGTATACGTGCAGGTGCGTGTATGGGTTGTGTTTTGCTCTGTATAGAGCTTCGCGCAAGCGCTTGTCGCTTGCAAACTGTTCTAGCGCACAGCATAATGACACTATGACCGTACCCTATTGCCGTATTTGTGAGGCGGACGCGATAGCCAAGGCCGCGCAAACACCAGATGACCTGGCCCGGGGCGATTATTGCCCGGTATGCCACCAGCCCACTTGCCAGAAGCATTTTTTGGTCGTGCGGTTCCGGTGGCTAGATACGCGCGCACTAGATAGCGCCCAAGTTTGTGCTACGTGTAAACGTACCTATGCACATCGCTATTGGGACACCGCCCGCCGAGAATGGATTAGTTAGGAGGCCCCCTTTGGCCAAACAACGTGACCCCGCAACCTTTAACAAAGCGACCCAAGCTGCCCTACAAGCTTACATTAATGAGTTATTCGTCAAAGAAACCGAAACGCAAATGCAGGTGCGCCAATCCGCCGCCGACTATGACCTGCCGCAGATTGAACTGCGCCCTTACGAAGGCCAGTTTCTTATGTGGCTCGCAACGCTCGTCGGCGCGCAACGCATTGTCGAGATCGGCACCCTAGCCGGGTATTCTGCGACCTGGTTAGCGCGCGCGCTACCCATCGACGGTAAATTAATCTGCCTGGAAAAATCACAAAAAGCGGCGGATATTGCGCGCCAAAATTTTGAACTCGTCGGCATCGATCATCTGATTGATTTGATCGTAGGCGATGCCCACCAAATGCTAAAGACATTAGAAGGGCCGTTTGATATGGTCTTTATCGATGCCGAAAAATCCGGCTATGCCGCCTATTTAGATTGGGCCATGGACAATGTGCGCGAGCGGGGCATTATCGCGGCCCATAATGCCTTCCAAGGCGGAGATATCCTGGACGAAGGCACCGCTAACCCGGAAGTGCAAGCTATGCAAGCTTTTAACCGTCGCCTGACAGAAGAATTTAGCCTGTTGCCGTCCATCTATCCTGCTGGCGACGGTATTCTGGTGGCGATGAAGTTGCCTTAAAGATCGGCCAAGTTCTCGACGCGCGCTTCAACGTATTCTGGCGTTACGCGCTCTAAATGCGCGATGTGTCGGTCGGTGTGTTTGACGGGCTCTCGCCGTGGGACTTCGACTAACGTCACCCGCAGCCCCACGTTCGGCAATTCGTAGGTGGTGTGCCACTCGTTGTGGATCGCATTCCGCCAATATTTCAGCCGAGCGTCCGTATCCAGCTTGCGGATTTCCGCACGTGCACGCTTGTATTTCAGACTCGCCAGATGCTCGGCGAGGGCTTGACGTTCTTTTTCATTCATGTCTGGTTGCCTGCCTCTTGCATGCTATCGCTTGAATTGTAGCATAAGCTCGCCTACAATTCCGCAAGTATGAATCAACAATTATCCATGTTTCAAGAACCACCCAATACCACGCCGCAATCCATCACGGCCATCACGCGCCGGGTGCGCGACTTGCTGGAAAATCAGCGAGACTTGCAGGACTTATGGGTTGAAGGCGAAGTCAGCAATTATAAACGGGCACCCTCCGGGCATTTGTATTTCTCGCTGAAGGATGCTAACGCCCAGCTTAAATGCGTCATGTGGAAGACCGACGCGGCCAAGCTGACCTTCGAACCCGCGCATGGCGATCAGATCGTGGCCCATGGCCGCATCAGCGTGTATGAAGTGCAGGGCGTATATCAGTTTTACGCCGATAGCCTACAACCCGCCGGGCAAGGCGATTTACATCGCCAATTCGAACGCTTGAAAGCCTACCTAGAAGCTGATGGTTTGTTCGAAAGCAGCCGCAAACAACCCTTGCCCGCCTTCCCACGCTGCATCGGGATTGTGACCTCGGCTAAGGCGGCTGGCCTGCAAGACGTGCTCAACATATTAGAGCGCCGTTACCCGCTCGCGCAGGTTATCCTCAGCCCCACCCTGGTGCAGGGCACCGCAGCCCCACCGCAAATTGTGCGGGCTATCGACCGGCTGAATCGCCGGGATGACATAGACGTTATGCTGGTTATCCGAGGTGGCGGCAGCCTGGAAGACCTATGGTGCTTTAACGATGAAGCGGTCGTGCGCGCGGTGGCCGCTGCGCGCATCCCCACGGTGACGGGCGTTGGCCATGAAATTGACTTCACGCTAGTGGATTTCGCGGCGGATGTGCGCGCGCCAACGCCTTCGGCAGCGGCGGAAATCGCCACGCCCGACCAAAATGAACTACGTGCAGCTGTTATCTACTTGGCTGGGCGACTCGACGCAACCGTGCGGACGCGCATCACGGCTCTGCAAGATGTCACCGACCAACACCAACGCGCTTTAGGGTGGCTATCCCCAGCCAAGCGCCTGGCCGATTTGCGCCAAAAGCTGGACGAACAAGCCTTCCGCTTGAACCAAGCCGGGCACGCGCATGTAAACGCACAACGTCATCGTTTAGAACATTTGCAAACGCGCCTGTACGCCGCCAGCCCGCAGCATATCATGGCGCGGGGCTATGCTATGGTCACCCGCGCGGGGGATGGCAAGCGTATGCATAGCGTGCAAGATGCCGCACCCGGCACCAGCGTGCTTGTACAAATGCAAGATGGCACCCTCAAAGCGTCCGTAACAGAAAGGACCTATGATGACCCCGAATGATACTGCATCGAATGACCTCTCATTAGAAGAAGCTCTGCAAAAACTAGAAGCTATCGTGCAGCAGCTCGAAAGTGGCGAAGGCTCGCTGGATGAGGCCCTCGCGCTCTTTGAAGAAGGTCAAACCCTGGTGCGCTTTTGCCAACAAGACCTAGACGCCAAAGAACTGCGTGTGCAGCAAATTTTGGATGACGAGAGCCTGGCACCGTTTGATCGTTAAATCCGCCAATGGGCGGGCGGTGGGCTGGCGTGGTATAACAGAGAGCGCATAGCATGACCGTCCACGAGGGAGAACCATGGCTGAAAAGAAAAGCCGCATTTTCGAACTGCGTCAAGAGATTGACGATATTAATTTGCAAATCTTGTCCTTGCTGAACCGCCGCGCCACCATCGCGTCGGAAATCGGCCAAGTGCAGCAGCAACTCGGCACCCGATTTTATGACCCCGAGCGCGAAGCCGAAATGCTCCAGGCGCTCGAACATGCCAACCAGGGGCCTTTCAGTAACGACACCATCAAAGCATTGTTTAAGGAAATTTTTCGCGCGACCTTATCGTTGGAAGAAAGAGAAGCCCGCGCGCAGATTCTCGTCCAGCGCAAACACCCGGACGAGCGCACGGTCATCGAATTGCCCGAAGGCGTCACGATTGGCGATGGTAGCCTGACGATTGTCACCGGGCCATGTGCC
>DAOTVD010000236.1:0-15217 GCA_034437075.1 Anaerolineae bacterium
TCCTGGTTCCACATCGGGTTAGCCGCGATTTTATCGAAGCGTTGCAGGCTGCCATCGTCCTGGGTGAAGCGCGGCGCGCGCATGGTGTTGCCCTGCACGATGGTCGCGCGCATGTCGTGGATGAAGGCGTTCATCTTGGCGGCGGCGACATTATCGCCTTGCAATTCCTGCCCAAAGAGGCGGATGGGGTTCGGGTTGTCGTCGGGGCTGATGGACAGTTCAAAACAAACACAAATGTTTTTTCTGCCAAAACCGAGGGCTTAAGCCCTCGGTTTTATACGGATTTGTTTTGCGTTCTCCATGAGTTCGTGCGGTTCCTTGCCCAGGGATGCCACCAGCTTTTCGCGGTAGCGCAGTTCGGTCTTGATGAGCAAGCCTGCGCTGCCTGCGGTGGGGTCGTAGATATGTTCGCCGGGTTGGGCGTCCAGGATGTGCGCAATCAGGAAGCCGACGTTCTTCCCTGAAGGCACGTTCGATAACACCCTGGACGAGCTTGTCCGCCACGCCGCGAGTGGGGGCTGACCAGATGGTATTGACCACCCGCTTGATATCAGGCTGAACGGTCTTGGGAACTTTGTCCAAGATATTTCGCGTTTTATGAACTCGGATTTCACCTTCAGCACTGCGAATTCGACCCGACTTATAGCCATTACGATATCCACTCGCTTCAGGTTGTCGCTCGTAGCGTTCCCGTCCCAGATAATCTGACACTTCCTGCTCCAACACTTGTTGAACCACCATCTGGGCGGCCAGCTTCAGAAACTGACTGGCGGGCAGATCAGCTTCGGCATAGCCTTGGCTCAACATCTCATGTAATCCTTGCCGTAACTTCTGACTTGGTGCTATTCTTTGACTCATGGCGTGGTCTCCATTTTTGATTTTTTCCTTTCAATAATGGTAGCTCACGCCCTTCCGTTTTTACAGAAGTTTACTGACATCACCATAGGTTAGCTGACGGACATGCTCTGTCAAACGAACACGCCGCCCAATGCAGAAAACCCAAACATAAAGCAATGCGACGACACAGGCGCCCCCTTTCCCACATATTGGCAGGATACATGAGGGGCGCCAGGGACGAGGCGTTACTTTTCAGGCTACCAGCGAATGTTCGAGACGTTCAGGTTTTCGAGGCGGAGCAAGGGCGCGAAATTCCCGCCCGCATCGCCGCCATAGTAGATAACCGCACCATCATCAAAGCCCATGAAGCCCTGGCCGGGGCCAGGCGCCGGATTCTGAGGCCCAGTAACCGTGGTATTGATCGCTTCCAGACCGCTGATGTCATAACGATAGATCGACTGCGTGCCATCGCCGTTTGCACATGCGAAGAACAGCGTCAGCGAGTCCGCGCCGAAGGTAGGCGCTTCGCAATGTTGATCGGTGGGTTGTTGGGTGATGGCCTGCGCCGTTGTGGGTAAACCAACTTGCATAACATGAATATTGCGCGTGCCGTTTGTTCCGGCTTGCACGAAGGCCAGATGGCGCCCATTTGGCGCATAAACCCCCGCTTGTGCCTCCGGGAAGACCAATTCTGGCGGTGGGATGTTGCTTGGTGTCGCCACCGAAACGCGATACAAACCGGGGATGCCGTCCGCATTAATCAACGTGACCAACACGGCGGCCCCATCTGGCGACCACACAGGCGGGCTATCGGCCACCGTCAGGTTAGCATCGTCGCTGAATAGCGTCAGCGAAGCACTATTTTCTATATTGAATACGCGCAGACTACGATTCCCGGCGGCATCTTGCGCGATGAACAACACGAGTAAGGTGTTGGGGGCCAGCGTGGGGTAAAGCAAGCGCTCATCAGCACTCCCCTCAATCAGGGCCACGGGCTGGCTATCTTTGAGCATATACAGGCTGGATACCGTGCCGTCGGGGCTACTGGCCTGAAAGACCGCGCTCACGGTCGAGCCATCGCCGAAGGCTTGCAACAGGCCAAAGCTCAATTGCTCTTGCGAAACGCCTGCATTGGCCAAGCTGGCCCGCGTTGTTTGGCGATTAATAGCGCTCGGATTGGTCGTGGTTGGTTGGGCGTTCGGGTTACCCGCGTTGCCCGCCGGGGGTTGGTTGGCCGTGCTCGCCGCTTGGGCTGGGGGGGCAGCGGCAGCCTCCGTCGCGGGTTGTTCACCACCAGGGCCAACCCCCATCGGAATCGTGTTGTTGACGTTGAAGGTCGTGGTGCTGGTGGCGGTGCCATCACTGGCGATGACGGTGACAATCGCCGTGCCAGGGTTAACGCCGCCGGTCACGGTCAATACGTCCCCCGCCAAGGACACGGTGCCAACCAAGTTATCGGAAATTGTGGCGTTGAGCAGCACCAAATCACCTTCGGGGTCGCTCGTCACGACGTTGATGTTGACAGGGCTTCCGGTCGTGGTTTCCTGAGCAGGCAGGGCTTGAATCGTCGGCGGATTATTGCCCGAGGCGGGTATAAAGACCGTCACCATAAAGGCCGTCGAAATGGGTGCGTTCACGCCATCAGAAATGGTGACGGTGATAACCGCCTGGCCTTGTGCCACCCCGACAATGGTCAGTAATGGCCCGGTGTTGGTCACGGCGGCAATAGCCGGATTATCACTATTGACCGTATAGATTAGCGGCAAGGTGTCAGTCGTAGCGGGGACGCCGACATTGATGATTTCGCCCAGGGCGATGTTTTGATCTGGCAGCGGCACGGGCCCGACTGGGCTCACGCCGCCATCCGGCGCGACGGGCTCCGCTGCGGCGTCAGGCGATCCGCCAGGCAGCGGGGGGTCAGCCCCCGCAGGCGGTGCCACCGGGCCAGTGCCGAAGGTGCAGCCATTGGTCGTATAGACGAAGAAGTCAGTCGGACAAGCGTCTTCGCTATCGAGCACCCCATCGCCATCGGTATCGGCCAAAGGCGGCGGAGCGGGCAGCGCGGCGCAGAAGCTCGCGTCATCGGCGGGGCGCGTGAGCACCGTCAGCGCTACGAGCCAATCGGTTGCGGCGGTGATGGTTGTGCCATCCGCCAGCGTGATGGTATCGCCCGCTGGGCTGAAGCAAGACGGCCCAGCCACCCAGGGCAGGGTTTCCGTTTGCAGATATTGGCGTACTGTCTGGCAGGGGTTGGGGCTGTTGAGGATGACAAAGAGTTGGGAAAGCGTCAATTCGTTGCTCAGGGTTTGTAAACCACTCGCGAAGCCCTCGATACAATCCGCTGCGCTGGCCGGCAATAGGCTTCGGATGCGCGGGTCGGCTTGCAGCAGAGTGAGGTTTTCGGGCGTCACAAAGGGCGGGTTACACAATTCGTCAATGGTCAACAAAGAGAGCATGCGTTGCAGGCTGGTCTCCATGAGCATGAGCTCACGCATGGTCAGCACGACCTCTGGCAAGCTGGCGCCACATCGGTTCACCATCATGCTGATGAATTCTTGCTGCACGGGGGTGAAGTTCGCGCCAAACTGAAACGCGGCGACATAGGTGCAGGGCGCGGCCAATACCTCGGCCTCGCTGATGTTCTGGTTCAGAATCGCCGTGCGGATGGTTGCGGCGCGTTCGGGCGAGGGCGTGGGTAGGCACATGGCAATCGCCGCGTCGATGACGGCTACGGATGCCGTTTGCGCGACGGGAAAAGGCAAGGGCCCGATGAAGTCACGCATTGGCGCCGGGCGGCCCAGGCCCCCTAGAGCGGCGATGAACTCGGGTGGCAAGATTTGCTGGGCAATCGACTCGGCCAACGCGCAGGCATTATCCGGCGTCATGACGCCATCCAGCGCCGCCCACGCGCCGGGGTTCAGGCCCTGAAGCGTATCCATCATAGCAACCAACGCGGGCATCACAGTCGGGCAGTTCTGCAAGATCGCGTCCGCATTGGCCTGGGAGAGCGCAGGGCCTGCCCCACCAAAGACCAGATTGCCCAATATGGTTTGTGCGTGTGTACAGGGGTCGGCGTGCCCACCATGGATGATGTCCATTTGCACAAAAATGGGCAACACAGTCGCATCTTCCAGAATATCAGGGCAAGCACCTAAGGTCACGCTCATATCCTGTTCAGAGGATGCCAAAATCGCGCCTGTAGTAGCCGGGGGAGCTTCTTCGGCATTGTTAGCGGGGGGCGGGTTATTGCTCTGCGGCACAGATGTAGCGGTCGGTTGATTATTGTTGGCGGGGGCGGGCGTTGGCGTGGCGGTGGGCGCGTCGTCTACTGGACAGCCGCCATTCTCGCGTGGGCCAAACTGATCGGGACAATCATCATATTGGGTCGTCAGGCCATCACCGTCGGCGTCTGGGCAACCGTTCCACTCTGGGATGCCCGCATCATCGGGGCACAGGTCTTCGGTATCGGGCACGGTATCACCGTCTCGGTCGGCGCCAGGCTGAGGAGGTGCGGCTTCTTCAGTAGCCTGTTGGGGCGGGCAACCATTCTCCGAATTCGGCGCGGGTTGCTGCGGGCAATCGTCAAACGGGTCATGGAAACCGTCGCCATCGCTATCGGGCGGACAGCCGTTGTTGGCTACCAAACCGGGCGTTTCGAGGCATTCGTCGGTCGCATCCGGCACCGTATCGCCATCTTGATCGGGCTGGGCTTGTTGCTGCTGGGGCGGGCAACCATTGGTCGAGGTCGGTGGCCCGGCTTGTTGCGGGCAAGCATCTTCACCATCGGGGAAGCCATCTCCATCGGAGTCAGGGAGGACTTGAGCAAATGTAACCATGCCTGCCATTAGCAAGAGCAGGCCCAACGAGAGTAGGATGAGGTTTTTAGAGGTCATGAAATGTCACTTCGCCATGGTTAACCTACGGAATGTCGCGTGCGGCTCTGCCAGACCGACCCCAAGCAACAAGGCTGCGTTTCAAACAAACCGGGTTGTGCTACAGGGGGTGCACCAGCGAGTCTACGCCCGACAGTCGCAGTATACTATAAGCACAATTTGAAGGCTACTTAGCTTGGTCATGGCCCTAGGACACTGACATCCGTTTGGTTTTATATTTATTACGTATAAGCTTAGTATTTTCGGAATCGAGGAGTAGGCTATCCCAGATTGCGAGGGATTGAAAACAAGCGGTTATGTGTGCTCTTGAGCATTTAGCCGCGCCTGGATTTTGGCTCTAGCTTGTCTAGTGTCATGGCGTCTTGCTCGTAAACTGTCAACAAAAAAGGGGCCACGCTACGCAGCCCCGCGAAAAAATGTTAGCCTACGCGCTTCGTAACCTCCGCCGCCTGAGCAACATCACACATACAAAGCTTGATCCGGCAACCCCGGCCAGCCATGCCCAATCATTTTGAGCGGCCAATGCCCGAATTAAGTGCTTATCCCGTTTGGTGCTGACCACGCCACCGCGCCATAAGCGCGTAGAAACCATCAGCGCCATGGCCATCCAGAGGGTGCCTTTCTGTGTTTTGACTTTGATCTCATCAGCTTGCACCTGTTGCAGATCAAGCTGGCTGTTGCCAACAACGTGCTTGTGTATGGCTTGACAATAATCGCCGGCCTTCAACTGCCAACGGCGTACCGTGCGCTCATCCAGTCCAAATGCCATGACACTCGCCTGCACCGGACACACAAAGGCTAACAACGTGACGACGATCACAAAAACATTCACCGCATGCTTGATGCCAAACATCGCCGTACCCTTACGAATGCTAAAGGTCTTGCCACAGGTTCGACATCTACAGCGTTGCTCTTTTTGACTGTGGACACCGCTATTGCCTTCTCCCACTTTGCCCCTATCTGGGCAATGCTCATTCGGGCAAAATTCCTGCTCGGGGTTCATGGCTTCTCACTCCCTGTTTTTCGCAAAATAAGTGTGTAAGCCAACCCCTTTTTTGGCTAGACCACGTTATTCTGTGGCGCTACCGACCGCCCAGGTAGACGGATAATTAAGGTATTGTTCAAAAAAACGGGTTATCCAAAACGCCGACCTACCGCAACGCGGGAGTTCAGCATTTCTTCCAGTTCGCGGTTGCCATTCACAACGACCATGTCCATATAGACATTCGTCCAACGGCGAGCAACTTGAGCGTTCATGAAATCCACCAAATCGGGATTTGTAATGACCGTGACGGCTAGCGAGGTTTGGGTCGGCATCAGGTTAATGAACTCGTAGATCGTCATGACAGTGGGACGAAAGCGGTCACAATAAACGCGGCACACGTTGAAAAACATGTCTTCGTCAAAACCCGGCGCCAGAATGATGAAGTGATGCTCCGGCGTGCCATGAACGGGGCCCGGCCCCGGTGGTGTAATGACAACATCTGGTTGTCGGATGTCGGGCCGAGCGCTACCTGGCCCCATTACTGCCTCTGAAACAATCGGCTTGCGCGGCGGGGCATGCTGACTAAACAGATCGGTGGCAGGCATACGCCCCCCATAACGCGGATGACTGTAATAGTAGTCCCATTTCCAGAGTGCGACCCCCCAAAACCAGGGCGGCGTTTGTGTGGCGGAAAAATCAAACATGGCGGTTGTGGCATGCGCGTGGCTTTCCCAGGTGAAACCAGGGTAGCGGATATCCAACTGCTTGAGTGTGCCGCGTTCTGGCTGCGGCCATAATCCGCCTTCGGTGCCCACCACTGGGACCATATTGACCCCAAACATCTCGCCCAGGCGATCTAACCAGGCGATCCCACAAGCATACAAGCCATGCACATCCCCCTGAGGCGACAACGGCGTTTCGCCCCATACGGTGCGGCCCGGGTCGCTCGCCTGGCAAATCGGATCATAGGGATATTCAAAATGCCAGCCGGGTTCGGCGTAATTTTGCATTTCGGGTGGCCGGGCAGATAAGGGGCCTCCGCCAGGCATTTCCTGGTAAAAATGATTGAGGATGTAGGGATGTGTACCCAACCAGAAGCCATTGTCCAACACTTGCACAAAGCGCTGATAATGCCGTTCGAACATATACAGCAATAATTGATTGATCCAGGTGGTGGTATTCTCCCACCCCCCGCCAGCTTCCGACAGCGGAATAAAACCAGGGTATCCGCCATTATCGATAATGAATTCGGCCCAATCCAACCAATTATCACAAATAGGCCGAATGACACCATCGGTGTTCATGGGGTCGTAATTGGCCCCTGGGGGCCATTCGAGGGATAGGTTGGGTTCATTATAAATTTCGAACCATTTGATGCCCGCGCGCAAATAATCCAAAAATTGCTGGCGCATGTCGTTATCGATTGGCACGCCGCTATGCTCGGGACGATAGATGCGGATGATGGGGGTGATATTGCGTTCTTGAGCCTCCACCGCGAAATTAACATACTCGGCCCCCAAGCCCACGAGCTTGGCCCAGCCCATGTTTTGTTCAATGAGGGTATTCATATCCATAGG
This sequence comes from Anaerolineae bacterium, assembly GCA_034437075.1. GTDB lineage: Bacteria > Chloroflexota > Anaerolineae > Aggregatilineales > J027 > DAOTVD01. Next base: position 7,293 of record DAOTVD010000236.1, read on the forward strand.
GCCTTGGTTGTGCATGCCTCGCGGATTGCCGGACCATAGGTATTCATCTAAGCGCATATCGATCCTCTCTTATATCATCGCATGTGAGGCTCTACTAGAAACGGGGGTTTTGCAATCCACGCCGCATAGCAAGCTAGGGTGTTCTAGCCGATTTTAACATGCCTCCTTGGGGCTCAACCAAGCCGCTAGCACGTTTGTCTGGCGCCTAGCTTGGGGTAAAGCCTGCCCACAATGTACCACACTTTGCACAAGACGTTGACGCCTCGTGTTTGAAAGCAGCGTTTAACGTATACTGAGAATACATTTCGTCCATCTTTGCTAAAAAGGAAGCTGTAATGAAAAAGTTTCTCATATTCATGCTGGTCTTGTGCTTGTTACCGGTCTCGGCGGTTTTTGGCCAAGACGAAGCCTTGCAAGAATTTGCCGAAGACAACGCCAGCCCAGACGGCACCGCGCTTGGCATTTGGGTAAGCAGCCCCGCAGGGGTAGCTGTGGCTGTTACAGGCAGCGCAGACCTGGAAAACAACACACCAGCCACGATTAACGATGCGTTTCGGATTGGGAGCATCACAAAAACCTTTGCCGCCGTGCTCATGTTGATGCTGGTAGAAGAAGGCACCTTGTCGCTAGATGATGCATTGGGGGATTGGCTGGCGGATGACATCGTGGGGCGCATACCCAATGGCGATACGGTCACCTTGCGGCAACTGTTGGATATGACCAGCGGTATTCCAGATTATCTGAACACCGATGCGTTCCTTGATGCCATGTTTGAGGACCCAACTTATGGCTGGACGGCAGCCGAAACCGTGACGTATATATACGACGTGCAACCGCTTTTCGGGCCGGGCGAAAGTTTTGAATATAGCAACACGAATTACAACCTCATCGAATTGGTTATCAACGAAGCCACTGGCCTGAGCCTAGCTGAAGCCATGCAAACATACATCTTTGCCGAAATAGGTATGCAAAATTCCTTCGTAGAAGACCCGGCAGCCCTGGGTACGGGGATTATCCAGGGCTATGAACGCGATAATGATGGCCGCTTAGAAAATGCGACCTTCTTTAATGACGGGGTCGGCATGGCCGATGGTGGCATCATCAGCACTGTTCAAGACCTAGAAATGTTCATCCGCGCTTTGTTTGACGGCCAGTTGATCAGCGCAGAATCGCTAGTCGCTATGCGTAGTGGCACGCCCATGGAAGAAGACGAAAGCGAGACTTACGGCCTGGGATTGAACGTGATTGATGCAGGCGATACGTTCGTGCTAGGGCATGAGGGCTCGACCGCCGGGTTTACCGCCGCACTCTGGTATTTCGAGGAATTTGATACGGTGGTCGTGGCCTTCACCAACGAAGGCGGCTCAGATGTCATCAGGGCCGAGTTAGTAGGGGGTGCGTTCGAAATCGTGTTTGAATAGCATCTGATTTGCCGGGCTGCGGGGTACGGTACGTAGCCTTTCTTGTCGCAAATCCCCCCTATATGACATTTGTCCCGTAGATCAAATGTCTTTTTGTCTTCAAAATATGTAGACCAGTCATTATAATTAAATCACTGATCACTGAAAAAGGGTAAACCCCATGACCGCACGTATACTTGTCACCGGAGCGCCGGGCAATGTCGGCACCGAAGTTGTAAAGGCGCTGCAAGCCGCCAAAGTACCCTTTCGCATTGGGGCATATAGTGTCGATAGCGCACGTGCAGCCTTTGGCGATGATACCGAAATTGTCCATTTTGATTTTCTGAAGCCCGAAACCTTTCGCACAGCATTCGAAGGCATCCAGCGAATGTTCTTGGTGCGGCCTCCTGCCTTGGCGGATGTGCAAGAAGAAATCGCGCCTGCCTTATGGGCCGCTTTGGGCGCGGGTGTAGAGCATATCGTCTTTTTGTCCTTGCAAGGTGTCGAGAACAACCGCGTGACGCCGCATTACAAAATCGAAAAGCACATCCAAAGCATGAAGATCGACTATACGTTTTTGCGCGCGAGCTTTTTTATGCAGAATCTTTCGACCACCCATCAAGATGAAATCCGGCAAGATGGCGAAATCCGCGTGCCCGTGGGCAAAGCCAAGACAAGCTTCATTGATGTGCGCGATATTGCCGCCGTGGCGGCGCGCGCCCTTACGGAAGATGGCCACGCTAACCAGGCGTATACGCTGACGGGCCCCGAAGCGCTCGATTATCACCAGATAGCGCATAAACTGAGCGCGGTTATCGGACGCCCGGTAACCTATACCAACCCGTCATTGCTGGGCTTTTTGCGTGGGCAACTCGCGGGGGGTAAAAAACTGGGTTATGCTTTGGTCGTGAGCGCCTTGTACACCATCACCCGCTTTGGGAATGCCAAACACGTAACGGACGACGTGCAGCAAGTGCTAGAACGTGAGGCTACGACATTCGACCAATTCGCGCAGGATTACCGCGCGTGTTGGACTTAGCAAAGTCTCATCAAAATTCATTGACGCATCAGTAGACCAGTCTCTATAATCAAAGTAGTTAAACAGGGTTATCCGAATGAGCACGACGCGCGATCAGATTATCCAGACCACTTGTGAATTACTGGAACTCCAAGGCTATTATGCCACTGGCTTGAATCAGATCATCAAGGACAGTGGCTCGCCGAAGGGGTCGTTGTACTATCACTTTCCGGGTGGTAAAGAGGAACTCGCCGCCGAGGCCGTGCGCCGCGTCGGGCAGATCGTGTTAGAGCGCATTCAGACCAACCTCGCGGCAGTGGACGATACAGCCGAAGCTATACGGGCGTTTATCCTGAATATCGCCGTGAATGTGGAGCGCTCCAATTTTCAGATGGGCGGGCCGATCACGACGATTGCCATGGAAACCGCCGCCACCAGCGAGCTATTGCGCGAAACCTGCCACGACGTCTATACCGAATGGCAGAATGCTTTTGCTGAGCGTTTGATCGCTGGAGACTTCGCGCCAGACCGCGCCCGGCGATTATCCGTGCTCATCATCGCCGCGATTGAGGGCGGCGTGATCCTCAGCCGGACGGAACGCAGTAGCGCGCCGTTAGAACAGGTCGCCGCTGAAATTGGCCTGTTGCTGGAAAACGCTTAACGCATTTTTTTTACCGCATGTATATAGACTGGTCTACAAATTTGGAGGAATGAAATGGCAACAACTGCTATCCAAAAATCCGCCGCTCCATGGAGCCGTTTCGGGCTGTTCGCTGGGCTAGCGCTCGTCAGCGCCCCGGTCATGAACGGCATCGTCTATAGCATCCTGAATGCCCTGGGCATGATGGACGATAGCATTATTCCCGCCGAAGGTGGCGAGCCCATCACGCTGATTCCGGTCGTTCTCGCGACGATTATGGCCGTCGTTAGTGCCAGTGTTGTCTATGGTTTGCTGCTGGCGTTCACACAGCGTCCGCTCCGCTGGTTCATGCTGATTTCGGTGGGCGTGCTAGCTGTATCGTTTGTGCCGACCGCCAGCCTAGAAGGCATCCCGGCTGAAATGACCTTGGCGCTGAACATCATGCACCTAATTGCCGCCGGAATCATCATCGGCTTGTTTAGCCGCGTAAACCGCCCTGCATAACCGACAGGTATGCACACCGTTTAAGGCATAACCTAACGACCTATTGTACTGAGAAAGGAACCGCAAAATGAAAGTACTGGTATATGGTGGCACAGGTTCGCAGGGGGGCGCAGTCGTGCGCAATCTCTTACGCCAAGGCCACACACCCTATATTCTGACCCGCAACCCCGAAAAGGCCGCCGATTTTGTGGAAGCCGGCGCGCAGACCGTCAACGGCGATATGGAAGATAAAACGAGTTTGGTAGCGGCCAGCCAGGGCATGGATGCCGTATCGCTGATGGTGCCCGCCTTTATCCCCGACCCAACCCAAGCGCCCGTCTATGCCCAAAATGCAATCGAGGCGGCGAAAGAAGCCGGGGTGGGGCATATTGTCTACAACACTAGCGGCACGGTCATCAACCAACCGACCGGCAACCCTATGTATGATATGCGCCTGGATTTAATCGGCTATCTTGACCAGAGCGGCGTGCCATACATCACGATTGAACCGACCGCCTACCTAGAAAATCTGCTCGGCCCCTGGACACAACCGAACATCGTGAAAAATGATACCCTATCATACCCGGTAGAAGAAGATACGCCGCTGGGATGGATCGCGACGGATGATGTCGGCGCGTTGATGGTCGCTGCTTTGGAACGCCCCGAATTGGCCAATCGCCGCATCGGCGTTAGTGGCGTCGAGAACGTCACAGGGCCAAAACTGGCCGCGCGTTTCAGCGAAGGCTTAGGCCGCGAGATTACGTATTATGCCATGCCGCTAGAAGAATTCGGCGCGGCGTTGGATGAAGTTTTCGGCCCCGGCGCGGGCGAAGGTGGCATTCAGGGCTACAAGTTCCAGCGCGAGAACAAAGACCTGCTCACCATGTGGTGGGATATGGACGACGTACTTGCGCAATTGCCCGTGCAAATGACGCCGATTGCCACCTGGGCGGCTCAGCACAAAGCCGCCTTTGAACCGACCAAGGAGACGACATAACTATGCGCATTGATGTCTTTCATGACACCGCCTGCCCGTGGTGCCGCATTGGCAAAGCGAACCTGAAAACCGCGCTCGCGGCCTGGGATGGCGGGCCTGTGACGGTGGCTTACCATACGTTTTTCCTGAATGCGGACATTCCGGCAGACGGTTACAACTTCCAGGAATACATGTTCGCCAAAGGCGGCGGCCAAGTTCCTTTGGAGCAATGGTTCGCGGCGCCGCGTGAAGCGGGCACCCGTGCCGGAATCACGTTCAATTTTGACCGGATCACGCATGCACCGAACACGACGCTTTCGCATCAACTGATCGCGCTGGCGCCGAAAGAAAAGCGCGAAGCCGTCATTGATGCGGTCTACGCCGCGTACTTCGAACACGGCCAGAATATCGGCGCGCTAGATGTGTTGGTCGCGCTGGCTGCCGAGCAAGGTATGAATGCCGAAGCAACCCGCGCGGCGCTAGAAGATGGCGCTATGCGCCAGGCCGTGCTACAAGAGGCCCAACAAGCCGCGCAACTCGGCGTAACGGGCGTGCCGTTTTTCGTGGTCAATAACCTATACGCCTTCAGCGGTGCTCAGCCACCACAAATGATAACCCAAGTTCTGCAACAAGCATCTCAGGAGATAAGCTTATGAAACTCGCGATTTTCGGTGGGACGGGAAAAACCGGCCAGCACCTCGTTAAACAAGCCCTGAACGCCGGGCACGCGGTGACAGCCTTGGCGCGTACGCCTAGCAAGTTAGCCCTCAACAATGACAAGCTGCATGTTGTACAAGGCGATATTCTGGACGCGAACTGCGTTGCTGAAACGATCCAGGGCGTGGATGCCGTGCTGAGTGTCTTGGGGCCGAGCGACAACAAACCGACTTTTACCATCAGCCAGGGTATGGATCATATTCTGGCGGCCATGCAGCAGCACGGCGTCCAGCGGCTGATTATCTCGGCAGGGGCGGGCGTGCGCGACCCACAAGATAAGCCGGGCATGATCGATAAAGTCGCGAGTATAGCCCTGAACATCCTTTCCAAAAATGTTGCGGCGGATATGAAGCAAGTCGTGGAAAAAGTGCGCGCTTCGGACACACAATGGACAATCGTGCGCGTGCCCATGCTAACCGATAAGCCCGCTCAAGGAACGCTCAAGGTGGGGTATGTGGGGGACATTACGCCGCAAATATCCCGCGAAGACATGGCCCAGTTTATGCTCGACCAAGTGGCCAACGAGACTTACATCCGTAAAGCGCCCGCAATTAGCAATTGATGAGCTTATCGCGGATCTTCTTTGCAAGCTCTCTCGCGTGTGTTTAAGGTCTACATAAGCGCACGCGAGCAGCACAGCCCAATTTTTGTACGCACACAATCTGAAGGACACACAAATTTATGTCTGAACACGCAATGATCGTTGAAGACGTGGTGAAGTATTATGGCAAGTTCAAGGCGCTGGATGGCGTCAGTTTACGCGCGACAACTGGGCAAGTTTTGGGTTTACTCGGCCCCAATGGCGCGGGTAAAACCACTTTGGTCAAGATCATGACCAGTTTGTTACGGGCCGACCAAGGCCGCGTGACGGTCGCAGGCGTGGATGCGCTCAACAATCCGCGCGCCTTGCGCGAGAAAATCGGCCTAGCTGGGCAGTACCCCGCCGTGGATGAACGCCTCACGGGGCGCGAGAACCTCATCATGGTCGCAATGTTATATCACATGCCGCTCAAAGCCGCGCGCGCGCGGGCCAAAGAATTACTCAAACGCTTCACATTAGAAGATGCTGCCGACCGGCCCATCAAAACCTATTCCGGCGGTATGCGCCGTCGTTTAGACCTGGCCGCGAGCATCGTCGCCGCCCCGCCTGTGCTCTTTCTGGACGAACCCACGACGGGCCTCGACCCGCGTACGCGGTTGGATTTATGGGAATTCATTCGCGAACTGGTGCGCGATGGCGCGACATTGCTCCTGACTACCCAATACCTCGAAGAAGCAGATGCGCTGGCCGATAATATTGTCGTGTTGGATGAGGGCAAAGTCATCGCCGAAGGTAGCGCAGAAGAATTGAAGGCCCGTATGGGCAATGATGTCTTGCAAGTGCGCATCGCCCAACCAGACCAAACCCAGCAGGCGCACGACGTTCTGAAAAACACGGCCACCGAAACGCCGCAAATCGATGAAAATACAGGCTGGATTAATCTGCGCGTGGCCGACGGTACCCAGAGCCTGCTCGAAGCCGTCCGCGCCCTGGATGATGCCAACATCGGCATTGAAGACATTAGCTTACGGCGCCCTACCCTGGACGACGTGTTCCTCTCGCTGACGGGCAACAAAACGGGTGCCTAAGCCCCGCTACCAGACGATAAGATGATTAAGGAGAGAATGACCATGGCCGAACAAGCTCTGCCCAAAACCGAACAGAAACGCCGTGATATGGACGTCACCCGCCGTACCGAAGCCACCTGGTTGCGGCGCTTTAGTTGGAACTTTACCGACACCTTCGTGATCGCCTGGCGTAATCTGATGCACTATCTACGCTCGCCGGAACTGCTCGTGTTTTCCACGATTCAGCCGATTATGTTCACGCTCTTATTCGCATATGTGTTTGGCGGCGCCATCGACACCCCCGCCGGGGATTACATCAATTATCTGATTCCCGGCATTCTGGTGCAGACGGTGCTCTTTGGTGGCTCGCAAACCACCGTGGGCCTAGCGGATGACCTGTCTAAAGGGATGATCGACCGCTTTCGCTCGTTGCCCATGGCACGTTCGGCAGTGCTAGCCGGGCGCACCCTGGCCGACACGGTGCGGAATGTATTCGTCGTTTTCTTGATCTTAATCGTGGGGACGATTATCGGCTTTCGATTTCAGGATGGCCTACTGCCCGCGCTAGCGGCTATCGCGATTATCGTCGCTTTTGGGCATGTGATGCTGTGGGTGTTCGCGTTTATCGGTATTTTGGTGAAAGACCCGGAGACGGCCCAGGTCGCGGGCTTCGTCTGGATTTTCCCGATGGTCTTCGCGAGTAGCATTTTTGTGCCCGTGGAAACCATGCCGGGCTTGCTGCGCGAGTTCGCCGAAATCCAGCCGATTTCCGTGGTCGTGAATGTCGCGCGGGCCTGGTCTTTGGGGCTGCCCATGGGGAACAACTTGCTATACGCCATAGCCTGGATGATCGGCATTTTTGCGGTGTTCGTGCCGCTCTCGATCCGCCAATACCGCCGCATCACCAACTAATTTTACTCTCCCGTTTCTACCCATATAGGACGCTTGCCTCTGGTTAGTGCCCTGTTTTTGTTTAGGCTTTTCCAAGTATTTAACTATGCCGCTTGCTTTTGTCGAAAAGGATACCGGCTTGATTTTACCCCCCTCTAGCTCCCCCCGAACTCGGGGGGAGAACTTACCCGT
>DAOTVD010000237.1:0-1847 GCA_034437075.1 Anaerolineae bacterium
TACTGGATGGCGCCGGGATGCGGCGCGTCATCTTGCTGACGGATGGCGACCCGACAGTCACCACGCCGGAAGCCGTGCTGAAACAAGCCCGCCGCGCCGCACGCGCGCAGATCATCATCGACACAATTGGCCTAGGGCGCCCCGGTCAGCGCGATTATAACGAAATCTTGCTTAAGCAAATCGCGGAAATGACCGGCGGGCGCTTCCGGCATGTCGATGCTTTGGCCGCGCTAGATGCCAGTTTCGAGGCCCTAGCCACCGAAAAACGGTTTCTGCTAACCGATTAGCCGTGCAGGAAAAAGTACCCAACTCAGGAAGAAGCTCCTCGTATGGAACAAGACTATTACGCGATGTTGGGCGTGCCACCCAACGCAACTCAGGAAGACATTCAGGCCGCATACCGGCGGCGGGCTAAAGAATTTCACCCGGACCAAAACCCACACCATGCCGAATGGGCGGATACCCAATTCAAGCGCCTGAACGAAGCCTATCGCACGCTCATCGATGAAGACCAGCGCCGCGTATACGACCAACAACGCTGGCAAGAGCAAGTTCGGCAAAAACGCGCCGCGCGTGACACCGCCCCACCGCCACCAACCACGCCCCCCACCCCCAAGCCCAATAGCCCCGCGATTTGGTTATGGACAATTCCGCTGATGTTGGTCGCCATTTTGCTGGTGCTGGGGCTGTTCATCGCCGCGTTGCTAGACACCGACACCGACACCGAGAACACGCGCGATATCTTTGTTCCGGCAGATAAACCACCCATCAATATTGAACCGAGCACGCGCGCGGCCCTGCAAAACGTTACGACTAATGCAGATTGGACGCCGCATCTGCAAACGGTCGAAGGCTTCGAGATGGCCCTAGTACCGCCAGGCTGTTTTGTGGCAGGCCCTCCCCCGGCATCGAGCACGGAACGCACGGCCCAAGAGCGCTGCTTCACAGAACCCTTCTGGATTGACCGCTACGAAGTCTCCAACGCCGCCTATATCGACTATTTGCAATCCGCAACCGAAGACGACGCAATGCGCTGCCAGAGCGAATGGTGTGCGGATGACCACCCGCGCGATAGTATCGCTTGGGAAGATGCCATGCGCTTTTGTAGCTTGCGAGGGGGACGCTTGCCCACCAACGACGAATGGGCCTATGCCGGGCGTGGCCCAGATAGCCTGTTGTATCCTTGGGGCGATAGTTTTGTGCCCGAATACGTCATCTATCGCGATGTTTTCACCGCGCCAGATGGCAGCGCCCAACGCCCCGAAACACGCGCAGTCGATGCGCGCCCCCAAAATGTGTCGTGGGTTGGGGCCGAACAAATGGTGGGCAACGTGCGCGAATGGGTGCTAGATGACGCTTCGGCGGCCACGCCGGCCCAGCGCCTACGCGGTGGTGCAGCGTTTCAGAACAGCCCCAGTCTATTGACCAACGATCTGAGCGGGAGCGGCCAACTGGGGGGCGGCACAGTCAGCGTATACAACGGATTTCGCTGCATCCGCGAGCGCTGAGCGCTGTTGTAGGGAACTTATCTGGCAGCCGCGTCGGGCAGCGTGCAGATATCCGCGTATGTATCCCGAAACAACCCAAAACGCGCGGCTTCTTGGGTTTCTAGCGCCCGCACATAGCGATTCTGGCACACCCAGGCGATAAGTTGTTCGCGCGATTGCATCCGCCAGAGCAAAACCTCGCTATCAAAGCTAGCGGTCAGCCCCAAATCGGGCGGCATCCCGCACAAAGTCCAGGCCAGTAATGCTGCCGGTAGCGCCACAGAATAACGTGGTCTAGCCAAAAAGGGGGTTCGCTCGCACACTTGTTTTGCGAAAAACAGGGAGTGAGAAGCCATGGGT
>DAOTVD010000238.1:0-5232 GCA_034437075.1 Anaerolineae bacterium
TGGGCTTCGTCGGGCTGGTTTTCGGTGCCGATCATCTGGTGAAAGGCGCGGCCCGCTTGGCGGATCGCTTCGGCATCTCAGCCTTGGTGATTGGCCTGACGGTGGTTGCATTCGGAACCTCTATGCCCGAATTGGTCATCAGCCTGACCGCCGTGCTAGCTGGCTCCGGGGACATCGCCGTTGGTAATGTGATCGGCTCGAACTTTTTCAACATCGCGTTGATCCTGGGCGCGGCAGGCATCATCTTTCCTATCGCCATAGATAGCCAACTCGTCCAGCGCGACTTACCGATCATGATCGGCATCACCTTGTTGGCCTATTTTTTCGCGGCCACCAACGAACGGATCGCCCAAGGCGAAGGGGCCATCCTGTTTGCCTGTGTTATCGCCTTCACCTGGCTTTCGTATCGCCTAGCACGCGACGAGCCAGACGCGGTGCAACAAGAAGGCGTCGCCGCCGAAGGCGGTTTACTAAGCGACAATACGCAGGTCTGGCGCGAAGCCCTGCGCGTGGTCTTCGGGATTATCTTGGTGGTCATCGGCGCCAATCTGACGGTCGAAGGTGCCACGGGGCTTGCCCGCGCTGCTGGGATCAGCGAACGGGTTATTGGCCTGACCCTGGTGGCTGCCGGAACATCCTTGCCAGAGCTCGCTACATCGGTGGTGGCGGCCCTGCGCAAAGCGCCCGACATCGCTATCGGCAACGTTATCGGCTCCAACATCTTCAACTTAACCAGCATTCTGGGCCTAACCGCCCTGGTGCAACCTATCCCGGTCAGTGCGGACTTCCTGCGCCTGGATTTCCCGATTATGATCGGCATTTCACTTTTGCTGGTGCCGCTGTTTGCAGATCGCAAACTTCAACGCGCCGAAGCCGGGCTTTTCCTGGGCTTATTTGTAGGTTATATGGGCTTTTTATTCGCCCGTTGAGCGCATTTCGGATGACGCGCAGGCTCGCGCGCTGTTAAGGTCGCTATACTTTACCGACCGAACACGGTGCAAGCAGCCTGGATGAGAGACCAAACGAAGGAGAGCATCCTGCTTGTCGCCCTGTGAGTTTACACACAAGGTGCCCCCATGCCGTATCATCCTGTATTCTTTATTTTGGGCTTGGCTTTACTTTTGATCTTGGCTTTTGATTTGTTTATCACCATCGTCCAAGGTAACGAAGGGCCAGCCTCACGCGCTGCGCAATCCGCCATTCAACGTCTATTACTAAAGCTGCACCACATGACCGGCCAACGCCGCTTTCTGATCTGGTCAAGCTCGATGCTCATTCTCAGCCTGGTGTTTATTTGGATCACGCTGCTGTATGGCGGTTGGTGGCTCATGTTTATGGCCGATGAACAAGCCATCATTCACTCATCGGATGAACTGCCCGCCGACCCCGTTGAGCGGATATACTTCACAGGCTTCACGATTTCGACCTTGGGCGTGGGCGATTACGTGCCCCAGGGTCATCCCTGGCAATTTATGACAACATTGGCCGCCCTGACTGGTTTCTTCTTCGTCACGTTCATCATTTCCTTTCTGGTGAGCGTCACGCAGAAACAAGAACTGCGACGCAAACTGGCCTTGCATATTCATCACCTGGGCAAAACCCCCCAAGATATGATCCTGCAACATTGGGACAAAGACAAAGGGCGTATCGAAGGCACCGGGCTAGATGTCGTATTGCCCGATTTGGTAGAGTTCGAGCAACAACACCTAGAACAACCCATCCTAAACCGCTTTCATGGGGCCTCGCAACAGACTTCTGCTGAACTGGCACTGGTCATCTTGGATGAAACGCTCACCCTGGCCGAGATGGTTGTCCAACCGCCCTTAGCGCCCCACTTCCAGCATACACGCAATGCGATTTCAAATTATCTGGCATCACAAGAAGATTTAGAAGCCGACCACGTTGACCCACCCCCGCCGCCCGATCTTAGCGCGCTCCGCGCTTCCGACATCCCGCTGCACGATGAAGCCACCATCCAAGAAGCCTATGCGGGCTTAGCCAAAAGGCGGCGCAAACTGCGCGCCCTGGTCGCCAGCACAGGCTGGGATTGGCCAGCAGTCGTCAGCAGGGATGAACGCTCATAGCGTCACGCTTAGGGGGCGTAGCGATGCCAGCACAGACGACAGCGTGCAGATTATTCAGGATGAACGTTCATAGCGTCACGCTTAGGGGGCGTAGCTCACGGTTTCCTGAATTTCGACTAGCACATATAGGCCCGTTCGGGTGTCGCGCGCTTGCAAGCGATCTTGTATCGCCTCCCCGAGGATGTTCCACACGCCCCATGTGAAGCGCCCGTCCGGCGCGAAGAAGGTCGCGGTGCTCAGTCGGTTGGCCTGGCGCAATAGGGTCGCTACGCGCACAGGTTCCGCAGCGCTTAGTGCAACATAAGTGCTGTCTAGCATGATCCAGGTGCCTGTTTGCGCGTCCCAGTAGAGGATCGCCAGGTCGGAGGTATCCCATCGGGGATCGAGCGTAAAGGAAACCAAGAGTTGCGTTCCGTCGCGGAAGTTGCGCACATAGCGGTTATCCACAAAGGCTTCGACATGCTGCGCGGAAAGGACGCGGTACTCACTCGGCAAGGCCGGGATGCTCGCGGTCGGAGGGGTGAACAGGCGCGCCGCTGGTGGCAGTCGCAAACCGAACCAAGTCGGCAGACCAAACCCGTAAGTTTCGTTGGCCTCAGCACCCCGCAGCAGGCCATCTTGGGCCGGTAAGATCGCAACGAAGTCATAATTAGGCGTCCGGATCGTGCCATCCGCGCGCCAGGCATCCTCCGGCACCAGCAACGTAGGCAAGATCAAGTCGATGAATGTCCAGCCATCATCCGTAATGAGGGCCACCACGCCCACGATGCGCGGCCTTGGCAGCAGCGCGCCAACACTGGGCAAGCTATCCGGCGTAAAGGGCAGTCCTGCAACTTGCGGGCCTGGTGTTTGCGGGCCTGCTGGCGACGGCCCACCCGGCAGGCCGATACAGGTCACGGTGGCGCCGGTGCCGAAGACCGCATCCAGGCCGCAGTAGATGAACGCCACATCACCTGCCCCAACGAAGAACTCGTTGCGGAAGTTGGCGTCCGCGTAGAAGAAATCTGCGAAGGGACTACCAATGATGTTTTCGATGCTGATGGTTTGCCCAACCACACCCGTGAAGATACCGCGCAGATAATCCGCCGTGATGGCACCACCGTAACCGCTGTAATCTAGCGTGTCGATGCCCGCGCCGCCGTTGATGAAGCCATTGATGATGCTATTGCCCACCATTTCAAACGTATCGTTGCCGCTGCCTAAGATGTAATTTTCCAGATCGCTCAGCAGATCATTACCGATGCCACCGCTGGTGGTGATCGTGGCACCGAAGATGATGCGGCTATCGGCAGTCACGGGGCTGTAATCCAGCGTATCAATGCCGCCGCCGCCCTGCACGGTGTCATCACCCGCGCCGGGGCCGATGATATTGTCTTCATTATTCCCTATGATGGTGTCGTTACCCGCATTGGTGAAGACATTCGTGATATTGCGCAGGGTGTCCCCAATGCCATCCCCGTTCACATCCTGACCATTGTCGGTCGTTATGTTCAGATCAATGGTCATATCAAACGGCGACCAGGGTGTGAAGCCTGTCACGGCGGGGCCAAGCATCACGAAGGGCAGCACCCAGCTTTCATCCAGGGTATTGGTACTGTTCGCGCCGCCGTCAATCGTGTTGTTGCCAGGGCCACCCGTGATGACCGTATTTTCGCCATCGCGCCCGCGCAAGTTGTCATCCCCACGCCCGCCCACCATGTTGGTGATGTTGGTCAGCGCATCCGTGCCAGACTCCGGCCCGACTGCCGTGCCCGTATTCGGGCCGAAGGGATCATTCAGGTCGATGTCGATGCCCAGCGTCGTCCAACTTTCGTCAATCGTATTGGTGCCGCCGCCGCCGTTGATAATGTCGTTGCCAGGGCCGCCCGTGAACCAATTATCGTTATCATCGCCCGTGAGTTGGTCATTGCCCTGGCCGCCGATGACATGCTCGAAGTTGGCAATCTGGTCGGTGCCCACTTGTGGGCCGATGGCCGTTCCGGTGGCCAGGTTCACGATGACGGGCAAGGTGAGGTTGAAGAAGTTCAAGCGGTCGAAACCTGTGCCACCATCTAGGATATTGTTGCTGCTATTGCCTGTGATGACATCATCCCCCGACCCTGCGAAGACATTCGAGAAATTACCCGACACCCCATTATTGATGTTGGTGGCCGTGCCGGTTTCCAGGTTCACCACGATGTCGGTGGTGTAATCGGTGTAATCTAGCGTATTGATGCCGCCGTTCTCGTCGATGGTGCCGGAGATAGAACCCGACTGCAACATAACGAATGTATCATCCTGGTCGCCCGTTTCGTAGAACTCGATGCTGCTAAAGGTCAGGCGGTTGTTCAGATCGCCTGCATCCGCGCCAGAGATCGTCCAAATATTGGTTTCATTCGCGCCCGTGATCAAGTCGCCATTGCGCGGGCCGCCGATAAGGTTGGTGATGTTGAAGAAATACGGGTTGCCATCCGGGCTGGCCAGCGAGCCGCGCAACGAGACATCTTCATAGCCGTTATACCCAACCATGTCGCCCTGGCCAGTCAGGGTAATCACTAGGTCAGCGCTGCTATAGCTGCTGTAATCCAGGGTGTTAGCTCCACCTCGGCCATCCACACGCCCGCGCATCCGGCTAGCCACCTCAAAGATAAAGGTGTCGTCTGCATCCGTGCCCGTCAGATTTTCCACATCCTGGAAGCTGAACAGCCCATTGAGATTGCCTTGGTCGGTCTGGTTCGCGGCGATTGTCCAGGTGTTGTCCGCCGCGTAGCCTTGCAGCGTATCGTTGAGACTCGCGCCACCAATCACCCCATCAATATTGATGAACGTCCCGCCAATATTGGTCGCGGTGCGGGTGGCCAGGTCAACCGTCACGTCGATGGTCAGCGCGCTGTAATCCAGGAGGTCGGTACCCGCATCGCCGCCGTCTACATTGCCGCTGATGCCACTCGTGTTCGTGCTGAAGACGAAAGTATCGTTACCATGGCCGCTGGCCACATTTTCGATGTGGTCAGCGCTATGGGTGGCGGTGTTGGTGCCGTCCGTGGCCGTCAAGCTGCCGAACGTCACGATCATATCGAACGTTACGGGCGCATAATCCCCGCTGCCCAGGCCCAGTCGCGCGCCGCTAAAGTCGTTGATGCCGAAGGCGCTGGCGTCGAACCCGTTA
>DAOTVD010000239.1:0-7796 GCA_034437075.1 Anaerolineae bacterium
CCCTTTCAGCAATTTTCGGATGGCGGCGGCATAGGGTTCTACATGTGGGTTTGAATCAGACATGGTCAGCCTCGGGGGTCGCTCGTTTGAAAATGATACGGGGTAAGGTCACGGTGCGCTGGGCCTGGTTAGGTGTCTCGATGAGAATAGCGTCCTCGGTCAGGCGGTCGATGGTATGGCCGGGTTCGCGCGCCGCGATTTGCAAATAGGCGATGACTTCTGACATACCTTTGGTGATGGGGTAGCGGTTGACCAATTCGGCCAGCGGCACTTCGGCGCGACTCATCAACGCGCGTTCGATGTTTTCGTGCAGGCGTGTTTCATCAATATAGAATGTTTCGAACAGGGCCGAGAGCGCGTCATCATCCAGCAAAGTCGAAGCCGGGCGGGGGCGTTCGGTGGCGGTGAATTGCTCCGGTGGCTCGAATAAGGGACGTTCTAGCGGCAAATCGACTTCCGGCTCACCTTCGAGGACATAGAAGGGGGTGCGGCTGCGGCGCATCATGGGGACGATGGCCTCGCCAAGTTGGCTAGACAAGTGCTTGATCTCCCCGGCCAGGGTTTGCACGCGGCGGCTCTCGGCGATGTTGCGCGTATCCACGACGCGGCGTAAATGCTGGGCGAGTTGCTGGTTGGATTGGTTGACTCGTTCGCCCGCTTCCAGCAGATACGAGGTCAAACGCCCCAGCAATGCATTATCGTTGGCATAGGTCGCCAGGCGCGGCATGTGAAATAGCGCGCTGACCAAGTCATCGAACGTTTCGCGCTGTTCGGGGTGCGTCAATAATTCGTAAAACGCGCGGAAGCTCTGGCCCTCGTCGCTGGCTTCGAGCTGTTCGTCGGCGTCTAGCGCCGTGCCCAGGATGTCACCACGCCGCGCGTCGGGGTCGAGTTGGGCTTGCTGTATCGCGAGCGCCATCTCCCGAAAGCGTTCTTCGACCAGGCTAAAATCGCGCAAGAGTTGCCCGGCCAAGCCGCTGATATGCTCTATCCGTTCACGGATTTGCACATCGCTCAGCCCGTCTACGGTTTGTGTGGCTTCGATACGTTCGATTTCCGCGTCGATTTGCTCGCGCCGATCATAAAGCTGGTCGAGCCGGGCTTGCACGTCTTCCGTGCTGCGTGTGACGACTTCATCCAGCAAAGATAAAATATTGCGCAAGCGCGACTCCGTACCGATGATGCGTTGACTCAGCATCTCATCGAACCACCCCAGCAGGCGCTCGGCATGCGGCGACAGTTGCACCGCGTAGCCTGCCTCTTGACGCCGAATGCGGATCAGATCATCTTCGCCGCTCCAACTGTCGATATAAAAATCCGGCGACTGGATGTATTGATCATCTTCGGGCAAGGTGGCGTTCACATGCTCGATAAATCTATCTAGTTGTTCGCGAAAAATGTCTTGCTCGATGAGTACATGGTGCTGGCGTTTGAAGGTATGGTGCAAGAAACTCACGGCCAGGGGCAGCCATTTATGGCGCATAGCCAAAATAGCGGGATCGTTCTTATGTAGAACCTGTACGGCGTTGTAATCCATCGGCTTTGTAGGATTTCTTATCTGGTGAGCGAATTATAGCGTGATGTGTGGTGAGGGTTCAATGGGTGTGTTGGGTCGCCGTGCCAAGCCTCATTCTCGCCAGGCGATGACCGGGCTGGGGTGGTGAAAAGCTGTATCAGATTTATAAGAATTTGCATATCCCCGCCCGCGCGGCGCGTCAGACCGCTAAGGCACTGGTTAAGTCGGGGCTACTGGCCCCGATCCGTATCGAGCGCACAGAAGGGTATATGTATAAGGACTTTCTCAGCTAGATTTCACACGCCGTGCGAACGATGCGAAATGCGAAAGTGTGAAAGGTTTCGCGCAGATCACTTCAACGCCGCATCAAAAAAGGCGAGCATGCGCTCAGCATATGCCTGCGGTGCAACTCGCCAGGTAGTGCCATGTACTGCGCCCTCCACCAGCCACAGCGCGACATTATCGCCGCCCGCTGCCGCATAGCTGGTCATCCGATCACGTTCAATCACGAGATCACCGCCACCGATAAGCAACACCGGGCGGTCTCCTAAACTGGCGATGTCTTCACGAACGGGGGCGGGCACGGGCCGGTCGAGGCGGTAGGCCTGATAGCGATCGAGCAGAGAATTAGCGGGGAAGAACAGCGCGTCTTCCAGATTGCGCAGGGGCAGCAAGTCCCGCGCCTGGGCCACGGATGCGCCATCTGCTAGTATGGCATCCACGCTGGGGGCTAAGCGCGCGCCGCGCAGGGCCACTTGCCCGCCGGTTGAATGCCCAGCCAGGCCGATATGCTCGCCCCCTTGAGCCTGTACATAGGCCGCCATTCCCGGCACATCAGCGGCATCTTCCCAGCCATAGGAGCGCCGTTCCCCGCCGGATTCGCCATGGCCGCGTAAATCCACCAGCAATAAGCCGTATCCAGCAGCATATAGCTGATCCGCGTGCCACGCCATTGCGCGTCGGTCACCGCCATAACCGTGCAGCAAGATAATCACCGCGTCGTTTTGGGGCGGCACATACCATCCGGCCAGCAGCACGCCATCCCCAACGATGCTGGCATCGCGTGCTGCGTCCATCCAGGGTGCTTCAACGGCCTCCACCGGACGCTGAGCAGTCGGCAACACAAAATTTTCGGTATACAGATAGATGCCAACTGCGTGAAGCCCAATCACGAAGGTGACGATGGCGAACAGACCCAGTCGCAAAGCGCGTATTAAGCAACTTACGTGTCGTTTCTTAGCTTGTGACATCTGTTATGGGGTGCTCCAGGACTTGTAATGTGCTGCTCAGTGCCGTGTCCAGATCCAACGTCGCGAAGAAGCCGCGCTGCAATCCGACCGTGCACGCCGCAACGCCCGCCGAACCTTAATTGGTGTTGCCATTATAAGTATATCCCTAATTGTAATAGCGGCTATACTCACTAACCAACAACTTGACAATGCTCGCGATGCGGAATGGTGTATACCCACTAGAATAGAGGCTAAGTAGGTATGCAGGCTATGCGTTGAGTGTATAGTACTCTCACCAGCAAAATCCCAGTTTACATCGACAATGTCGGTATTCTCCTCCACATACGGAAGCGGCTTTTGAGTGAGCATAGGTAAGTCCAGTGCTAGTGTTAAGAAATGTATGGTTCAAGTATACACACATAGCCGGTCTAAGAAAAAGCGACTCATACCCAATAGCAATATTTCTTTTCGTAAATCTGTCACCGTGCCCAATCCAAGTTGCGCCCAACTAACAATTCATTCAACTTGGCATGATGAGTGTTTTTCATCGGTACGGCCAGCGTATCAAACTGATGCTGTTTCGCTAGCGCTTTGGCTTCATCCACATTGTCATACGTCATCAAAAAATCGCCTGAGCATTGTGCTAGTAGAGCAAAGAGCTTTGCGTGATCGACTTCATGATGATGATACAAGCGTTTACCCGGCTTCTTGGATGACGCCGTATAGGGAGGATCGACAAAGAAAATAGCATACGGATCGGAGATATGCTGTTCAATGACGTCCAGTCCATTGCCATGAATGAAACTTAATCGAGCACGCTGATCGACAATATCACGAATGCGTTTGGCCAGTGTCTCAGGATACCACCTAGATTGTATACCACGCCCATTTTCGCCGTGCTTCAATCGTCCGGCACCGGTTGCGAGTATACCCCCTCGATTTACCCGGTTCTTGATAATTGTCTGTAAGGCCATGTGTCGCAAAGTGCCATCAGATTTGGCAAACAATCGATCAACATTGGCGGGTGACATCTCAAAAGACATAATCTGATCAGCCAGCCAAAGACCATGTTCGGATTCAATGATTGTGTCCCAGACCGCAGCAACTTGTTCATCTATTTCAACTAGCGTGACATATTCAGCTAGTTTTGTGAATACAGCGGTCAGGCCGACAATAGCGCCGCCGGCAAACGGCTCAATAAAATGTGCCACGGGTAATTGCTTGGAGGCGAGCCATAAGTAAATGCGTGGCACAAGCCAAGTTTTGCCACCCGGATAACGAAATGGACTGCGGTGTTTTACAGATGCTACATTGACAATATGCTGAGGCATGCCAGGTAAAGGCAATTGCTCCATAGTGCGAACCTTATAATAGTTGATCTAGAGTAGGAGCATCTGGCGGGTTGTTTTCACTATCCAGTTTTTCATCCAACTTACTTTGCAAATGCCCAAGAAAATCTTCTACTGCGCCTGGAACCGGAGTTGTAATTTGATCCAGTGCAGGCCTGAATAATGTGTATACTTTGCGATCCAACTGGAGCTGATATTGGTGGTTTTGCTCATCAAACACAAGATCATAAACTAACCAGGCAATATCTGCATCCTCCGGCGAAACTTCCTCCAAGACCGGTAACGTCTCAAAAAAGCCTCGATGGAGCGCAACAGCCATGCGCTTATTCCAGGATTTCAGAATACTGCCCTTATAAAGCAATTGTGGCACAAGTCGCTTTCTTGAAGACGACAAATAATCGGGACGAGGTCGGCCAGATTTTGTGAATTGCTCCCTAGTCAAATAACTTTCTGGGTCTTGCATGTATTCTTGAAAGAGTCTGCGGATATTACCCGATATGTAAACCGCTTGAATTTCCAACGAGCCAAAATCTAATATCCGTCCCAGTTCATCATAAGCAACTAGGACAACATCAATATTGCCAGCCGATATCCCATTCCGATCATTGAGGCGAACCTCGGCTAGGGTTGTCCAAGAAATATCTGATGAAAAAAAGAAGTTGGCTGCATCTTCGGCAATTAACCAATCTTGTCGGAAACGAACAGGACATGTTATAGCGATGTTTCCCAAAGTATCAAACACGCTGCACGTTCCCAACGGATCATTTGCTTTATCTTTAGTGCAATTCGCAACACGATTATTGTAAGGACACAATCGATTCCTACGATAGCGAACAGCCCTTTCGGTAAAGTTGTCCAAAGGAAAGCCGAAGACTTCGGATAAAGGTTGATTTGACAAAATAACGAACTCTTTCATATACATTCATAGCACCGATTATAGCGGCTTGCAAAATATGCGGCGAGTTTCTAGAGCAGATCAATATCTGGAGGCTAATTTGTCATATTAGGTTGAATATCCTCAAAATCAGGAGCATCCGACATGAGGCGCACCATATTAGCGCGTTGCTCGGCATCAAAATGATGGTACGCGCTCGCGTGCTCGGCGGCGGTGTTAAAGCCGTTCTCGGGATCATCCGCAATGACCATCTTCATATACGCAGCCAGCGCCTCGGCTTCATCTTCGGGTAAACCCTCCGCGACGGGGACAAAAACCTGATTGCGCGTGTGCTCGCCCTCGCCGCGCAGCAAAAACCCCACGTGATACACATCCGGCTCAAGATCGCCCTGCACCGCCACCCAACTCTGAACAGGCTCGCCGGATGAGTGCGTGCTGATGTAATCCGGCTCACTTTCCGGCGCGGGCGGCAACTCGATCAGCTCATTTTCCTGGATAAGTTCCGGCACTTCGCTGTCGGGATGCAAGGTATCATAGCGCTGCTCCCAATCCGGGCCGACATAATGATCGAGCAAGTGCGCGATTTCCGTCTGCGCGACATCGTGCAAAATCTCGATATGGTTCTCGTTTTTGCGGTTATTGAAGTACAGTGGCAGCCGGTCGCCATCTGCCCAACTATCATACGTGCCCGGCAAAATCACATGCGTATGCGGATTATCTCTGCCATCTTCGGTGGTCTCGCGACGATGCAACGCATAAGCCCATTCGGGGGTATCCAACCCGCGCGCGTCGAAAAAGTGCTCGATGGTGTTTTCGGTCAGGTCACGCACGAACTGCTCGCGCTGATCGTCGGGAATCAATTCGACCAGGTCGGGATTGGGGTTGATGACTAGCGTGAAAGCCTGCACATGCGGCGACTTGAACGCCTCACAATTGGCGGCGATGGTCTGGAAGTTATCCCCCAGACCATGATCCGACCAGCGCTCTAGGCCGCGATCCTGCGGAATATGTCCGTCGCGGTCGTCGCGGTACTGCACATAGCGCAGAATCCCCTTCAGCTTGCCCGCGCCGTTGCCTTTGGATGACTGATAGCGCACATTGGCGATAACGCTCTGCTTGCGATCCATAGCCTATTTCGGGCGAGGTTTGACCCGCTCAATCACCGGTTGTAGCGCTTGCCCCAATTGGACGATCATCTTTTGCTGCTGAATGACCTGCTCTTGCAATTGATTCATATCGCCCCGCAAGGCTTCCATTTGGCCTTCCAGGGATTTAGCGATTTGCTTGCGTGAGCCGCGCGCATCGGCTTGTTCGTCCAGGTACGCACGCAGCGCCTCGCGGATGAGGTCAGATTTGCTGATCGGTGTGCCCTTGCGGGTACGCTGCACGGCCAAATCTTCGAGCAGATCGTTCATCTTCTCGGAGACGCCGACCGTTAGACGGTGATCGAATTTGACTTTACTCATGGCGTTGATCTTCCATTTCTTGGCGATAGCTCACCAATTTTTGCTTGAACTTGTCCGAAGGCCGGAACCGAAAGTAGTAGCGTTTGACGGTCGCGGGCACCGGCTGACCTTTATTGCGCAAGAGCGATTCAACCGCCCCACGCGAACTGACTTCCTGTTCCTGAACATGCAATCGCCCAAGCCCACGGATGTGAATTTTGCCATCAGGTTGCATCAACTCGGCCTGACAAACTTCGGTGAACACGTCCAGGATTTCGGCCACGTCTTTGCGGCTGTAACGGTATAAGTGCAGGGCCACGGCGGCCACGAGTTGATCATGATTCATGGGATTTTCCTCGCATCAACTTGCTGCATGTGCGGACTTGCATCACCTCAGAACCGCGCCCCAGATGGCGATAAAGGGGGTGATGCAGCGTTCGTGCATCAACCTGCGGGTGATGCGTGGGTTTTCGCCCGGTGTATCGGGTGAAAATCGATCTGCTGCACCTGTGCAGCAGTGCATCGATGCGGCGCACAGGGTGCGATGCATCGGGCCAGCCCTCGCGCAGCGAGCCAGCGGTTTTAGCTGGCTCACCTTGCTCACCTTGCTCACCTTGCTCACCTTGCGCCGCGTTCCCTTCGCCCTCCGGGCATCGGCGGCGATTCGCGCTTCGATTCGGTCGTCGCGCGCTCGAATCTGGAAATTGTCGCCGAATACACGGACATCATGAGCGGTCGCACCGGCGCGCGGCCTGGCTATCAGCAGATGTTGTATGATGCCAGCATCGGTCGCTTTGAATGCATCCTGGTCAGTGCGCTGGATCGATTCGGGCGCAACGTCCGCGAGGCGGTCACGGCTATCGAGGAATTGCACGAACTCGGCATCGTGGTCATCAGCGCGGACGCCCCCGACCGGAATCACCAGACGAGTCAGGGCCGCTTCATGATGAACCTGAGTCTCTCGTTGGCTCAGCTTGAGTCCGACCAGACCGGAGAACGAACCAGCCAGGCCATGCGCGAGCGCTACCACGTGGGGCAATGGCCGCATTACGCACCCGAAGGCTACATCAACGCCGAAATGAAGGTTGGCCGCAGCTATATGGATAAGTTGAGCAATGGGGGGTACGTTCACTGGATTGAAATTGATCCTCAGCAGAGCAAGATCATTCGGCAAGCGTTTGATATGATGTTGCAAGAAAACAACATGACCTATCGCGAAATCTGCGAAGTGCTCCACGCCTCGGGCTATACCACCAAACTCGGCACACCGTACATCAAGATCATGCCAGATGGTAAACGAGAGCCGAACAAAGGCGCACTAAACCGCTACTTTAACAACTGGTTCTATGCTGGATGGCTGAC
>DAOTVD010000240.1:0-5286 GCA_034437075.1 Anaerolineae bacterium
AATGTGCCGCGCACGCCCGCGAATCCTTACGATCCCGAGGCGCTTAGCGTCCAGGCGATCTTTACCGGGCCAGATGGCGGGGAACAGCGCGTTTTCGGCTATTTCATGCAGCCTTTCACATCGGCGGACGATGGCCCAATAGCTGAGGGCGGCGGCGAATGGCGCATCAACTTTACACCGACTCAACTTGGCGATTGGCGCTATGTCGTCACCGCGACCACACCCGAGGGCACCGAACGCCTGCAAGCCGGGACGCTCACTGTTGAGCCGTCGGAAGCGCGCGGTTTTGTCGAAGTTGGGCCGAACGGTCGCTATTTTCAATTTCAGGACGGCGCGCCGTTTTTCCCCGTGGGGGGCAATTTGCGCTGGTCGGGCGAGGAAGTCGGCGGCCTAGAGGCATATATCGCCTGGTTGGATGCCCTGGCCGCCGCTGGCGCGAATACGGCGCGGCTCATCGCGGATACCGCCTGGTTCATCGGCCTGGATTGGCAAGCCCCGCCCGGCGATTATGGCGATGAACAAGCCAGCGCCTGGCTCTTTGACCAGGTGCTAGATGCCGCCCAAGCGCGCGGGATTTATCTGCAAGTGACGCTTATCTGGCACCAGGCGTTCATCCAGGCCACAGAGCCGCCTGTGAACATTCCCGACGACCGGCCCCGCCTCGATACCAGCGCGGACTGGGACAACCATGCCTATAACTTCGCGAATGGGGGCGTCATGCGTAGCCCCCAAAGCCTATGGACGAATCCTGCTGTAGAAGACTATTTACTGCGCAAATTGCGTTATATGATCGCGCGGTGGGGGCATCATCCCCATATTTTCGCTTGGGAAGTCGTCGCGGATGTGGATCGGCTGCCTGGTTTTGATGCGGACGCGCATCTGCCGTTGGTGGAGCGGCTAATCGAGGCTGTGCGGGCGCTTGACACACATCCCCGACTGCTGACGGCGGGTAGCCGCGAGAGCATCCCCGAATTGCGCGATAATCCTGGGCTGGATTATGTGCAATTGCGGTTTTTGGGCAACC
Organism: Anaerolineae bacterium; assembly: GCA_034437075.1. Classification (GTDB taxonomy): domain Bacteria; phylum Chloroflexota; class Anaerolineae; order Aggregatilineales; family J027; genus DAOTVD01. Next base: position 1,025 of record DAOTVD010000240.1, read on the forward strand.
AACCGGTTGGTGATGATCCAGCGGCGCAGGTGCCCGCCGTGCTAGAGGCCCTGGCCGAAATGCGCGCCCAAGTTGCGAAGCCCATTCTCATTACCGAGTTCTCGCTCAACCCCTGGTATGAACCCTCCGAGGTTGACCCGCGCGGGGTGCATGTCTTCGAAACGCTGTGGGCTAGCGCGATCGGTGGCGCGGCGGGGGCGGCCTGGCCGTTGTGGGGTGATACGTATATCCATGCCGAGAATCTCTATGCGTTTTACCGGGCGCTGGCTTATTTCACCGAGGATGTCCCGTGGGGGGCGCTAGAGTGGGAAATACTCGTGCCGGGGCCGTTGGCCGCGCGCGAAACGCCGTATACGCCCTTTGGCCTCTCCGCGTTCAACCGAGAACTACGCGCCGCATCTCCACCGGATACCCTCATCTACTTAACGCAAGATGGCGCGCGTCCTCCCGTGAGTATGCTATCCAGCTATTTGTATGGCACAGGCTTTAACGCGGCGGCCAGCTTGCCGCAGACGTATATCATTGCGCCGCCTGTGGACACAACGTTGCAACTAGCGCTGCGCGATATTGCGCCAGATGGCCAGGCTGTTTTGGCGATTCAGCTTAATGGCAGGCCGTATACGACCTTGGGGTTGACGGCTAGCGCGGCGGATACTGTGTTGGAAATCCCCTTGCAAGCGGGCGAAAACCGTCTGGTGCTGGATAACACCGGCGAAGGCTGGATCGAAATCGAAGCATTAACTGTGGGGGATTACATCGCGCCAGCGCGCGCGCTGGGTTGGCACGCTCCTGAGCTTGGGCTTGCGTTGCTGTGGGTCCACCAGCGGGATTACACCTGGCAAAATGCCGCCGAATTGCCGTCAGCGGCGCGCTATCGTTTGCGGGTGCCGGGGTTGTTGCCGGGGTCATATCGTGTGGAATATTGGGATGCGCTGAATGGCGGCATCCTGGGCCAAGAGCAGGTGCGTGTCAGTTCGGATGCGGCGCTTGTTCTGACCTTGCCGCCCTTTGAGGCCGGGCTCGCGTTGCGCTTGTTTCGGGTGACGGGTGAAGCGGCCACGCCGGAAAGTCTCCCGCCGACGCGCACGCCACCCGTGCCACCCACACCGACCGCCACGGTTACCGCTTCGCCGACCAGTAGCCCGACATCGACCGCCAGCCCCACCGTATCGCCGACCAATACGCCCACGGCGACGCCAAGCCCGTCGCCTACTTTGGCAGATGAGGCGGAAAACGAGCCAACCGAAGAAGCAACGGATGCCGCGACATCCGAAGTAGATGACCTGCCCGAGGCGACATCCGATGATCTGTTGCCCCGTCAGACGCGCACCCCGCGCCCCGGCCAAACGCTACCCGGCCCGCAAGCCGACCTGACGAGTGCGCCGAGCTTGACGCCGACGATTACCCCCACAGCCACACCTGACGCGGATGGCGACTTGTTCCCGCGCCAGACGCGCACCCCGCGCCCCGCTGAAGATGAATAGTGGCCGTCCGATGCTGGGCGGCCTAATGCCGAAAGTGGCGCACGCGCGTAAAGACCATCGCTAGCCCAGCAGCGTTGGCCGCGTCGATGACGGATTGATCGCGCATAGAGCCGCCCGGTTGGATGACCGCCGTCACGCCCGCTTCGGCAGCCACTTCGACCCCATCTGGGAAGGGGAAGAAAGCATCAGAGGCCAGTACCGCGCCGGATGCGGCTTTGCCCGCTTTTTGTATAGCTAGCTTGACGGCATCCACTCGGCTGGGTAGCCCGCCGCCAATACCCACGGTCGCGCCTTGCTGGGCCAAAACAATCGCGTTGCTCTTGATATGCGCGACCGCGTGCCAGGCGAACGCTAGCGCATCGGTTTCTTCGGGGGTAGGGGTGCGTTGGGTGACGACCTCCCATTGCGTGCCGGGTGGGTCGCTGGTGTCTGGTTGCTGAATCAGCACGCCGCCGAGCACTGATCGTAGGTCAACGTTTTGGAAGGTTGGTTCTGCGATGCGTAGCACCCGGCAATTTTTGCGGCTGTTTTGCAACGCCTCGCGCGCCTCGGGCGTGAAGTCCGGCGCGATGAGCACTTCCACAAATAAGCTACCCAAGGCTGCGACAAAATCAGCATCTACCGGGCGATTCACCGCGATGACCCCGCCAAACGCGGATACCGGATCGCTGGCGAGGGCAGGGGGGAAAGCCTTGTGCGGTGTTGCACCGACGGCTATCCCGGTTGGGGTCAGGTGTTTGACGATGACCACAGCGGCTTCATCGTCCGCGTCGAAGCTGGCCACAGCGCGCCAGGCGGCATCGGCATCCAAAATGTTGTTATACGAAAGTTCCTTGCCGCCTAGCTGCTCGGCGCCGAGCGGGGTGCTGTCTGTCGTGTGCGCATAAAACCCGGCGGCCTGGTGCGGATTTTCGCCATAACGCAAGGGCTGCGCTTGGCGCAAACCCAACGAGAACCAATCACTTAAATCGAACGGCTTGTTTTGTGCCCCGTGCGCCTGGGTCAGGTACGCATGGATGGCCGTATCATAATCGCGAGTGTGGGCGAACGCCTTAATGGCCAATTCGCGCCGTAAGTCCTGCGAGACGGCACTCTGCGCGAGCAAGTCGTCCAGCACACGGGGGTAATCGGCGGGGTCTACCAAGACGCACACGCGCCCGAAATTCTTGGCGGCGCCCCGCAAGAGGGCCACGCCGCCGATGTCGATGTGCTCGATGGCGTCCTCGAAAGGCGTTTCGGACTCGGCAACGACTGTCTGAAAGGGATACAGATTACAAACGACAATATCGATGGGCGCATAACCTGCTTGGGTCAGTTCGGCGAGGTCTTCGTCCGTGTCGCGGGCCAGGATGCCCGCGTGTAGCGCCGGATGCAACGTCTTGACCCGCCCGCCGAGCATATCGCCAAAGCTGGTTAGGCGTTCGGTGGGGGCAACCTCCAGGCCTGCCGCTTGTAGGGCGCGTTGGGTGCCACCGCTGGCCACTAAATCCCACCCTAAGGCGGCGAGTTCCGCCGCGAAGTGTTCCAGGCCAGTTTTGTCAGCCACACTCAATAATGCGCGAGGCATAAGGATTCTCCTTTGTGGGTATGTATCGGGGCCGCTCGGTTGGCGTTAGCGGGCCAATCGTTCGGCAATGATGAAGTTGTCGATGAGGACGCGCGTTATCTCTGCTTCGCTCGCCGTCCAGGCCAGGCCGATACGACTCGCGCGGACGTCCGGCGCTGCGAAGCTGCCCACAAGCGTCTGGTTATAGTAAACAAACAGCGTATCATTTACCCATACGGTTTGCAGCAGTTCACCGCCGCTAAAGCGCGCGATAGGCGGCACTTGCTCGCTGAGCAGCGTGTTGCTGGGTTCGCCATTCGCGATGACATTGGCCTGTATTTGCCCTTCGCAGGTGACCACCACGGCTAAGCCGTTCGTTTCGGATTCACCAAAATAGAGGCCCAGGCCCCCGGTAGGGCCACATTGGCGCATCTGAAAATTGATCTGGGTGGCGAAGATACCGAAGTTATCCGGCGGTGGATCGGCCAGCAGGCGCGCCTGAAACGGTTGGGTATTGTGCGTCAGAAGTTGTTCGCTGATGCGGATGGCGGGCAATTCGGCGGCCCAGCCCACTAACAACGGTGTGGCCGGGTCGGCGAAGTTCTCCACGACATGGTTACGACCGGGGTCGGTTTCGCGCAGGGGGTCGTCCAAGGCTGGGCCAGTGGTTGTGTCTGGCGCAACACCAGATAATTCCCAGATTTGCAAGCGTTGTAGGGTGTATTGTAGCCCCAGTTGAGCACCCAAAACGAATTGGCCCGCGCTTGGGGGCGGATTACCGACGTATTGCGCCAGCAATTGACCATTCAAATACCACGCAACCTGATCGCCAGATAGCTGGATGCCCATTACGCTGGGCGTATCGAGGCTGAGTCCTGCATCCAGGGTGCCATTAAAATCCACGGGTTGGGGATCGCCCCCCTGCACCAGGCGCGCGCGATGTGCACCATCGCATTGCAATACGAAGACATACCCGGTGGCGTCTACGGGGCGTTCGGCGGTGGGGTCGGAGCGCACGTTAAATAACAAGGCGCTATCGTCCGTGGGGCAAACGGATGGCTGAAAGGTCAATTCCGCGTAAAAGTCAGTAGCTGTGAAGTCGGTGCCCGGAGCATAGCGGGCTGAGGCGTTCGGCCCTGTGCTAGAAAGCGCAAAGCCATCGGGCGTGACTTGCCACGAGAGGTTCTCATCGCGGCTACCATCGGCCCATACGTCCGTGTTGCTGAAATCAG
>DAOTVD010000241.1:0-10746 GCA_034437075.1 Anaerolineae bacterium
TCCATTACGCGGTTTACCTGGTCGCGAATATTCGAGAGTTCTTTCATCGGGTCAAAACGTGGGTTATCACTCATATCATGCTCCTAGATTTAACCGATCATCTACTCTCTATACGCACAGCCAGGGCATTATGTTGCGCCCAACTTAGCGGTTAGAGTCAATCAACTCTATCATCTGTAACAGCACCTGGCGCACGCTCGATTTATTTGTCGAGTCGCAAGGCATGATTGTGACATAATCGGCAACGCCTGTTTCGCGCCGGATTTGCCCTAAGCTGGCGGTTTCTGGCATCCCGGCTTTGTTCGCAACAACCAGATAAGGCACCTGCTTGATTTTGGAAAACAGGCCGATTAGTTCATGCGCATCCGGGAACGAGGCGGGATCGGTGCTATCGACCAGAACAATGAAGCCATTCATTTCGTTGGCCAGGATTTCCCACATAAAGTCAAACCGGGCCTGGCCGGGTGTACCATTCAGATGCAGGACGTGCCCATCTAAGGTGACGCGGCCATAGTCCATGGCCACCGTTGTTTCGGCTTTCACGCCCCGATCTTCTGTGGTGATGCGTCGCTCGGTACTCACCACCGGGATGTCCGAAATGGTGCTCACGAACGAGGTTTTGCCAGAATTGAACGGGCCTGTGACAATAATCTTGTACAAATTCGACACGGCCTATTGCTCCTCTTGTTGTTTGCGGAAATCAAGAAAACGATAGCCCACGCCGCGTTCCGTCAAAATATATTGGGGGTCGGATGGGTCTTGTTCGATCTTCTCGCGTAGATAGTTCACATACAAACGTACATAATGCGCTTCATCACGATATTCATAGCCCCAGACTTTGGCCAAGATTTGCTCGTGGGGCACCGTCCAGCCAGCGTTCTCGATGAGATGAAACAATAGCCGGTATTCCGTCGGGCGCAGCTTAACATGCTCACCATTCACGATGACTTCACGTCGATTGAAATCCACACTTAACCGTTCATCAATTTTCAGGACGGCTTTCTCGGATGTGGCAGGCATTTCAGAACGACGCAGCACCGCCCGCACCCGGCTGGATAAGACACGCGGGCTGAATGGTTTGGGGATGTAATCATCCGCGCCTAGTTCCAGACCATAGACGATGTCTTCGTCTTCCCCCTTGGCCGTCAGCATGATGACCGGGATATTAGAAAACTCGCGCAACATGCGTAAGGTTTCGTAACCATCCAATTTGGGCATCATGACATCGAGCAAAACAAGATCGGGCAATTGGGTGCGAATCATTTCTAGCGCTTCGAGGCCATTGTGCGCTTCTAGCACATGAAAATTTTCGAGTTCCAAGTTCATACGGATGAAACCAATCATCCTGGGTTCATCATCCACCACCAAAACCCGTTTGGCATCGCGTGGTATGGAACGTGGTATTTGAGGATTACTCATGAAAAAACCTCATTCTGGTGGCTTTACTCACGGATAAAGGTTTCTAGCTCTTCATCTTCTTGTTCAGACATCAGCTCAATGAATGTGATGCGGTTTAGGGGAATGATAATCGTGTTGACCTCATCGAGCAAATAGGGTAATACCTTGCCATCCCGCTTACGGGGATTGCGCCCCACTATGAGCGTATCGGTTTCCTTGGGCAGTTCTTCAACATCCATGACGCTGGTCTCTAGCCCTTCAATATGCACATAAAGTGTATACATCGTTTGTCTTTAGCTCCTTCATACATAGCCTATAGATAAAACGCCGATTAGATCACAAAAAATACATTAAATGCCAACCGCCCCAATGAGATTTCATCACCATCACGCACGATATGGGGTTGATTGGGCAATAATTTTTGGCCGTTCAAGTAGGTGCCGTTCGCACTTTGCAAGTCAACAATAGTTAAGGTGCTTTCCCCCCGGCGTAACGCTGCATGACGCCGAGAGACACCCTGCTCTAGCGCTTGCTGATCTGTCAGGTCATAATCTGGATAACTGTTGCGGTGTTCGTCCACACGACCAAACACAAGTTCCGATTGCACGTCAACCTGCACTTTGGCACCTGTATTTTTGAAAGAAAGGATCACTGCCGAGCCAGATACAAGCGATGTCGTACCGAGAGAGTTCGTGCGCTGGGGTGTTGTTGGGGATGTAATTCTGCCCGTATCCTGCAATTTTTGCGTCATGGTGCGTGTGGCGGCTTGTAACTGTGCTTCGGATACTTCCACGAGCAATGGATTGCCACATTCTTCGCAGAAAAATGTGCCTTCCATGTTACGATTGCCACAATCCGAGCATAAAATCATGTGCCAGGTTCCTCGTTATTGCCGTCAGACATCATGAGCATCCGAGTACCGAATTTCATCGTTTTTTGCCCTTCTGCCGACAGTGCGCGCGTTTGTTTGACCCGTTGCGCTTCCATCATGGCCGTTTGGGCAAGCTCAGCATGGCCTGAAGCTAATAACCGCGTCGCCAGGTTTTCCAATCGCCGAGTAGCCTCATCAAAGTGCCCATTTTGAATGGCTGATGCTGCTTTTTGCTGCATACGGTACAGGGTTAGTTTGCCCAAAGCATCAATGATACCGCGTGGCGGATCCGTGATCTGCGGGTTATCGGCCACTTCAACTGATAGATCAGAGATGACTTTATAATCGTACCGCCGATGGGCCAGAATATCACTTGTTAAATCCATGCGCACAAAACTACGAAAACCGGGTGCCATATTGTTAGGCATCACAAGTTGCAATAATAACCGGATAGGCCGCTTGTTTTCCAACGCGCCTAGCATAATTGGCTGCTCGGCTATGGATATGGGGTGTGGATGGGGCATCAGCTTGAACACGGTTTCAAGCTTCACGTCGGCATCCGGCGCGATTGTTAGTCGTAACCGTTCGGCATAGGCCGCACCCAAGCTGCGCACACGGTCATTCAAAAAGCGCACCACTGCCCCGGGCGAATTAATGTAATCTGCCGCGCCGCCTGTTTTAGAGGCGAGTTCATCCATGAATTCATCGTTCCATTCTTCCCCGATGCCCATGGTGCTGATGCCAATACCCAGGCTGGCCGCGTCATCTGCCAAGGCCAAGCTCAAATTCTCATCATCGTAAGTTTGGCCATCGGTCAACAAGATAATGTGATTGACATATTCTGTAGACAGATGTTGGCGGGCTTGTCGCAGCGCTGTGGAGAGCCCCTGGTAGATTTCCGTGCCGCCGTCGGCATTCATCGTACTAACGATGGATTTCAGGGCATTTTTGTCTTCGACGGCTTGGCTTTCGATTAAAACCTCAGCCCGATCACTAAACGTGATAATGCTCAAATAGTCCTGGTTGCTTAATTGTTCAATGATTTGGTGGGCCGCCACCTTGACGCGATCCAACCGGGGGCCACGCATCGATTTACTGCGATCTAGCACGATCACCAGATTCATGGGCGTGTTTGACCGCGCGTCCTGGGTTTGAAATGCGGAATTGGCTGAGATTTCTAACAACACATAGAGAATCTGCGGTTCCGATAGAATCGGCAACACGCGCTTGCTTAACAAAACATTCGTCAGCAAATAGGCAGGGTCTTTTGCCAGGCGTTGGCGCATGTTGTCATAATGCTGTCGGCGCCCAACATCACTGAGTATCTCATACGCTGTCGTAACATCCTGGAATTGTGTATTGGCCCCTGGGCTATGGTTTACGTCGGGGTGTAAACGCCGGGCCAATATCCGATATGTAGATTTAATATCCTGTTGGCTCGCTTCTGAGGATAGCCCGAGCAGAGCGTAATAATCTCTTGTATGATCCATAAGCTCAGCTTTACTCTGGGACGCGAACCAGAATAACGGAAATATTATCTGGCCCACCTCGTTCGTTTGCAACCTTTACTAAGGTTTCGCACGCTTTTTGGGGCGAGGGCGATCCGATGATCATGTTATAAATTTCTTCATCAGATACCAAATTCCACAATCCGTCCGAACAAATCAGCAAGCGAGACCCCGGCAAAAGGCGGCGTGTGATCGCATCGACGTCTATCGCATCACTCTGACCAATCGCACGGTAGAGCACATTGCGTTGAGGGTGTTCAGCCGCTTCTTCAGGGGTTAGTTGTTCGAGTTCGATCAAACGTTGCACCAGAGAATGATCGCGCGTCAATTGTTCGATGCCCTCTGCGGTAATCAGATAGGCTCGGCTATCGCCAACATGGCCGATATACGCCAGGTCACCCATAATGGCAACGGCGTTTACGGTTGTACTGCCCTCTGGTACTTTAGAAGAAACATCATCATTGGCTTTTTGTACAGCTTCGCGCATCACCTCGGCAATCTTAGGGCGATCTTCTAGGTCATCATCTTCCAACAACATAGGCAAGAAGATCTTGCTAGAAATATGATGCAAGACTGTGCGCGAGGTTAAGGCCGATGCCTTTTCTCCATCATGGTGTCCGCCCATGCCGTCAGCCACGATAAATACGCCGAATTCGGGCTGGTCATCCACACTCGCGGAACTGGATAAGAAAGAGATGATCGCATCCTGATTATTGTTGCGCACCTGGCCCTGGTCGGTATGCTGGCCATAGGTGATCCGCCGCCCATTATGCCGTAAATCAACGGACGAATCGTATTCTGGAAGACGCCGGGTGTGGCCGTCGTCGTCTTCGAATTGCAAGGTATCGTCTGCGGCATCATCGGCATCGTTGTCTTTGGTTGGCGTCGTAACAACTGTTCTGGTTGCTACCAGCGGTTGCCCCCCGATTCGCCGTTCATCCAATGGCGCGGTTGGCCCATCTAAGTCTTGTGCGGCGGGCTGAAGCCCAAAAATTCTGCGTAGGATGTCCATTATCCACTCTCTTAGGCCTTAAAGGCGTATAGAAATTGGTCGGTAGACCCGATATAGACGACACCATCTTCGACAACCGGAGAGCCTGGGATGATGCCGCCGGTTTCATAAGACCAGCGTTCTTTACCATTTTTGGTTTCCAGGCTATAAATTTTGTTGTCGTTCGCGCCGACATAAATTGCGCCATCAAAGTAGGCGGGCGATGATGTAATCTGTGCCCCCAAATCAACAGACCATTTCTCGCGTCCGTTATCGAGCTCAAACGCGTATATTTTACCATTGGCTGAGCCGATAAACAGCTTTCCTTCGGCCACAACACCCGTTGATACGACGGGTTTAGACGTCTGATTACGCCATACGGACCAACCTGACTGAATATCGACAGCATACACATGGCCGTCCATCGAACCGAAATAGGCGACGCCCTCATGAATGCGGGGCGACGACATGATGGCTTTGCGCGCCCGAAACCGCCATTTGGTTTGGCCACTCAAATCCACCGCGAATAGCTCGCCGCCTTGCGTGCCATAGATGATTAAATCTTCCGTTACAGCCGGAGCCACGCGGATAGCATCATGCATTTGTTGCTTCCAGGCGGCGCGACCAGTGGCCAAGCGCACAGCATAGAGGTTGCCATCTTCGCTACCAAAAAATACATGGCTATGGCGCACCGTCGGCGATGAATAAATTGGCCCGTCAGCTTCAAACTTCCAGCGCTGACGTCCGGTGCGGATGTCGATTGCATACAAATTGAAGTCTTTTGAACCAAAAATCACCAGATTTTCTTCGGGTGCAATCGTCGGTGAGGAAGCTAGGATGTCTTCGGCGGGGAACTTCCATTTTAACTGGCCAACTTCGGCATCCACCGCATACAGGTTGTTATCATAGACCGTCACGTACACGGTATTGTTGTATACCAAGGGCATGGAGCGAATTTCTTCTTCGACCTTGAATTTCCAGCGTGGTTCTGGCCCTGCATCAACCTTTGCGGACTCATCCCAACTATCATGATCCATAGTTGGCGCGGCTATCGTGGCCAAGCCGCCCGTCGTGCGTGTGCCTAGCAAGTTCTCTAGCGCTTGTTTCATATCTGCTGCACTGGCAAAGCGATCTTCAGCATTGAAGCTCAAGGCTTTCATGACAATCGCTTCGAGTGGCGGGGGCACTTCTTCGTTCACCGAGCGGATGGGGCGTTCGGCGAATGTGAAAGGGGCTTCGCGGCGTGGGTCATGGTTCGTCAAGACATGGTGCATGGTCGCCCCGACACCGAAGATGTCGCTAGACGGTGTAGCCATGCCTTTGTAGCTTTCCGGCGCCGCATAGCCTTCGGTGCCGATCATGGTGCCTTTGGTTTCGGGCTGAAAATGCTTCGCAATACCGAAGTCAATTAGCCGCAGTCGCCCATATACATCGATCATGATGTTAGATGGCTTGACATCACGAAAGATGATCGCCGGATCACTCGTATGCAGATAATCCAGCACATCGCACAAGGTGATGCACCACTCGACAACTTGCTGGACTGGCAAAAAACCTTCTATATGCCGGTTCAAGATTTCATCAAGGTCACTTCCATTGACAAATTCCATGACGACATAAGCACGGTCTTTTGTGGAGAAATAATCATGGACGGTCGGGATGGCGGGGTGATTGAGCGCGGCCAAGATGTTGGCTTCGCGATGAAAGTTGCGTAACGCCGCGTTACGCGCATCGGGGTCGCTCGTCAGGTGTAACATTTCTTTGACAGCCACATAACGTCGGGCATCTGGAAATTGCATATCACGCGCTTGATATACCGACCCCATACCACCTACGCCAAGTACGCCTTCGATGCGGTAACGGTTTTGCAAGATTGCGTTCGACTGCAATGCGCCTTCAACACCGAGTAAGCTTTTGTCTCCCTGTGTTGCAAATTTTCTGGTGTCAACCATCGATAATGCCTCTAGATTATGGATAATATGCCGCGTGATGATTTTATTGTACTTGAAATGACGACATCAGTGTGAAATAGACTCGAAACATCGCATAATTATCTGAGCATTATAGTTCACAGAGAATCAACATGCAATTCATGGCAATTTATATTCACATCCCGTTTTGTCGTGTGCGGTGCAGTTATTGTGCCTTCAATATCTACACCGATCAAGACGACCGCATAAACGATTATATCAAGGCGATTGGTCAAGAAGTGGCGTATCTTGCTACGCCTATACCCGTGCGTAGCATCTACCTGGGCGGGGGAACCCCCAGCCGATTATCAGCGCGCCAACTAAGCGACCTTATCAATATTCTGATAAGAACCTATACATTAACACCAAATTGCGAGATTACGCTAGAAATTAACCCGGAAGATAGCACGCTGGAATATTTACGCACGGCTCATAAGCTGGGCATTAACCGCCTGAGTATCGGCATGCAGACCGAACACGCAGAACGCTTACAGCAATTTGGGCGCGGGCATACGCATAGCCAAACGCGCCAGGTCATCGACGATGCACGCCAAGCGGGATTCGCGAACATCAGCCTCGATTTGATCTATGGCCTACCCGAGCAGAGCCTGGCCGAGTGGGCCACGACCTTGCAAGCTGCTTTAGCCTTAGAGCCAGATCATTTTTCGCTATATGCCCTGCAAGTGGAAAGTGGCACGCAAATACGTCGTTGGATTAAAGCCGGGGTGTTGCCCTGGCCAGATGATGACCTGACGGCTGACATGTATACGTTGGCAGGTGAGCAACTCGGCGCAGCCGGATATACGCACTATGAAATTAGTTCCTGGGGGGTGCCCAGCCAGCATAATTTACAATACTGGCGCAATGAGGATTATCTGGGGCTGGGTGCTGGGGCACATGGCTATGCTAATGGCGTACGCACAGTCAACACCATGCGTCCAGATAAATATATCCAACGCTTAAGCACTGCGCAGCCCGGGCTGCCATTTCCGCGCACCAGCGCAACCCAAAGCTACGAGATGGTGAACACCACGCAGATGATGTTCGAGACGATCATGTTAAATCTGCGGCTTCTGTCCCTTGGCTTATCGCGCAAGTCGTTTGCCGAGCGTTTCGGCATCTCGCTAGAGCACCTACATGGCGAGACCATCCACCGCTTAATGGCAGAAGGCCTGTTGTTTGAGCGCGACGACACGCTTTTTCTGACCCCCGCAGCCTATCTGACCAGTAACTATGTCTTGCGTGCATTCTTACCGGAGGAAGCATGAAACCTTTAATGGCACTCATTTTGGTACTGCTTAGCCTGAGTTGCGCGCCTGCCAACGAGGAATTGCCCCCTTCTCCGTCCCCATCGCTAGAGAACGAAACCAGCCCGCGAGATAGGACGATAGATGAACAACGTCGCCTGGAAACCTTGTATGAAGAATTGCAGATTGCTCATCAACAAAGCCGGGATGTTTGGGAAACGCTATCCGAAGGGCGAAACGTACCTTGTACGACACGCATCCAAGCCCCCGACCCACAAGCCTTTAGCGGAGAAGGCATCTACACAGACATGCGCTTTGCGGCGCTGGAATTTAATCGGTTAGCACAGCTTTGGGCCCAAGAATGCGCCAATCCGCGCGGGCAAGTGCCCCAGCAAACGATCAACGAGGCGTTGCTTAGCTTGAGCAATGCCGCTAGTCGTATGGACGAGATCGAAACAGCATTACACGACTGAAGGCGTTAGACCTCGCGCAAGGGGGTTGCCTGCAAATGGGTTACATCGGGCGCGCCCGCCGCAAACATCGCAACCCTTAGTTGAGCCTGCACCACATCAATAAAATCTTGCACAGCCTGGGGCGAATGGTCGGCGGCTTTTAGGAATGATCCGGCAATGCCCACCAGGGAAGCCCCTAGGGCGATACTTTTCGCAATATCAATGCCGTCACGTATACCGCCACTGGCAAAGCAAATGAGGCCAGGCGCCGTATCGCGGGCATACCGCAACGCCTCCGCCGTCGGGATGCCCCAATCGGCAAACGAGCGTGCGACCTGAGCATGGAAGGCTGTTGGGGCGCGATGATATTCCACCTCACTCCAAGAAGTGCCGCCCGAACCGGCAATGTCAATCGCGCTGATGCCAGCTTGTTGCAAAAGCTGAATATCGGCTGGCGAAAATCCCCAGCCAACTTCTTTGGCGATCACTGGCACCGAAAGCTGCGCACAGACTTCGGCGACACGTTCGGCTAATCCCTGGAAATTGGTGTCACCTTCGGGTTGGGTGGCCTCTTGCAGCGCATTGAAGTGCAAGATTAACGCATCGGCTTCGATCATCTCGACTGCCCGGCGGCATTCATCCACGCCATAACCGTAATTCAATTGCACAGCCCCCAAATTCGCAAAAAGCAAAATATCCGGGGCCACATCCCGCACTTGAAATGTAGGGGCACTGTTGGCATTTTCGATGGCGGCGCGCTGTGAGCCCACCCCCATCGCCAGATTGTTCTCTTGCGCAGCCGCTGCTAATGTGCGGTTGATCGCTTGGGCGCGGGCGGTGCCCCCGGTCATAGAGGACATAAACAATGGGGAGGCAACTGTTTTTCCAAAGACTGTGACGCGCGTATCTACATCGGACAGATTGCATTCGGGTAGAGCACGATGCCAAAAGCGATACCGTTCGAGGCCGGTGGTTAGGCGCGGGAACTGAACATCCTGTTGCAAATTGATCGTAATGTGATCATCTTTGCGGCGCTGCGTCACTTCTGTCATCCTAGTGTGTTCCTTCTAAGTGATAAATCGTATTGTAGGGTTGGGTCAAATACCGTGTTTTGTGACCAAGTAACCTGTTTCTCAGAAAACTATAGCAGAAGAATGCTATGGCAGGGTACAATGGGCACGTTATGGTCTGAGACGACAACCATCTGGAGGATTGCTATGGCGACAACCGAAGAACGTATCGTGGACATCATCGTCGATTTGCTCGGCGTTGAAAAGGAGAAAGTAACGCGCGATGCCAGCTTCCGCGAAGACCTGGAAGCCGATAGCCTCGACCTGGTGGAACTCATTATGGCTTTCGAGGAAGAGTTCGGTGGCGAAATTTCTGATGAAGAAGCGCAACAAATCACAACTGTAGGCCAAGCGATTGACTACGTCACTGAGAAAATGTGATGCGCCGTAACGGCTTTAGAGTGACGCGGCGGCTTCGGCGTCTTTTGCCGAGTCGCCCGTGCTCTGTAGCTGGCTGCGCCAGGCTAGTCCCCCTATCGTCAGCAGCACCAGGCTATAGACAATCAATCCGGCGCCCAGGTTCACATCTACACCCAGATCACGCATGATCTGCAGAGCGCGCATGGCCCCCACCCCGGGTAAAATAATCCCAAGGGCACACAGCCCCAGCAAGACACCCTGCCCGAAGCGCCGCCATACGAGCGGGCCAAAAATCGCCGCAAGCACCACTAAACTGATACCCAAAACCGTTAGCGTCATCAGCGCAAAAGCATAATCATCTTCGACCAATAGTCGCGGGCGGCGCAATGCGCTTTCTGGCGGGTTCACACGCAAAGCGACCAACCCGGCTAAGCCTGTCAACCACAGGCGCACTTGTGGGCTACGGTATAGCTGCGCTGTTAAAGCGAGCCCCGTTGCTAAAACTGGCATCGCCAACCAGATGAACATACTGCTACGCAGGGGCGGCATTTCGGCCATCACAGCCGGATGGTAACGCACTTGTTCGGCCAGATCGAAACCGTTGAGCGTAAAGGCTGCTATAGGATGAGCCGTCCATGGCATGTGATATGCCACGAGGGCCACCAGCCACAGCAGATAAAGGGCATGACGGTGTTTATAGGCGCGCATCAGTCGTTTATCTGCGGGTCGTTTGGCCCGTCATCCTGCAATACATGCGCTGCCCAATCATCTAGCAGCGTTTTAATTTGGGTGTCTTCTTCTAACTGGCGCCGGAAAAATTCCTCCATAAAGGCACTGCGCCGCTGACGCAGGGCCAACGGCGCGACAGCCCGCACGCCT
>DAOTVD010000242.1:0-14205 GCA_034437075.1 Anaerolineae bacterium
AGAATCAGAACGAGGGTATGGTTTAGGTGAGGAAAAAGTTGGCAGCGACCTACTCTCCCGGGGGATCACTCCCCAAGTACCATCGGCGCAGGCAGGCTTAACGACCGGGTTCGGTATGGAGCCGGGTGTACCCCTGCCGCGAAAGCCACCAACAAACGGTGTCCTCACCACCACACCCTCGGGTCTGATGGTTTCGCAATAACCCAAATAACGTAATGTAAGTACAGGGCATCAATCGCCAAGGTCTCCGTATCATCATCGGAGGAACATATCAGGAAAAGCCCTCGACCATTAGTACGGGTTCGCTGCACATGTTGCCATGCGTCCACGTCCCGCCTATCAAGCTGGTGGTCTCCCAGCGGTCTTACTCCCTTAACGGGATGAGATGCCTAATCTTGAGGCGAGCTTCCCGCTTAGATGCTTTCAGCGGTTATCTCATCCGCAGGTCGCTACCCGGCGATGCCGCTGGCGCGACAACCGGCACACGAGCGCTGCGTCCACCCCGGTCCTCTCGTACTAGGGGCAGGTCCTCGCAAGCATCTTACGCCCACAGCGGATAGAGACCGACCTGTCTCACGACGGTCTGAACCCAGCTCACGTACCGCTTTAATGGGCGAACAGCCCAACCCTTGGGACCTGATCCAGCCCCAGGATGCGATGAGCCGACATCGAGGTGCCGAGCCTTGTCGTCGATGTGAACTCTTGGACAAGACTAGCCTGTTATCCCCGGAGTAGCTTTTATCCGGTAAGCCACGGCCCTTCCACACGGTACCGTGGGATCACTATGCCCGTCTTTCGACTCTGCGCGGCGTGTCTGCCTTGCAGTCAAGCTGGCTTGTGCCATTACACTCTGCGGGTGGTTTCCATTCACCCTGAGCCAACCTTTGGGCGCCTCCGCTACCTTTTAGGAGGCGACCGCCCCAGTCAAACTGCCCGCCTGCCACTGTTCCGCGCCCCGGTTCAGGGGTCGCGGTTAGGGCCAAAGATGTTTCAGGCTGGTATCTCAACGTTGGCTCCACCGAGACTGGCGTCCCAGTTTCACAGCCTCCCAGCTATGCTGCACAGAAACATCCCTAACGCAATAGCAAGTTGCAGTAAAGCTTCACGGGGTCTTTTTGTCCTGCTGCGGGTAACGCGCATCTTTACACGTAGTTCAATTTCGCCGGGTCCTTGGTTGAGACAGTGCCCTGATCGTTACACCTTTCGTGCGGGTCGGAACTTACCCGACAAGGAATTTCGCTACCTTAGGACCGTTATAGTTACGGCCGCCGTTCACCGGGGCTTCAGTTCGGTGCGTCGCATACGCTAACACGTCCCTTTAACCTTCCGGCACTGGGCAGGTGTCAGCCCCTATACATCAGCTTACGCTTTAGCAGGGACCTGTGTTTTTGTTAAACAGTCGCCAGGGCCCATTCACTGCGGCTCGCTCGCGCGAGCGCCCCTTCTCCCGAAGTTACGGGGCCATTTTGCCTAGTTCCTTAACCAAGGTTTTCCCGTTCGCCTGGGTATGTTCTACCTATCTACCAGTGTCGGTTTGCGGTACGGTCAGCTTGCTTCAACGCCAATGCGGTTTTCTTGGCGGGAGGACTTGCACACTTCAGGCACATAGGCCGGGCGTCACGGGTGTTACCCGCTTACCACCTGAATCCACTCACAGGCTGTGCTATCCAACCGCGTCACGCTTGAACTCCACAAGCTGGTACAGGAATATTAACCTGTTGTCCATCACCTACGCCTTTCGGCCTGGGCTAAGGCCCGACTAACCCGACGCGGACTGACCTTCCGTCGGAAACCTTAGATATACGGCGAACAAGGTTCTCACTTGTTTTACGCTACTCATGCCACCATTCTCACTTGCGTGCGCTCCAACCGTCCTTGTCGGTCGATCTTCACCGCGCATGCAACGCTCCCCTACCATTGCTTTCGCAATTCCGGTCTTCGGTGGTGTGCTTAAGCCCCGTTACATTGTCCGCGCAAGAGCGTTTGACCAGTGAGCTATTACGCACTCTTTAAAGGGTGGCTGCTTCTAAGCCAACCTCCTGGCTGTCTAAACACTCTCACCTCGTTTTCCACTGAGCACACACTTAGGGACCTTAGACGAGGATCTGGGTTGTTTCCCTCTCGACCACGAAACTCATCTCACGTGGTCCGACTGCCAAGCTTGGAATACCGGCATTCGGAGTTTGGTAGGGTTTGGTAACCTTGCGGCCCCTAGCCCATCCAGTGCTCTACCTCCGGTATTAAACACTTGACGCTAGCCCTAAAGCTATTTCGGGGAGAACAAGCTATCTCCCGGTTCGTTTGGCATATCACCCCTACCCACAGATCATCCAAAACTTTTGCAACAGTTACTGGTTCGGGCCTTCACGAAGGGTTAACTTCGTTTCACCCTGTCCATGGGTAGCTCACCGGGTTTCGTGTCTAATGACTGCGACTATACGCCCTATTCAGACTCGCTTTCGCTGCGCCTTCGGGTGTGACTCCCTTAAGCTGGCCACAGCCATTAACTCGGTGGCTCATTCTCCAAAAGGCACGCCATCAGCCCTAAAAAGGCCTTTGACTGGTTGTAAGCATACGGTTTCAGGTTCTATTTCACTCCCCTCGCCGGGGTTCTTTTCACCTTTCCCTCACGGTACTTGTGCGCTATCGGTCATTCTGTGTATTTAGCCTTGGAGAGTGGGCTCCCCATCTTCACGCCGGATTAGCGTGCCCGGCGCTACTCGCAAGGCGAAGCGGTCGTGTTGGGTTTTCGGATACGGGACTGTCACCCGCTGTGGTCTGGTTTCCAACCCAGTTCTCCTAACTTACCACGCCCGGCCTTCGCGGGCTGTTCCGCTTTCGCTCGCCACTACTCGCGGAATGATTTCTTTTCCTCTGGGTACTTAGATGTTTCAGTTCTCCAGGTTCCCGCCCCTAGCCTATGTGTTCAGCTAGGGGTACCCAGGTATACACCCTGGGTGGGTTTCCCCATTCGGAGATCTCCGGCTCGTCACGGTCGCACACACCTGACCGGAGCTTATCGCAGTGTACCACGTCCTTCATCGGCACAGAATGCCAAGGCATCCACCGTACGCCCTTAGTAGCTTTTTACTGATACGAGATTTCCTACGCATGATACGGAGAGGTTGACCATTGATGATCTCGCTCTCGTACTTGAGCGCGTTGTTACCTTGTGCTTTTTATTACGAGATATTGGGTATGCGATTGTTAAAGTGCGTTAGGACGAAAAAAGCTCGACACGATGTTGCGTTGCCGAGCCACAGGATGGGTGCATAGGGTGGGTCACGTCACCTAAGGGGTGGGGCGACCTCGCGGATATCCTGTGGTTCTCGTTTGAGTGCTCAGAGAGCCCTCTCCTAACTCAGTTTGCTTTTGGTTAACCCGGCAAGTGTAGCGGGCCGGGTGGGCCTTGTCAACGGCCAGTTTGGCCAGATGGAGACAGCGGGACTCGAACCCACGACCCCCTGCTTGCAAAGCAGGTGCTCTCCCAACTGAGCTATGTCCCCGCTGACAAGGGTGCTGCGAAGCGCAGGGCTTCTCAGCGAGTGGGAATGGATGGACTCGAACCATCGACCTCTCGCTTATCAGGCGAACGCTCTAACCAGCTGAGCTACATTCCCATCCGCCTTAACAACACAATAGTGGCAAAGAGCGCGTTTGTTGTTTCTGTGTGCGCGCTTGGCTTGTTGCGCTTCGATGTGAGAAGTTTGAAGCGCGGTTACGGTGTTTGGCACCTGCGCGCGTGTGCACGCGGTGCAGTTATCCGTAGAAAGGAGGTGATCCAGCCGCACCTTCCGGTACAGCTACCTTGTTACGACTTCGTCCCAGTCACCAGCCCTGCCTTTGGCGGCTGCCTCCTTGCGGTTGGCCCACCGACTTCAGGCGTGACCAGCTCCCATGACGTGACGGGCGGTGTGTACAAGGCCCGGGAACGTATTCAACGCAGTATAGCTGACCTGCGTTTACTAGCAACTCCAGCTTCATGCAGGCGAGTTGCAGCCTACAATCCGAACTGAGACCGGTTTTAGAGGATTGGCTCCCCCTCGCGGGTTGGCAACCTATTGTACCGGCCATTGTAGCGTGTGTGTAGCCCTGGGCATAAAGGCCATGCTGACTTGACGTCATCCCCACCTTCCTCCCAGTTAATCCGGGCAGTCGTGCTAGACACGTATAACTAGCACTAGGGGTTGCGCTCGTTACCGGACTTAACCGAACATCTCACGACACGAGCTGACGACAGCCATGCAGCACCTGTATAGGCTCCCGAAGGTCGTTCCCTTTTCAGTTCACTACCACCTATATGTCAAGCCCAGGTAAGGTTCTTCGTGTAGCCTCGAATTAAACCACACGCTCCGCTGCTTGTGCGGGCCCCCGTCAATTCCTTTGAGTTTTAGCCTTGCGGCCGTAGTCCCCAGGCGGTCTACTTAACGCGTTAGCTTCGGCACTGAAATTGCTTCCAACGCCTAGTAGACATCGTTTACGGCATGGACTACCGGGGTTTCTAATCCCGTTCGCTCCCCATGCTTTCGCGTCTGAGCGTCAGGTCAGAGCCAGCAAGCCGCCTTCGCCACTGATGTTCTTCCGGATATCTACGCATTTCACCACTACACCCGGAATTCCACTTGCCTCTCTCTGCCTCAAGTCCCGCAGTCTCGCACGACCTCTCCCGGTTGAGCCTGGGAGCTTTCACGCACGACTTACGCGACCGCCTGCACGCGCTTTACGCCCAGTAAATCCGGATAACGCTTGCCCCCTACGTTTTACCGCGGCTGCTGGCACGTAGTTAGCCGGGACTTATTCCTGAGGTACCGTCCTTGCTCTTCCCTCAGAAAAGCGGTTTACGAGCCGAAGCCCTGCTTCCCGCACGCGGCATTGCTGCGTCAGAGTTGCCTCCATTGCGCAATATTCCTTACTGCTGCCTCCCGTAGGAGTCTGGTCCGTGTGTCAGTACCAGTGTGGGGGGTCACCCTCTCAGGTCCCCTATCCGTCGTTGCCTTGGTGCGCCGTTACCGCACCAACAAGCTGATGGACCGCAGCCCCCGCCTACACCGCCTGAGCTTTCCTCATCAGGCCTCTAATCCTGAGGAGCGTACGGGGTATTAGCACACGTTTCCGTGGGTTATCCCCCTGTGTAGGGTAGGTCAGCTACGTGTTACTCACCCGGGCGCCACTCTCCGCGACCCCGAAGGGTCGCTTCCCGTTCGACTTGCATGTATTAGGCATGCCGCCAGCGTTCATCCTGAGCCAGGATCAAACTCTCCGTAGAAAGTTTGTTACATCATTTTGCCTCAAAGGTCAAAATGGGGTTTGTTGCATTTTGTGATTTCTCACGTAAAGCCTCGTCACAAACAGAAAACCAAACTGCTGTTTGCCACTATTCTACTGTTAAGGTGCGTTCTGGCATAAAAAAACCGCTGCTGCGGGCAACGGTGGGGCACATCCATAGAAAGCGGGTGTCGAGTTTGCTCGACGTCTGGCGCATCTATATGGGGTGGATGTGTCAACCTCCTTGCCATGAACTCGGTTGTCACGGAATTGCCGCCGCAAGTTTGACTTTGGTTTGGCGAATTCCTCGAACGTGACAACATCTTACAACGACCCCGCATACCCGTCAAGGGTTTCAAACCATTTTGGGTTATATTGGGATAAATTCGGTTAACGTGATGCCTGTGATTGGTTAACCCATTCTTCCCAGTAGGCATCTAATTCGAATAAATCGGTCTGTTCCCAAGGATAAAGCCCCACGTAATCAATTTCGTCGCCTGCATCGCGTGCCCGCGTAATGCCCGCAAATACCCCATTCAATGCGCTGGTCACATTTTCGACCTCTGGATCATAGCCAATTTCGCGCTCATAGGTCGGTAACGCGATGACAAATGTCATTTCAATTTGTAACTCGCTAATAATTTCGGCATACGTTGCCACTTGATAAGCGACCCATTGTTCGTAGTCGGAAATGGTATTTAGGCCGCTGGCATGGCTCATTAGCACCATTTCGTCCACATTTAGCGCAATGCGCCGCTTGTAATCCTGGCTCCAATTCAGATCATCCGGCACGTTGGGCGTCGCTGGTACGTCGGGGTCAGCCGGGATGCGATCGGGCGGCACGGTGATAGACAGGGGGGTTTGCGGACCGATAGCCGCGCGTAAATCGCGCAGTAAGCTGACAAAATCCTCGCTATTGTCAGGAATCGACCGGGCTTGGAGGTGAATACCGCTGTAATTTTGTTCCCGCACAACATTTTCTGCAATGCTCACCAACTGCGCGCGCGACTCGTCAGCCACGACACGCGAAAAATCAACAGTGAGCCAAACATACAATTCTATGCTACCTGTACTATTTCGAAAACGTTCGGCAAAGTTACGGCTATAAGGCAGTTCGATCAACTCGCGACTCTCACCATGCCAGACGTGGGTTTCAGCATAGACCCGCCCAATACCATTATCTTGCATGATCGTGACCATACTCTGCACTTCATCCAAGCTGCGGTCTTCTTGTGTCCATTCGCGCGTTAGCCAGGTGCGGTTATTTTCCACCCGGGTTTGGTTGCCCAGTAATGCTTGAATATCAGGCGCAAAAAGTGCGGTCAATGTAATAAGCGCTATAAACCCAGCGAGGGCGAATAAGAAGGTCACAATACGCGGAATATCGCTTTTGTGTTGAACGATGTGCCCTCGATCGTGTTTCATGCGAGCTTGTCCCAAAGTGGTGGTAAAAGCAATAAACACGCGATAATCAACGCCATGACTGCCGCCAATAGCGCGGCACCGGCGCCAATATCCTTGGCCAAGTGGGCCATCGGGTGATACTCGGGCGCGGCGATATTCACAGTAGCCTCTATAGCGGCGTTCATAAATTCCGCTAAGCCGTTTAGGCCGATAACCAACACCAATATGGCCCATGTCGTATTATCTAGCCCCAGCCATAAGCCCAAGATCAACACTAGGAGCGTCGCCAGGGCTTGAATACGCACATTTTTGGCATAGCGCATCATATGCAAACATCCGGCGAGCGCATACACGAAGCTACGCCACCGCCCACGGCTCAATTGGTAACTGTAGCCATCCATTCGGATGCGTAACGTCTTCTTGACGTGATCTCGCAGAAAATTACTCATGAATATAATCAGGCACCGTTATGGATATGCCGAGTTGGGCTAAGCAGGTGTTTTGCATGTGCCACATGGCCTGCTGATTCTCGGCGGTGTCGTGGTCGTACCCCAGCAGATGCAAGGCACCGTGTATGACCAACAAGCTGAGTTCTTCCATTAAACTATGTTCAACCGTATCAATACGGCGCTTGATGTATGGAAAACTGATGATGATGTCGCCCAGGTAATGGCTTTCGTCATCATCAGATACCCCAGGCGGCAGCGGTTCTGCCGAAAAGGATAAAATATCCGTTGGGCCGGACTGCCCGCGAAATGATTTGTTCATCTCCGCTATTTGTTCATCGGACACGAAGACAATGGTCAGGCTTGCGTGGTCTGGGGCGTTGGCCCATTGAAGACTATGGGCGGCCACATGGCGCAGGCGTTCGAGATCAGTCAGCGGGAATTCAGCCGCATTTTGGATGTCAATCGTGTAACTCATGGTGCGCTTTCATCTGTTGTGGACGACTTACGTTGCTCGCCCGTCTTGCGTTTGGTATCCGGCGTGCGTTGTTCGCTAGTTTTGCGTTTGGGGCTGTCTGTTGAGGGGGTAGATGACGCGGGCAAGATCGGGACATCAGAAACCGGACTTAACGGCTGGGTCTCGATCTTGTCATCAGGAACGAAGATAGGCTCTTCATCAATATCAGTGACCCATGCTTTATTGGTAGGTTTTTCCAGTTTGGATTGCCGGCTTTTGTATTCAATCCGAGGATGATACATGGCTTGCAAGGTTTCAATGAATGTGTGTCGGATAATTTTGATCTCGTTCAGCGTCAATCCGCTATTGTCTAATTGCCCTTCACTGAGCCGGAGTTCAAAAATATGATTGACGGTATCTTCAATATCCTGTTTTTTGGATGGGCGCCGTGAGCGTGTCGCGCTTTCGCAGCCATCCGCTAGCATCATGATGCCTGTTTCGCGGCTACGAGGGGCCGGGCCAGGGTAGGTAAAATCACGAATATCGATTTGATTTGGGTGTTCGCCTGCCTGCTCGATGGCCTGTGTATAAAAATACAATACCTGGGTGGTGCCATGATGTTCCAAGATAAAATCACGAATTCGCTGGGGTAAGTTGGCACGCCGAGCCATTTTATCCCCTTCTATTACATGGCCGATGATGACCTTCGCGCTCTGATGAGGGTCGTTTAGGTCATTATGCGGATTAATGCCGGGCGTGGTGTTTTCCACAAAGAATAGGGGATTGAGCGTTTTACCGATGTCATGATACATCGCGGCCACGCGCACCAGTTGCGCATTAGCGCCGATAGCTTGGGCTGCCAATTCGGAAAGATTGGCCACTTGCAGGCTGTGCTGATACGTACCCGGTGCCTCGCGCAGAAGTCTTTTCAGCAACTCTTGTTTGCTATCGATAAGCTGGTCAAGCTTGACGCTCGTTGGCAAGTTATATAACCCGGTGATGAAGTATAAGGCGCCCAGTGCAAATAAAGGCGAAAATACCCCGACGACCATACCCATCACCCCTCGCAAAAGCAGCGTATCCAGATCGGGCACGGGCTCCGCAATACTGGCAAAAACCAGAATAACCAATACATTCCCCAGCCCGATCAACACGCCAGGGAAGAAGTAGCGTTCGATCTTTTCGATCTGCTGTAATGACAAGATGCCGAAAATGCCGCCGACCAAGATATACATCATCATTTCGAGGGCATTCTCGTTGCCATAGACGATCCCAACAAGCGTGGCTAGCATGGCCATGGCCAAAATGGCGAATTGTTGGGTGGCTAAACTGGTCAGCAGCAAACCCAGTGTAGCCGAGGGGTAAAGATACGGCAGTGCAAAACCGCGCGGCCCGAATAAATTGGCCAGGGCTAGAAAGATCAAAAAAAGCCCGCCCAGCAAGGATAAGATGCGCCGCTGGCTCAGTAATTTCGGGTAGAACCGATCTAGGTAGACCGCAAAAATAACGGTCACTAAGACCATGGCAAGCGCAGACCCCAAAAATATGCGAATCTGAAAGCCTTCTTCTTGCAACAAGTTGAACTGGCGCAAGGCTTCCATGTCCAGGTCGGTGACGATGCTCCCAGCGCGCACAATTAACTGCCCTTGCTCGAAACTACGCTCTTGAATCGGCACAGTCTGGGCGGCTTGGGTCTGGCGTGTGACGGTTGCTTCTTCGTTAAAAAATGTATTGGGCTGGATGACATCTTCGCTGATAGCGACGATGATTTCGGCTTCGCTATTTGAAAAGCGGCTCGCTACGCTGTTGAGTAATGTACTCCGGACGGCATCTAATCGGTCTGGCCGAATATCTTGTTGCATAGTGCGCTCGACAAGCGCCGATATCTCGTTACTGATGAGGTCCCAACGCGCATCAGGGAGCCCAACGATCGCTTGCCACTGTTCTTCATTAACGGTTAGTGCTTCGATGAGCAGCAAGTCTTCGATTTGTTGAGCCGTTGAGGCGTAGATATCATGCCGTATAGCGTTAATGTAATTGGTAATGTTGCGCGCCAACCGAATTTGTTGCCGTGTGACATCCGGGTTGGGGTCATACACGGGGTCAACGCGCTCAATAGCATCTTGGCGCACCTGTTGGGTTAAGACATCACTGTTGTATGTCAGGCTACCAGGTGCCAGAATATCTTCAGATGCGACAGCCCCCACTCGCAAATCAAGCTGATCTTGCTGCGCGACGAGCCGATCGGCGGTTAAGGCCAGGGTACCCAGCAGCACAAATAGCGCCACGGCGCTCATATTGACCAAGCGCGTGAGACGTTTACGAATCGGCTGGCGCCGCTCTGGGGGCAAGCGCTGAAGCCAAAAATCAATCATTCGGTTAATAAATCTTTCACCACCGCACTCACGAGCTTACCATCAGCTCGCCCTTTGACCTGGGGCATCAAAACGCCCATTACTTTGCCCATATCCGCTGGGCTTTGCGCGCCGCTTTGGGCGATAGCATCTTGTACCAAGGCTTCGAGTTCCTCCCGACTGAGTTGTTCGGGCAGATACGTTTGGATGAGAGCTAACTCGCGCTGTTCATCGTCGGTTGCGCGGCCCATTTTCTCTAGCTCAGCGATAGTTTCTTCGCGGCGTTTGGCCTCTTTTTGCAAGATGCCGATCACATCGTCTTCAGATGCCTCGGTTTGCTTGTCGATTTCAAATTGCTTGATGGCCGCGCTCAGGCCGCGCAAAGTATCGCGCTTGAATTTATCGCCAGACTTCATGGCGTCTTTCATCTCAGCAGTAATACGTTCTTTTGGGTGCATATCGTCCTCATTTCATGTTTTGTTAGCAGCTTAGCGGCACAGCATCGGGCCGAGGTCATCGCCCGCGAGCATGTGCATGTGGATGTGCATTACCTCTTGATGAGCATCACGCCCGTTGTTGATTAATAACCGAAAGCCATTCGTGATGCCTTGTTCGGCGGCGATTTTGGACGCAGCAACTAGCATCCGCCCGGCGATTTCGGCATGTTGATCGGTCAGTTGGCTGGCATCCTGAATTTGCTCGCGCGGGATAATGAGGACATGAAATGGTGCTTGGGGATTAATGTCTTTGATCGCAACAACGAGATCATCTTGATACACGAATTCACCGGGTATTTCACCGTTGATAATTTTTGTAAAGATGCTGGGTTCCTGGCTCATAGCTCTTCCTCCGGCTGCGGGGCGATTAATAGTTCCGCTCCCATCATATCGCGGTCGGTCAGATGAGTGTACCGTACATGGCTGAGCGTGTTGGTCAAGTCGTACGGATGACTCATTTCTACTCGAATATAATCGTCTGTCAGGCCAATGTGCAAATATCCAACCTCCGAAGCGCCGCGAATCCCTTCCCATAAGACGGACCCTGTCTGGCCGATGCGCCCCGTATAGAAACGCTTATGGCCCTCTGCCGAAAGGGTTTGTATGGTGTGGACGCGCGCCTTGGCGATTTCTTTGGGTATTCGGCCCCGTAGTTTAGCGGCGGGGGTGCCTTCACGCACGGAATAGGGAAAGACGTGGATTTTCATAAAGTCCATGTCGCGGGTAAAAGCCAGGCTATCCTCAAATTCGTCTTCCGTTTCGCCAGGAAAGCCCACAATCAGGTCGGTGCTCAGCGCCAAGCCTGGGATGGCCGCCCGGGCCGCGTTGACGATCTCGCGAAAAGCGCTTTGCGAGGTGTTACGCCGCATCCGGCGCAGGGTTGCATCGCAACCACTTTGTAGCGGCAGATGCAAATGCCGACACAAGCGCGGATTTTGCCAGAGCTCGAAGAAGCCCGGCGCGATGTCCCAAGGTTCCAGGCTGCTTAGGCGAATGCGCGGGATGGCCGTGGCATCGAGCAGCGCTTGGATTAAATCGCGCAGACCCGCTTTATTGCCGAAATCATGCCCATAAGACCCTAAATGCACGCCGGTCAGCACGGCTTCCTGATAACCACCCCCATGCATATATTGCACTTCGCGCACGATGTCTTCTAATGGACGGCTTCGCCCCTGGCCACGCGCGATGGTTGTTACACAGAATGTACACGCATTGTCGCAACCGTCTTGCACTTTTACAAAAGCCCGGGTATTGCCCCCCGTGCCCGGTACATAATGGCGCTGAAGGGGTTCGGCGTCGAAGGTTTCGCCACTCACCAAGGGTACAAGCTTATCTTTTTGGAAGTTGTCCAATACATGCGCGACCCCCGGCAAATCTTGGACTTGCTGAGGCGCGATGTGTGCGTAGCACCCCGTTACGGCAATTTCGGCGTCCGGGTTGTGGCGATGCATCCGACGTACCAGATTCCGGCTATCTTTACCCGCATTGCGCGTGACGGCGCACGTATTCGCCACAAATAGATCGGCCTGGGAGGGGTCTTCGACTATTATATAGCCCAGTTGGGCGAACTGCCGGGTCATGTCCGCGATTTCGCTCTGGTTCAAACGGCACCCGATGCTATCCAGATAGACTCGCTTGGTCATACATCATTACTCACTTTGTGCGATATTCTCTAAGCTTTGTGGGCCGGTTAGCACCAAATTATCGAACCCGATTGTGACCGGTTCGCTAAGGTCGGTGGTGCGCGTCGTGCCCACAGAAAACGCGATGCGTCCTTGTTTGAAGGTATCATCCTCGTACACATCTTGCCAATCGTTGGAGACGCATTCACCAGTCAATGGATTAACCAGCGGCTGGCGATTGTCGCCGCGCGTGCACAGCGGCATCAGCGTATTGTTCACGAAAAACACGAAGCGTTCACCCTGGGCCATAATACGTAGCCGATTGTATGTATTGCCTTGGTTGACGACTTCGGAGGGCGTCCATTGCGTGATCGACTCGGTACGCCCGGCCCGAGTGCGGCTGAGGCGGTAATAGCCATCTCCGCTGATTTCAAAGCGGTAATAATTCTGGTGGTCACGTTGCCGGAAGATCACCCCATAGGCGTTATCATCATCTCCGGCAATTTGGTGGGTTTGCACCGACAAATCAAAATCGCCAAAGCGCCGGGTTGTGAGTGGCACGAAAAACCCGGCGTCGGGCAGCCCGCTATTCTCGCGCAGCACCAACGCGCCATCTTGAATCTCGGCGGATTGGCGACCTTGGGCGAGTTCCCATTCATCATTAAAGTCATCAAAGCTAGTGGCGTATAGCAGCGCGCCAGGCTCCGGTATGCCGACGGGTAGCTCGATGCGTTCAGTCAAAATTGCCAAGATAATCCCCAACGCGCCCATAATGATGACCCCGACCACGCCCACCCCCACAAGCAAGATCGGAAATTCTTTGTCGCGTACAATGCGTTCGCCAAAGGTTTTCCACAATTCCAGCATCTGGGCCTGGCGCCAGACCCAATAACTTCCCCAAGAAACCGCTATGGCGCTCAGGATGCCAACCAGCGCATAGGGCAACGATACGCTTATACCCCATACGGCGATGCCCCACATCAACCCGACGAACAAAACGAGCGAATTGCGTAAGGCTACCAGGGCGGGGGGCTCTTTAGCCCCCAATGCGGCCATGGCATAGAGATGATGATAGCCGACCAATAACATGGCTATGCCAAGCAAAAACGTGGCCGGGGTCAACAAATTCGCGCTCAAATCGGCTGCTACAAAGCTAATTGCTTCAATGTTTTCGAGCAGCAACCGCCCTGCGCCGATAATCACCAGGAGTATACCGGAAAGGCTGAGGCCAATTTGCAATAATAAGATAAAACGTTGGGTGCGTGGGCTCGTAAATTGATTTTGCATCGGTTACAGGCTGTTGGGTGCGTTCACCATAATCTTGCTGAAAATGTGTATTGCTGACGAAAAATTAGGAGGTGCAAATGACATCAGTTGGTGTGCAGCGCATTTTACCATGTTCTAGCACGGAACCAATAGCTGGATACCAGCATAGAAAAATGCTTCCTTGTACAATCAGATTACCATGAGGAGGATTAACCGAATGCAGAACCAAGACGAGATCATTACCCCTCAATTTAGGGTGCAATATCGTGGGGATGGTATCATTGTCTACTTTGCTCAGGGCAGTATGCGCCAAACGGTCGATGCGTGGTATGAGATGAGCACGCGCCACGATCAGGAAGCAGCGCGGGAAGGGCGCCATCTGCGCCGGATGATGATCTTTGATGATAAGTTCTTCCCAACCCCGTATGCCGTCTCGCGGGCCTGGGCTGCCGATGAACAAACGCCCGATAATCTGCGCGAATCATTTGCGATGGTGGTTGAAAACCATCTGGCTTTTCGCTTTATGCAAGGCGCATTCTCTCGTTTTCCGATCAAAGCGCGTACCAACGCGCGCGCATTCAATACCCAGGAAGCCGCTCTGGCCTGGTTGGTTGCCAGGTTAGACGAACTGGGGCCTTGAGATATAACCGCAAGGCCCAGGGTGATTATTTACTGACGTTACGCAGCCTTATCAAAATCGGCTTTCTTCAAGGGGCTGAAGCCCCTTGTTAAGTGGCCACGAAAGGTCACTATAGGTTAACAAGGGGTTTTAACCCCTTGGATTCTAATGGACAGTTCAAAACAAACACAAATGTTTTTTCTGCCAAAACCGAGGGCTTAAGCCCTCGGTTTTATACGGATTTGTTTTGCGTTCTCCATAAGTGAGTGCGTAAC
>DAOTVD010000243.1:0-4066 GCA_034437075.1 Anaerolineae bacterium
AGCCGCCACGCTGAGGATGAGAAGCGCGGTCAGTAAGCGGCTAGTCCAGGACGGTTGCATGGTACATCCTCCTGACGAGTGTCGTGATAACCCCGAGTGAAGTCAGCGTGACCAGGGTCAGGATGATCCCCAATGCACTGCCGTATTCCCAACGATCAAAGCCAATAGTCTCGAAATAGATGCCGAGTGGGATCGTCGTGACCTTCGTGCCGGTGTAGACAATCATGGTAATGGTGAATTGGGCTGTGGCCAAAATGAAGACCAGGGCAAATCCAGCCAGAATGCCGGGCGTGAGCAAGGGCAAAACGATTTCTAATAGCCGACGCCAACTGCGTGCTCCCATGTCACGTGCGGCTTCGATCAACGCGCGGTCAAGATTTTCTAGGCTGGCCGCAATAGTCAGAGTGGTGATGGGCAAGAACTTCCAAACCAGGGCGATGACCAATCCTGTCCAGTCAGTAACCAATAACGGTGCGCGTTCCAATACACCCAAATGATCGACAAGAAATGCGAAAACCGGGCCGCGACGCGCCAGCGCCAACCAGATAGCATACGCTGCGATAATGTGGGGCACCACCAGCGGGATCAAGATGATGACATAGAGCACGGTGCGCCCAAAAAAGGGGCGCGCCAGCAGAAAGGCCAATGGAAGTGCCAGCACCACACAGATCAGCGCCGTGCCAAAGCCAATGCCAAGCGTGAAGAACAGGTCTTCTACATAGGCAGACTCACTGAAGCGGGTATACCATTCTAAACTGGTTGTGTTGTCCGTTCCTCGGATGCTTAGCGAGAATGCATTTTCCATGGGTAAGATAAAAAAGGCGAGCAAGACAACCACGGCAGGCAAGAGCAGCAGGTAAGGCCGTGTCGCTCGCCAGACATCTTCGATGAAGCGAATATTTGAGGTTCTCATCAGCGTTCCTTATGGGATAAGTATTCCTAGGCCAGTGTTCTGCGTCAGTCTGCGTCAGAAAGAAAGCCGCCCACTCAGCGGGAATGGGCGACATTCGTTTAATGGGGTCTACCGACCGAGCACGCGCTCGCTCCAGCCTTCGGCTATAGCGCGAATCGCGTCAACATTTTCGCGGCTATTGAAAGCCGGGAACGTGTTAGCCTCGATGTAGTCATATTCGAAACCAAATGCATCGGAGGGAATCTGCTCCCAGGCGGTATCGCTCGTCGTAGCCGGAATTTGCCGCATGACCTGCCCGAGACTCGCCTGCATATCCGGCGACATAGCATAGTCAATGAACAACAAGGCGGCGACTGGATGGGCGGCATCTGCCGGGATTGCGAAGGGTGTGTTGCGAATTGGCATCCCAGACTCTAAAATGTAGTTTGCTAGGAACGGCATATCCAGGGTTTCACGCGAAAACAAGCCCCAGTCGTTCCAGAAAGCCATCATGTGAATCTCACCCCGGCGCATGAGTTCGAGCGCTTGTTCGCCAGTGGTGGGATTCGGATAGATGTTGGGCTGCATGTCGTTCAGGAAATCCCAGGCATCATCCCAGGTAGAGGGATCGTTGACATCGCCAAAGGCATTGAAAACGGACATCAGGAACATCGTGCCAGAGCCAATCCCCGACGAGCTACGTGGATCTTCATAGGTGAATAGGCCGGGGTTATCCGCAACCCAAGCGCCGAGTTCTTCCACAGTACGCGGCGGATTTTCGACTTCATCACTGTTATAAAATATGGAGACTGTTGGTTGGTAGAACGGCATAGCATAGCTTGTGCCATCCAAAGTAAACGTTGCCACCCCGGGTTCATTAACAGTTTCCAGATTCGGTGCGACATTGGCATGATTGGGCAACAGGGGCAAGAACCACCCGGCCTCGATAGCATCGAGCGTGCGGAAATCGGGCGCGACACGCACCACATCGATGTCGAATTCACCAGGTTCGCCACCGCCATTCCGGAAGGCTTCCAGGCGCTGCCAGAACGCGGCATCTCCGCCGCCCGTCGAGAGTAGGCCGATTTGCAAGTCAAAATCGTAGGTTTCACGGATGTGATTCTCGAAGCCGGGCACTAGCGTATCGTTGAGCCAGCGACGGAAGTTCGAGCCAACGGGGTAGTAGATCAATAGCTGGCCCCCTTCGGCCTCCAACAAAGCACGAATGGCTTCTGGAGAGGTATCTTCGATGAGCGACCCTGTGCTATTATCCTGGGCTTGTACGGGTGTGTTGGGGTGAGCCAAGCCCAATGTAGCCGCTACAACGGCTACACTGAGCACTAAACTCATCAATAGTCGAATTTTCATAGTGCGAACTTCTTGTACTATATCCTTACTGAAACGAAACGGCGGATGAATTTTTCCAAACACGGTTTGAATATCGCGCGCTTATACGCACCTCCTGGGGCTGTTGGTCAAGATATTGCCATACTGCATTAAGCAGTCATGACCGTGATCTGAAACGCCTCTAAGGCTTGCTGGTACTCAACGGAAAGTTGTGCATCCGATACGACCATATCGACATGGTCCAGTGCTATCGAGGCGACAAAAGCGTTGTGGCCGAATTTTGAATGGTCGGCGACGACGACAATTGTTTTCGCCACGGATACGAT
Source organism: Anaerolineae bacterium (assembly GCA_034437075.1). GTDB lineage: Bacteria > Chloroflexota > Anaerolineae > Aggregatilineales > J027 > DAOTVD01. The sequence goes on from DAOTVD010000243.1 coordinate 2,566, forward strand.
CGCCTGCTGAATACGTGCTTCGGGTAGGTTCGGCATGCACAACGTGTTGCGGTCGAAATCGACGGCACTCGTACCGATGATGGCTTTGTCAAAATTAAATTGACGGATCGCGGCTTCCGCGCTGGAACCGACTAACGTTCGATTGGAACCAAGGTATTGTCCGCCAGGCACAAATAGCTCAATACCCGGTGCCTCGGACAATACAGCACAGATATTCAAAGCATTCGTGACGACTGTAAGATCTTGTTTGTGCTGCAATTTGCGGGCGACTTCCAAAGTCGTTGTTCCGGCATCAATAACGAGCGTTTCGCCATCGTTCACGATGTCACTAACGAGGGTGCCGATGCGCTGCTTTTCCTGAATGTGGCGCGTCTGACGCTCGGAGAAAGTCGCGTCATATTTGGAAGATGGGGTTGGCAGAATGGCACCGCCATGCGTGCGCTGCAACAGATGACGCTTTTCCATTTCGGCCAGATCACGACGAATGGTCTGGGCTGATACGCCAAAGGTTACCGCCAAGCTATTCACGTCCACCCGACCGTCTTGATGAAGGGCATCTAAGATATGAGTCTGACGTTCTTCTGCGTAGCGCAGGTCATCAGTAGTCATCGGAATCTACTTTCGTTTACGCTCGTTTGTGTTGTTTTGTGTTCATTTTAACGCGAAATCGCGCAAACACAAGCTCATGCAGTTTAAATCGCGGTAAGTGATCGTTAATCTCTAGGCGTCGTCAGAATCCCCCGATACCTGTTATCTGAAACAGCACATCCTGAATTGGCTGACGTGCCACGCTATTGAACTGAACATTTGAAGGCCCGAACTTTACGAAACTCGGGGATTCTGCCCAAAATCCAGTACAATAGGAACATGATTTGACAATTTGTGGAGGCGAGACCCATGACACAAATCGAGCTAAAACTGACCTTGTCCGAAGTAGTCCTAACGCAATTGCGCGATATAGCTCAGCAACGCGGCCTATCTCTGGATGCCCTTGTGAGCGAGGCTATTGAAGATTATTTGGATGATCCGACCGATGAGGAAATTCTGGCGAGTATCAAGCGTGGGATGCAAGAAGCTTTGGCCGGTGATGTGCGTCCGGCGCACGAAGTTTTGGATGAGCTAGAAAACGAATAGCTTATCAATGGCTACCAAAGTTGATTTAGCGCCTGAATTCAGAAAAAGCATCAAAGCGCTCAAAAAGAAGTACTTGTCTGTAACCAAAGAAGTACGTGGTCTAGTTAACCAATTAGAACGCGACGAACGCCCTGGCGACAAGGTGCCGGGTGTGGGCCATGATGTGTACAAGGTTCGCCTGAAGAATCCCTCGGCGGGTAAGGGCAAAAGCGGCGGCTTCCGCGTCATCTACTACCTGCGCCTGGCGGATCAGGTTATCTTGCTGACGATCTATTCCAAGTCGGCTCAGTCCGACATTAGCCCCCAGGCCATCCGCGATATTCTGGACGATTTACCCCCTCCTGACGATCAAACCTGATTAATCCCC
>DAOTVD010000244.1:0-8780 GCA_034437075.1 Anaerolineae bacterium
CATTCAGATTGGCGACACGCAACAGTATATCGGAAAGACGGTGGCAGGGCTGGTCCGCGTCGTCCCGCGCGCCAGCTAGCACGGTTTTGGGGCGATACAAAAAAGAGCAAGCGCTCGGCCTTCGTGAGATGGCATTCAAACTTATCAGGACTTAGGCTTTTCCAGAAAAATAATTACCCCTCCCCGAATTCAGGGAGGGGCTATTATGCGCACGAGTAAGTTCTCCCCCCGAATTCGGGGGGAGCTAGAGGGGGGTAAAATCAAGCCGGTATCCTTTTCGACAAAAGCAAGCGGCATAGTTAAATACTTGGAAAAGCCTTAGGAAATCAGGGCCGCGCTTTGGCGCGCAACCAAACGCGCATATAGTCCGTTCTCGCTGACAATTTCTTCGTGACTGCCCCGCTCAACTACGCGCCCATCATCCAGCACAATGATCTGATCGGCATTGCGGACAGTCGATAACCGATGGGCAATTACAATGGCGGTGCGCCCTGCCATCAGCCGTTCCAGCGCCTCCTGGATTTGGGCCTCTGTTTCGGTGTCCACGGACGAGGTCGCCTCATCCAGAATCAAGATTGGCGCATCCTTTAATACCGCACGTGCAATGCTCAGGCGCTGTTTCTGCCCGCCGGAGAGCTTCACGCCGCGCTCGCCAATCAGCGTATCGTAGCCATTCGGCAAGGCAAGGATGAACTCATGGGCATTCGCCACCTGGGCCGCTGCAAGAATGTCCTCATCCGTCGCGTGGGGGCGGCCAAAGCGGATGTTTTCGCGCACCGTGCCGTTAAACAGAAAGACGTCTTGCAACACTATGCTCAGATTCCGACGCAATGCGCCCAGCCGCATCTCACGTAAGTCCACACCATCAATGCGCACCTGTCCCGCCTGCGGATCGTAAAAGCGCGCTACTAGACTGACGACCGTGCTCTTGCCCGCGCCTGTCGGCCCAACTAAAGCCAGCGTTTGCCCTGGCTGGATGGTGAAGGTAATGTCGTGGAGCACGTCCATACCCTCCCGATACGCAAAATGCACCCCGTCCAGCGACACACGTCCTGCGAGACGCCCCGGATCAACGCCCTGTGGCGGGTCATCGACTTCGGGGGCCATCTTCAGCACATCGTCAATGCGGTTCACGCCCGTCATGCCGCGCTGTAAACTCTCTAGCGTGCCGAGCAGTAACCATAATGGCTGGTAGAATGTCGTAAGGTAGAGCACAAACGCAACGAGGTCTTCAACCGGGATTGTACCATCCAGCGCTTGCCGCCCCCCGAACCATACCACCAGAATGATGCTCATACCCGTTGCTCCCTCGATAGACGGAAACAGAAGGGCGGTCAGCTTGCGCGCCTGGATCGATTGCCCGGCGTAGCGGCCCGAAACGCCCTGCACACGCGCCAACTCTTGCTGCTCACGGTTGAACACCTGTATTTCTTTGATGCCAGAGACATTATCCTGTACAAGGCCACTCATCGCGCCGTAGTCTTCACCCTCTTGCCGAAAGGCGCGTTGCATCGGCAGCGCAAGCAAGAGCACCGCACCCAACGCAAATGGCACCGGCAGCAACGCCAAAAGGGTCAAGCCCGGATTGAGCGTCAATAGCACAATGATAATGCCAACCGCCAACAGAAAACTGACCACAAAATCATAAACCACATCCGCAATCACGGGTTCCACGTCCACGGTATCTTTGACCACGCGCGAGACGATTTCCCCAGTCTGGCGATCGGCAAAGTATCCGGGTGAGAAGCGTTGTAATTGTTCGTAAACGGCTACTTGCAAGTCATGCACGACCCCAAAAGCGACCACATGCGAGACATGAAAGTTGATGAACTGCCCCGCACTCCGCAGCATGTACACCACCAGCAACGCCACAGTGATACTCGTAAGACTTTGCGACGCCGTTGCCAGGTCGCCTTCAGCCAGCCGTACGACGCGCACCAGTTCACGGACAAGCCAGGGTGCGAGCAAGCCCGCTCCGCTGACGATCAAGATGCTGATCAAGACTAAGAACATCTTGCCCCGATAGGGCTTCAGGAATGGCAACAGCACTCGAATAGCATTCAACATAGCAAGCCACGCTTTTCTATATTCATATGGTTATGGTCGTTGGTTCGCTGGTATCGTCATCATGATATCATGATATGGGGTTGGCGTCGTCCCAAGCCTACACCATTCCGAGTTCGAGTATATCCTGCTGTTGTGCGAACAACCGGGTATATATGCCGTTTTGGGCCATCAAGGTTTGGTGGGTGCCCTGTTCAACTAGCTGACCGCCTTCCAGAACAAGAATCTGGTCGGCATTAACCACCGTCGATAGCCGATGCGCGATCACCAATACCGTGCGACTTTGCATCAGATCACGCAATGCGGCGTGAATATCATGCTCCGTTTGAGCATCCAGATTAGACGTGGCTTCATCCAGCAGCAAAATTGGTGCATCTTTCAGCAATGCGCGGGCGATGGACAGCCTTTGACGTTGCCCGCCAGAAAGATTGACGCCCATCTCACCCACCAGCGTATCGTACCCCTCTGGTAAGGACAAGATGAAGTCATGGATATTGGCCAACCGGGCGGCACGCTTAATTTCCTCGTCGGTGGCCGTAGGCTTGCCCAACAGCAAGTTTTGTTTGATGGTGGCGTAAAAGACATGCGTTTGTTGCGAGACGACCGCGAATTGATCTCGGAGGGTGGTCTGCGGCAGGTCGCGCACATCCACATCACCCACGCGGACACACCCCGCCTGCACATCCCAGAAACGCAACAGCAAATTGATGATCGTAGATTTGCCCGCGCCACTAAAACCGACCAGGGCCACCGTGCTGTTTTCCGGCACATCAAAGCTCATGCCGCGCAGGACCCACGCTGCATCTGTGCCATTGTTCTGGGGATTGATGGGCTGATACGCGAAATACACGTTCTCGAAGTGCAGACTATGCTCGCGCGGAACCACTTGTGTGATAGCGCCATCATCGACCAGCGGTTCACGGTCCATCAAGGTAAACAGACGGTTAGCCCCTGCCATCGCCGTATTGAACTCGTTGATCACACCGCTGGCGGCGATGATCGGGCCGAAAGTCATAATCGCCAATGCCAACACCGGTGGAAAGAAGGCCAGTTCCAAAGCGCCTTCGCGCCACAGCCAGATACTCGCCGCTAGTACGGCCAATGTCCCGGCGGCAATCAAAGCATCCATCAGGCCATTCTGCAAACCCGCCAGATTGGCAGCGCCTTGCTGAAGGTGCGTCACCCGGTCACCCCGCTCCCAAATCTCCTTGCGACGCCGCTCGGCATGGCCAAAAACCAGCACTTCGCGCAGCCCTTGAATACTATCCGTCAGATGCGCATTGACCTCCGCAGTGCCCTCGCGTGTCCGTAAGCTGATTTGCTGGCTGCGTCGGTTGAATACCCAGGGCAACAGCACACCCAACGCCAATAGGAACGGCAGTAGCACCACAGCCAACACAAAATGAAATTGCAACGCCAGGAATGTCAGAGCAAAGGCAGGAACAACAATCGCCACAACTGCCGGGGCGATCGTATGGGCATAGAATACCTCAATGCGATCCACATCCGCGATAGCGCGCGAGATCAAATCGCCGCTGCGCGTATCAACCAATCCTGCTGGTGCCAGGTGTTCCATGCGACGGTAAAACGCTTGGCGCAACTTCGCCAACAGGTGAAAAGCCAGGTAGTGCCCCGTAAATTGTTCCAGATAGCGGAAAAGGCCTTTCAAGAGGCCTAAGGCCACCATCGCCAACAGCAAGGGCATGATGTGACCGCCTTGGCCTTCCATTACAGACCTCACCCCCCAAGCACCCATCACCAGCAGCGCGATAGCGAAGCTCTGGTTAAGGATGCGCATGGCAATCGACAAGAGCATCACGGGCCATTGGCTCTGGATCATGCCCAACAAGCGCTTCAAAAGTTGCCATTGGCTCATCAGGATACTCCCTCGGTAGATAAGTCGATTTGTGGCGAGGTTACCGACGCGGTTTGGGTGGCAACCAGCCGAGCGTACAGGCCTTTCTGGGTGAGTAACTCGGCATGGCTCCCGGCTTCAACGACGCGCCCATGATCCATCACAACAATCTGATCGGCATAGCGCACGGTGCTTAATCGGTGCGCGATAATCAAAACGGTTTTCTCGGCGGTGAACCGCCGCAGGGCGGTTTGGATCGCCGTTTCGCCTTCCGCATCCACATGCGAGGTCGCTTCATCGAGCACGACGACAGGCGCATCTTTGAGGACTGCCCGCGCGATGGCCAACCGCTGAGCCTGTCCGCCGCTGAGGGTCAGTCCACGCTCGCCAACCAGCGTGTCGAATCCGTGTGGCAGGCCGCCGATGAAATCATAGATATTGGCCATTTGGGTTGCCGCGCGTAAGTCTTCATCGGTTGCGTCGGGTTTCGCCAAACGCAGATTCTCGGCCAGGGTGCCATAAAACAGATACGTATCTTGCGATACCAGGCTCAACTGCGAGCGCAACCAGTCGATAGAGAGCGTTGGCAACGGATGGCCACTGAACGAAATACAGCCAGATTGTGGATCGAAAAAGCGGAAAAGCAGGCTGGCGACCGTGCTCTTACCCGCGCCACTGGGGCCGACCAGCGCCACGGTTTTGCCCGGCTCAATTGTTAACGATAGATCGTGCAGGGCTGGCCGTTGGCCATGGTCATAGGCAAACGTGACGTGCTCGAATACCACACGCGGCACGACGGCACTGGGTTGGCGGGGATGCTGGCTTTCTTTAACGGCAGGTTCGGTTTCCAGGGCGCTGAAGATATGCTTCGCAGCGCCAATACCCGCCGCGCCAGCATGGAAAAAAGCGCCCAAGAGGATTAATGGACGGGCGAGTTCGACGCTAATCAGCACAATCATGATCGCCTCGCCGATGGTGATGGCACCCGCTTCCAGTCGCCACATCGCCAGCCCACTCGCCAAGACAGTCGTGCCCAGGGCAGACACCCAATCGATAAAAAATAGCGATACCTGGTTAACGGCCAGCAAGCGCATGGTGTCTTGCCGCAAATCTTCTGATTGGGCCGCGATACGGTCGCCCTGGGGTTGCCCCTGGTTGAACATCTTCAGCGTCGGCAAACCTTGCACGCTGTCTAAAAATTGCGCGCTGAGTTCGCTCGCTGTTGCCCAATAGCGCTTGCTGACTTTCTTGAAGCGGCTGGCGATCATGCCCAATGACCCCGGAATTAACGGTGTGCTCAGCAATAAGATCGCAGCGGAGAGCGGATCGATAAACCCAATATAGACCGCAATCAAGAGCGGCGTCGTAAGCCCCAGCACTAACTGCGGCAGATATAGCCCGAAGAAGACTTCCAGCGTTTCCACGCCTTCAACCGCCGTATTGACCCATTCGCCCGTGCGCTCCCCGGACAAAAAGCCGGGGCCGAGTTTCGTGAAGTGCGCATAGAGTCGGTCGCGCAATTGGAGCTTAATATGGCTGGCAGCACGATGTGAAACCATGCGCGCGCCCCAGTTCAGCACTGCTCGTAGGACGATGATACATGCGAAGACGAGCACCACCATAGACAAGTCGGCATCGCCGGCGTAGGCTCCATCAATGGCCTGGCCGATAAAGGTGATTTGTAGCAGATTCAGCACAACGATGAGCCAACCCATACCCACCACGACACCCATTAGATGCCGGGTACCCTCTGTCAGGCTTAGCAGCCGTTTATCCATCACCATGGCATCAGTCCTCTCGCCAATACAAAATGTTGGCCCCAGCCGCCTGCGGTTCGGAAGTCGTAATCAGATCATCCGCTGGTTGAGCCAGCGGGTCCTTGATGCGCGTAGGATTCAGCAGCGCGTGCCGACCCCCATGAAGATAAATGATGGCAGAGCGGTCATCTCCCGCGCGAATAAGGACACTTTCAAGCACGTTTTTGCGAGCTTGGAATTGGCTTTCGGTGGGCGGGTTATCCTTGGATATGAGGACTAGCGGTTGCCGTGTACGGTCTATGGTTATCATGATGCATACCCTTACCTGTTTATGCAACAGCAGCACGTATAGGGTGCAAGCTGGTTCGTCTCTATCCTAGGGCATCCTGCGCGAACTTTCTACAACACGGTTGACGCCGAAACTTAACGCGGGTATGGGCCGCTCTCAGGCTAGGGGTACTCGGCTGGGTTGAACATGATTAACGGGAAATTTAATTGAGTATCGGCATACGAAACGATGATATGTGGCACTGCCGACGCCTGCGGCATGGTTTGGAAACGTCAGCCTTGGACGCTTTACGAATCGTCGTCCATCTGCAGATCATCCATTTCGCCCATCATAGCGTTAGCCCGATTAACCGGCAGCGTAATGGTAACCCTCTCGTCATTAATGGTCAGCATGATGTCCAGAACCATTCGCTCAGCGTCATCATCCATATATCGAGACGTTAGGCTTGCGGGTATCCGCTTCTGGATACGCATTTGCAATGGATGCCTGGCTTATTCGTCTCTGGCCCCTTGGCCGAATTACAGGTGGGTTCCATCGCCCCGAATATCCTTGGTGCGCGCATGGCGGCCCAGCGGATTGGACGCAGCGCATAGGGCCGTAATCAGCACACCCGTATCGAAAACAACGCTAAGCGTCATCGGCGAGGATGCGCCTCGGTTCCGCTTTTGAAGTGAAAAACTGAAACGGAACCACCCCCTTGACCAGCACGACTATGCTATCATAGGCACAAGGACGCAGAAAGGAACGCGCATGAGCGACCGAACGATTCTAAGCATTGATACCATCGTATCCGACCCCAAAATACGCAACGGACGCCCCATCATCGCGGGAACAACCCTGCGCGTGCAAGATGTGGCGGCTCATCATCGCTTTCACGGCTATACACCCCAAGAACTCGCGTATCAGTTACAGATTTCGCTAGCTCAAGTCCACGCTGCTTTAGCGTACTATTACGATCATCAGGCCGAGATTGATGCACAAATCGAAGCCAACGACGAACGCATCCGCCAAGCCAAGGAACAGGGCCTTGGACAACGCCATCCGCCTGTACTTTGATGAAAGTGTACAGATCGCCATCGCACAGCAAGTACGCCAACGTGGGATTGACGTCGTTACGGCGCGTGAACTAGATGCCCTTGGCGACTCTGACATTAATCATTTAATTCGTGCACATGAGATGGGCCGTGTGATCTGTACTCATGATTACGATTTCGTGCGTCTAGCAGCGGAAGGCCATGAACATGCAGGCATTATCGTCGCGCCTTATGCCAATACTTCGATAGGCGATTGGGTACGCGGCTTGGAACATCTACACAGCACCCGCAATACGGACAATATGCGCAACCACATCGAATACCTGTAACACCCTTGCACACCTCCCCATACGGATATTTCGTCACCTGCTCAATCAGCGCGCGCTCGGCGGCATCCAGGCCGAACGCATCGTACACGATCACGATCTGATTGTGTTTACGACCCTTGCGCTGACGACGACGCTCACGCCGTTCTGACTCCGACGACACATCCTGGCTGGTCTGCGGAGATGCTTTGAACTTGGGCTGACTTTTTTCACCCTTCAAGCGCTTGATCTCGTCGCGCAACGCCTTGATTTCAGCTTGCTGAGCTTCAAGCACATTCAGCAACGCTTTGACAACAGCGCGTAGCTGTTCGTCTGCTATGCTGTTGGGATCGAAATCGTCTAAACGCATGTCACGAGTTTGCTTATTTTCAGGACTCTATGCGATGCCCAATTTCCACGCGCGATTGAGGGGATACCCAAAAAGTCTGTCACGGCCCACTTTAATGCAAGCGCGCCGTGTATCCTGCGCCAGGTTATAGCCAAAGGCCGCGCCCCTCGTTATACTCGGGCCTATGAGCACATTACAATCTGTACTGCATTTTGATGACGACGACCTGGCCGCCAACCGCGCCGGGCAACTTTCCGAACGACAACGCACGGGCGTCGAGCGCTTGCTGATGCGCTACTATGGCGTGTTGACGGCCAACATTGCCTTGTTGTTGCTACTGCTGGGGCTGGGGCTGGTTAATCCCTTTGGGGTGGGCTGGCTGGCGGCCATCCCCATGGCCCTGTTCGCCTACTTTTTCTATATCTCTTGGCAGCAGATGACCGGTTTGCGCGCGGCCATCAGCGGCGAGCACCCCGTGCAGCAGGTCGGCGGCCCTGCCCATCACGGGCCGGATATGCGCATGACGGTCGGCGATGCAGCCTTTTACCTAACCACGCCCCAGCGCCGCGCGTTCACCGAGGGCGCGCCCTACCAAGTCTACTTTTTGCAGCAAGGACGCATGGCGGGCATTCTTTCCGCCGAACCACTGGACGAGGCGCCCGAATGAGCCGCCAGAGTTTAGAAACCGCGTTCGGCTTTACGCCAAAAGACCTGAAACGCAACGCGCGCGGCGCATTGACCGACACGCAGAAGACGCTTTTGCGCGCTCGCCTGCGTGGCTATTGGGCCGGGGCGGCCACGAGTGCCATCGCCGGGGCGATTTCCATCCTGCTATTCGCGACGGTGGATGCCAGCGTATTGTTCATTTTGCTGATTATCATCACAGGCATCAGCACGGCCACCAATGCGCGCACCGCGCGCGGCCTGGCGCTGGCCTTGCAGAATCCAAAACTGAAGGATATACGCGGCCAGGCCCGGCTCATTAGCGGCATCAGCCGCCGCGCGCGCATCGGTGGCGAGGAATTCCCGCTGGATCGCTACCAGTTCCGCGCCTTGCAAGATGGCGATCATTACCGGGTGTACTATCTGGAAGGCGGCTATATCGTGGGGGTGAAACCCATCGAAGC
>DAOTVD010000245.1:0-5367 GCA_034437075.1 Anaerolineae bacterium
ACCACGCAGGGTGCCTGGTGGGAAACTCTGGCCGCCATGGACATGACCTTGATCGTCACGCGCGAATATGAGCATCTAGTGCTGGCTCTGACGATACACGCAGGCGAACCGCAGATCAGTTTCATGCAGTTGCCGCACCCTTCGGGGTTGGCGTATGACGCCAAACGCGCTGTGCTGTACTTGGCCGCCACGCGCAACCCGAATCAGGTGATGGCGTTTCAGCCCGTGGTGGATACGCTACCACGGGCGGATATGCCCTACGATGAACCGCTCAACCAACGCCCCTTGGTGCCTGTGCAAACGCGCTTCTATCCAGGCAGCCTGTATATCCATGACCTGGCCTTCATTGGCGACCGCTTGCATGCTAACGCGGTGGGGCAAAATGCCGTGATCGCCTTTGATACGGACGGTACCTACCAGCGTGTTTGGCACCCCCGGTGCATTGAGCATGAAGGACACCCCGTTTTTGAGCAAAACCACATCCAGCTTAATTCTATCGCGGCGGGGGATGACCTGGCGGGCTCGTACTTTTCGGCCTCGTTAGATTATCTTTCGGCGCGGCGGCCTGGCCATCAGAATTTCCCGGTGGATGGGCGCGGCGTGATTTTCTCGGGCGCCACGCGCGAGGTCGTCGCGCGCGGACTGACCCGGCCTCATTCGGCCCGCTTCTATGCCGATACCGTCTGGGTCGATAATAGCGGCTATGGGGAATTGGGGTATATTGAAGATGGCCATTTTCACCCCGTCTTCAAGCTCCCGGGTTGGACGCGCGGCCTGGCTTTTCACGAGTCGATTGGCTTTGTCGGCACCTCGCGCGTGTTGCCCCGCTTCGCGCAGTATGCGCCGGGGTTGAATGTCGCGGATAGTACCTGCGCGCTGCATGCCATTGATATGCAATCCGGGCAAGTCCTGGGGAGTATCACCTGGCCGTATGGCAATCAGCTATTTGCTATTGAACTGGTGCCGCGCCGCTGGACGCTGGGCTTTCCCTTCCAGAGCCACCAAAAACGGGCTACCGCGCGCGAACGCAAGTTATTTTACACGTTTATGACAGAGGATCAGACGCATGAGCAATGATATTCGCCTGCTGATGTTAGGCGCGATGTATGAGAATGGTGGCAACACCACCCACCGGATGCTGGATGGGCATCCACAAATGTTTGTGTATCCCTTCGAATCCCAAATCGGCACCCGGTTGGTGCAAGACCCGCTAACCTCAATGTTCCCAGTCAAGTATCGCTGGCCCGTGTTTGGCCTGGACGCCACCCCGGCCCAGGATTACCACGCCATCATTGACGAAGAAGGTAAAGTGCGGGCTCGCACGCCGCATGTCAGCAAGTTTCGGCACATGCCTTTTGACTTTTCCGATGATAACCGACGCGATATTTACATCGAATATGTGCAAGCGACAGGCCGCTCCGATGGCGACAACGTCGCCGCGTTTTTCCGTGCGACGTTTGACGCCTGGCAAGACTACAACCGCACGGGCGAAGAAACCGTTTATGTCGGCTACAGTCCGATTTTTGTCGTAGATACCGCGAAGATACTCGACGCCCTGCCCAACGCGCATGTGCTGCACGTCGTCCGCAATCCCTGGTCGGCCTATGCGGATACCAAAAAGCGCCCCGTGCCGCTATCTCTGCACAATTACATGCGCGCCTGGACGCTGAACCAGTATTACGCGCTGTATTTTCAGCAGAAATATCCCGAGCGAATGCATGTCGTGCGCGTCGAGGACGTGATGGCCAACCCGAGCGCTACCCTTGGCCCCATCTGCGAAAAACTGGGCCTAGAACCGAACGCCGCCGCCCTCCAGCGCCCGAGTTGGAATGGCCAGGCACTTGACGAAGTTTATCCCTGGGGCACGCTGCGCAAAGTGACGCCGCAGGTCAACCGCGCCACTGCCCAAGAACTCTCCTCCGCAGAACAAACCACCATTGCGGAATATACCTGGCAATATTTGGATGTGTTCGATTATCGCGAATTTCTGAAGTAAACATGGCCAAGCGAGTTTTGCTCACGGGTGGCACAGGCTTTGTAGGGGCCAATTTAGCGCGTCACCTGCTGGCGGAGGGGCACGAGGTACATTTACTCGTTCGGCAGGGCCACCAAGGCTGGCGCATTGCTGGCCTGGATACCCCCTTGCATGTTGTAGATTTGCAAGATGCTCAGAATGTACAGGCGGCGGTGGGGCGCATCAAGCCCGAGTGGGTTTTTCACCTGGCCGCGCATGGGGCCTATTCCTGGCAAACGGATGTGGATCAGATCATGCAGACCAACCTGCTGGGGACGGTCAACTTGGTGCAGGCGTGTTTGCAACAGGGCTTCGAGGCGTTCGTTAATACGGGGTCGTCTTCGGAATACGGTTTCAAAGACCATGCCGCGCACGAGGAAACCTGGCTAGAGCCGAATAGCCATTATGCGGTCTTCAAAGCCGCTGCGACGTTGTTTTGCCGATATACCGCCCAGAAACACCATGTGCCGATCACGACCCTGCGCTTATACTCGGTGTATGGCCCCTACGAAGACCCCGGACGGTTGATCCCTAAGCTGGTGATGCACGGCTTAGAGGGCACCTGGCCCCCCTTGGTAAGCCCCGAAACCGCGCGCGATTATATCTACATTGCGGATGTTATCGCCGCGTATTTGACCGTCGCCCAAGCAGCCATCGCGCCGGGGGCGGTGTATAACGTCGCCACTGGGCAGCAAACCACGTTACGCGAGATTGTAACGGTGGTTCGCGAGGTTCTGGATGTGGCCGCACAACCGCAATGGGGGACGATGGATAACCGCATCTGGGATACTAACGTGTGGGTCGGCAATAGCCAGCGGTTGCAATCTGAAACGGACTGGCAACCGCAGGTTTCTTTGCGGCAAGGGGTTGTCTCTACGATAGAATGGTTTCGGGAGCATGCTGACCTGCACCCCATTTATGCAGACTAATGGCGATGCGACATCTTATATCCACGTATGGGGCTGGAGGCTTTCCGTGCAGGGCCTGTGTACCCTAGTGCAATAGGTCATGGGGACAAGCGCCTTTTTTGCTTTGCCGTACTACAGACACTTTATCTGCTCTTGTGCTATACTTCTAGCGTTTTTATAAAACCCTTACCCGATATGAATATCCGTTACTTTCGATCTAGCTTTGTGCTCATCTTTGCCTTGTATGGTCTGTTGGCCCTGCTCCTGCTGAATGATCTGTGGCGCACGACCGTTCTGCCGGGCGCGAAATACGAAGGTGCATTGAGTTTTTTTGCGGTTTGGTGGCCATGGCAAGCCATCACCGAAAACTACGACTTGGTTAGTCATGCCTATGTCCTTTATCCCAATGATGTGAACTGGTTCAACTGGCTATCCCTACCCAGCAGTGCCCTATTCTCATTGGCGGATATCGCGCTCCCAAGCTTGACGGCCTATACGTTGCTTTATCCCTTGTACCTGAGCCTGGGCGGAGCCATGGCCTATGGCTATTGGCGCGCGGCAGGGATGGTGCATGGCCTGGCAGTTTTGGCGGGCTTGGTCTTCGCGTTCAATCCGGTGACCTACACTTTAGTGAGTGGGGGACAGGTAGCGTGGTTAGGTGTCTTCCTAATTCCTCTTTGGTTGGGGCTGTGGGATGCGTATTTGCGGCGTCCTGGGCTAAAGCGCTTGGTGCGCGTGGTTTTAGTGCTTTATGCGCTGATCTTGATGAGTCCGGCTTGGTGGAACCTGATCTTGACTTGGCTGCTACCCTATGGGGTTTGGCGCTGGTGGGTCACGCGCGAGAGCCGCGTCGCCGCGCATAGCGATGGGGTGTTATTTGGGGTTATCCTTCTGGCTGTTTTTATCGGAATATTTCCATTAGCCGCGTTGTTGAACAGTACGACCACAGGACGCTATCCTACCCCGATGCCATCTTTAGAAATGACGCTCGAACAATCCGCCGTATTGTGGGGGATGATGCTGGTCGCTTTGCTAGCAGTGGCCCTGTGGCGCCCGGCGCGTGATATCTCGCCTCGCCAATTTTGGGCAGGACTGGTTGTCCTAAATGCAGCTTGTTGGCTGGTGGTGGGCATACGACCATTGCACATCGTTAATGCTTGGCTCGTACCAGATGCTTTGCCCGATGTCGGCGGCGCTATCCTATTTCTATACCCGGTGGTGTTTGGCATTTTGAGCCTAGCTTTGATGGCACCCCAGGGCCTCGCGCGCTTGAGCTTGGTCATTGTCATGGGTGCGGGCCTGATCGGGTGGCTGGGGGGTGTGCCGACTCAATCTCTGAGCCATACCGATGCACTGGCAAGCCTCGCTGCCGAGCCTGAACCTTATGTGGTAGTTGTCGCGCCCCTGGCGACCACGGATGCGACCCAGACGACTAGCTTCGGGATTCCGTGGCAAGCAGGCATGGCCTTAGCCCAAGTGCCCTTGCATCATAAGCGCCTGGCAGGGGGCCTTGTCCCAGCATTGTCCCCCGATTATCTCACCGCCTATACAACCCATCCGGTGTGGGCCTACCTTGGTTTTCGCGCGGTGCCAGGCGTAGACACCCCCGCAGGGGTCGCGCGCGCTTGGCAGACCTACGTGCCGCGTGAGCGCATCGGGTACGTAATGCTAGACACGACTGCCGCCGAATCCTGGGCGCTGGACAGTTTGCGCGGCATGCTGGCGTGGTCGGGCATGTTTTGCCATGTTGACACGCTCCCCCCCCTAGAGATGTGGCGGGCGCGCTGGCATCCGGCTGGCTGCCCGGATTATCGCCTCTCGTTGGGCGGGCCGGAGAGTTCGCTTGCTACCGGGGAAGGGTGGTATGCCCCTGAAAGTTGGGGCGAACGCGCGGTGCGCTGGGCTGGCCCGGCGCAGTCTGCCACGCTGACCCTTTGGGCCGTTCAACCGACAGATGATCTGCGCTTGGGGCTGATCATTAACGCCACCCCCGACATTCCCGACCAGTCGGTGAGCGTCAGCATCAACGGAGAACGCCGCGAGACGCTATCCTTACAAACTGATTGGACGACCTATTACGTGCTCGTGCCGCGTGAGCTAGCGTTACAAGATGATGGACAACTAACCGTAACGCTAACCCATGAGCAGACGCGCAGCATCCAGGGTCGGCAATTGCACGCCGTATACGATGATGTTTGGTTAGAGACGAGGTCGCCCGATGGCCCCTGATGCTCGTGGATTCTTATTGTTCGGTGCCTTGTTGCTGTTGGCGATACAGTTGATTAGTTTTGCGTCCGTGTGGGACTTGACCATCGAACGCGCGGATTATTGGTTTTTGCCTTATCAGGGTGTGCGCATTTTGGAACAAGGCGACTGGTTCTACCCCCATGCTAATCGCCAATTCACTTTTTTAGGGCTTTCTTTGGCCGAATTTCTATTGCCGCA
>DAOTVD010000246.1:0-3758 GCA_034437075.1 Anaerolineae bacterium
GGCTATAAGCCGCAGTTCTACATCCGCACGGTGGATATCACCGGCGAGATTAGCCTGCCCGAAGGCGTGGAGATGGTGATGCCGGGCGACAATGTGAACTTGATTGTCGAACTGATTTCGCCCATCGCGTTGGAAAAAGGCTCCAAATTCGCCATTCGCGAAGGCGGCCTGACCGTTGGCGCCGGTGTTATCACCGAAATTATCGAATAACTGAGGTTTCTCGGATGGCAAAGCAGAAGATTCGCATACGTCTCAAAGCTTACGATCATCGCGTGTTGGATCAATCTGCGAGCCGGATTGTCGAGACGGCGGAACGTACCGGGGCCCGTGTAGTGGGCCCCGTGCCCCTGCCTACCCACATCGAACGATTCACCGTGAAGCGTTCGCCGTTTATCGACAAGGACTCGCAAGAGCATTTCGAAATCCGCACCCATAAACGCCTGATCGATGTGCTAGACCCCGATAGCAAGACTGTGGAAACCCTCATGCGGCTGAATCTGCCGGCTGGGGTGGACATCGAAATCAAGATTTAGAACTCAAGCTTTAACGTGACGCGGGATGATGTCGGGCTTTCCCTCGGCAGTCCCAGTGGAGGCAGTATTGATGAAGGGAATAATCGGTAAGAAAGTCGGCATGACCCAGTACATCAAAGAAGATGGCGAGGTCGTGCCCGTGACCGTCATTGAAGCCGGGCCATGCTACGTAACGCAAATCCGCACCCCTGAGCGCGATGGCTATTCGGCTGTGCAACTGGGTTTCGAAGAACTCAACCCGCGCAGCAATGGCGATTCGCGCCTGAACAAACCGCGCCAGGGTCATCTGCAGCGCAACGGGATGACATTGCCCGATCTCCGTGTGCTGCGCGAATTTCGCATGAATGGCAACGTGGAGCTATCCGAAGGCGATGTCGTTATGTGTGATGTGTTTGACGAAGGTGACCGGGTAGATGTGATCGGCACGAGCAAAGGTCGCGGTTTTGCCGGTACGGTGAAGCGCCATAACTTCAACCGGGCGCCCAAGACACATGGTCAATCTGACCGTGAGCGCGCGCCGGGGTCGATTGGCCAATCCGCGAACCCGTCGCGCGTGCTCAAAGGCACCCGCATGGGCGGACGGATGGGTAATGATCGGGTCACGATCAAGAATCTGGAAATCGTGCTGGTAGACGCGGAAAAGAGTCTGCTGGCGGTGCGTGGCTCCGTGCCAGGGGCGCGGGGTGGCGTGGTCATCGTTACCGCCGCCAAAGGCCACGGAGATCGGAGCAAGCAACGATGAAAATGCAAGTCGTAGACCGCACAGGCAAACAGGTTAAAGAGATTGACCTGCCCGAAAATATCTTCGGCGTCGAGGTCAACGTGGGTTTGATGCACCAGGCGTATGTGCGCCAAATGGCCAACGCGCGCCAAGCCAACGCCCATACGAAATCGCGCGGCGAAGTGCATTTGACCAAGTCAAAATGGTATCGCCAGAAAGGCACCGGACGTGCCCGCCATGGTGCGCGTAGTGCGCCCATTTTTGTGGGGGGTGGCCGTGCACATGGCCCACGTAACAACCGCAACTATACCAAGCGTATGCCCAAAAAGATGCGCCGCCAAGCGCTACGCAGCGCATTGTCTGCCCTCGTGCGGGATGAACAAATCGTCCTGGTGGATGATCTGACCCCCGATGAGGTGAAGACCAAGCTGATGCGCGAAGCGCTGCACAGTGTCGCCGGCACAACCAACGCCCTAGTGCTGCATACTGCGGAACAGCAAGAATTGGCGCGTAGCGTGCGCAACCTAAAAGACGCCACCGCGCTGAACGTGAATTACTTGAACATTCGCGACTTGCTGAAGCATGACAAAGTGATCATCTCGCTGGATGCGCTAGAAAATATCCAGTTGCATCTGGGTTAAGGAAGGAAGCACCACATGACAGGCGAAATTCACCTGTATGATGTCATTCGGCGCCCCATCATCACGGAAAAGGCCAACTTTGCCAGTGATGATCTGAACCAATACACGTTCGAAGTGCATCCGCGCGCGAACAAGATTCAGATCAAGGAAGCCGTCGAAATCAGCTTCGATGTGGATGTCGAGCGCGTTAACACCCTGGTGATGCCCCCCAAACGAGGCCGCCGGGGGCGCAAATTCTACATTCGGAAGTCGAAGTGGAAAAAAGCTGTTGTCCAGGTACGCCGGGGGCAATCCATCAATTTGTTCAACGTTTAGGCGTGTGAACACCAGATAACGACCGTGCGCTGCTCGCAGAAAACTGGGCCTCACAGGAATTATTGCGGACAGCCAGAGTGCATGAGGACAAACAATGCCAGTTAAAGTTTATAAGCCAACCTCCGCTGGTCGGCGAGATATGACGGGCTATAGCTTTGAAGAATTGACCAAGGTCAAGCCCGATAAATCTTTGATGACCGACTTGCGCAAAAAAGGCGGGCGTAACAATACCGGGCGCATTACCGTTCGGCATCGGGGCGGCGGGCACAAACGTCGCTATCGCATCATCGACTTCAAGCGCGATAAATTCGGCATCCCTGCCGAAGTCGTCTCGATTGAATACGACCCCAATCGCTCGGCGCGCATCGCTAAAGTGGTGTATGAAGACGGCGCCAAAGCCTATATCATCGCGCCGCTGGGCCTCAAAGTTGGGGATACGATCATGAATGGCCCGGATGCAGACCTGAATACCGGCAACGCCTTGCCGCTGCTGAATATTCCGGTTGGCCAGATGGTGCACAATATCGAACTCCAACCCGGACGCGGCGGCCAATTGGCACGCTCGGCGGGCACCTCTGCGCAATTGCTTGCTAAAGAAGGCGGCTACGCGACCCTACGTTTGCCCAGCGGCGAAATGCGCCGCGTCTCCGAGCGTTGCATTGCGACGATTGGCCAGGTGGGCAACACCGACCACGCGAACATCAAGCTCGGCAAAGCTGGGCGCCGTCGTTGGATGGGGTGGCGGCCTACCGTGCGGGGTTCGGCCATGGACCCGGCCAGCCATCCGCATGGGGGTGGTGAAGGACGCGCGCCCATCGGTATGCCTGGGCCCAAAACGCCCTGGGGCAAACCTGCGCGGGGCGTGAAAACCCGGCGCAATAAAGTGACCGACCGCTACATCGTCCGGCGTCGTGGTAATAAACGGCGTTAAACGAGGAGATTAGAACCATGTCTCGTTCCCTGAAAAAAGGGCCATTTATTGATGAGAAGTTGCTCGCCAAAATCGAGCAAATGAACGAAACCCGCGAGCGTAAAGTCGTGCGTACCTGGAGCCGCCGCAGCACCATCTTCCCGCAGATGGTCGGGCATACGATTGCCGTGCACGACGGTCGGCGCCATGTGCCGATTTACATCACCGAGAATATGGTGGGGCATAAATTGGGCGAATTCGCCCCGACACGCACCTATCGCGGCCACTTGCAAGAGAAGAAGTCGAGAGTAAGGTAAGCGTCTGATGGATGTCAAAGCGACGCATCGCTATGTGCCAATGTCGGCCTTTAAGTTACGCCTGGTGTGTAACGAAGTGCGCAATATGGGCGCCCAGCAAGCGCAAGTTACGCTGGAATTCATGCCCCACCGAGGCGCGACCTATGTCGGCAAGTTGTTGGATTCGGCCATTGCTAACGCCGAAGAGAATTTTGAACTGAACGCGGCAGATTTGTATATTGCCGAAATCTACGTCGATGAAAGCCCCTCGCAGCGCCGCGTGCGCGCCGGGGCGCGGGGTCGTTACAAGCCGCGCACCAAACGTTCGGCCCATCTGACAAT
>DAOTVD010000247.1:0-7687 GCA_034437075.1 Anaerolineae bacterium
GGCTATAAGCCGCAGTTCTACATCCGCACGGTGGATATCACCGGCGAGATTAGCCTGCCCGAAGGCGTGGAGATGGTGATGCCGGGCGACAATGTGAACTTGATTGTCGAACTGATTTCGCCCATCGCGTTGGAAAAAGGCTCCAAATTCGCCATTCGCGAAGGCGGCCTGACCGTTGGCGCCGGTGTTATCACCGAAATTATCGAATAACAAGTAAGTAGAACGAGTTTCGACATGGCTAAAAAAGGCGCTCGCGTGGTTATTCACTTGGCCTGCACAGAATGTGCCAGCAAGCCGCGCAACTATACGACCATGAAAAATCGGCGCAACGATACACAGCGCCTGGAATTGATGAAGTATTGCCCACAATGCCAGAAGCACTCGCTTCATCGCGAAACGAAGTAGCGCCGACGGTATAACGTGAGTTCTAAGCATGCGATGTAAGCGGGGCCTTAGCCCTGCTCACGAACAAGCAATCAAATACACCGCCCCATTCAACGGGCGGTGTATTACCTCTAGCAAGATGGATGGGAGATACAATGGTTCAGACGCGCGATAATCGAGACCCGGATGACGAACGCGATACCGGAATCACCGAGGTTGAAGGCGAAGCCCTTTCCATAGAGGAGCGTCGCGAACGCCGCCGCGCGCGTCGCCGCCAACAGCGCGGTGACGACGATGAAAGCGATGATAGTACCGAGGACGAAATGGGGGAGGTTGCTGACGGTATCGTAAACACCACCGCGCCCAAAGAAACCCGCACACGCTCTCGGCGTGAAGCTATGAAGGCCCGCGAACGCGAAGCCCAAAAGCGGGGAGAAAACTTGCCCCTAGTGGGCGGCATAGTTCGATATTTTAGGGGCGTAGTTGCCGAAGTACAGAAGGTCACCTGGCCCACCCCCGAAGAAGCACGCCGGCTCACGTTCATTGTCATTGTGGTGACCATCTTTTTTGCCGCGCTGCTGGGGATGATTGACCTGTTTTATGGTTGGTGGTTCGAACAAGGCGTGGCCGATACAACAACCTTCTTACTGGTGGCGATTCCATTCTTTCTGATAGCAGGTGGTTTAAGCTGGTATTATATATTGAGAGAACCGACGTAAAGTAAGCCAGAACGAACGGAGGTCAACCATGACCGACAATCAATCCCAACATAATGACGAACGCGATATTGACCTCGACCCCATCCACCTGAATGATGACGAGGAAAAACTCCCTAGCCAACGCGGTGATGACCTTGAAGATGTGGTCGGGGTGTTTAGTGATGGCATCCTCTCGCGGGATGATCTCGCCCAACAACCGCATTGGTACGTCGTGCATTGCTATTCGGGACAAGAGACCAAGGTACATCATTCCATCATGCAGCGTATCGAGTCCATGAATATGCAAGACAAAATCTTTGATGTGGTAGTGCCCACGGAAGAAGAAATCGAAATTAAGGACGGCAAGCGCCGCAAAGTCGAGCGCCGTGTCTTTCCGGGGTATATGCTCGTCAAGATGATTATGGACGAGGATTCCTGGTACGTGGTGCGGAATACGCCTGGCGTAACAGGATTTGTGGGCATGGGCAATGACCCGACCCCCTTGCGCCCTGAAGAAGTCGCCCAGATCAAAGGCCGCATGGAGCAAGAAGCCACTAACGTCAAGCTGGACTATAAGATTGGCGAGAAAGTGCGCATAAAAGACGGCCCCTTTAACGAATTTATGGGCACCGTCGGGGATATTGACACCGAACGTAACAAAGTGCGTGTGATGGTTTCGTTCTTCGGCAGGGATACGCCCGTTGAGCTAGATTTCTTGCAGGTCGAAAAAGTTTAACTCAACCCAGTCAATTTCTGTAACTGATGTAACTGATCTAAGGAAACGAAAATGGCCAAAAAAGTCAAAGCCGTTGTGGTGTTGCAATTAAAAGCCCAACAAGCCAGCCCAGCGCCGCCCGTTGGCCCCGCGCTAGCCCAACATGGCATCAATTTGCCGCAGTTCTGTAAGGATTACAATGCGCGCACCGGCAGCTATCAACCGGGCGAGATTGTGCCTGCCGAGATCACTGTCTTTCAAGATGGGTCGTTCAAATTCACTCTTAAAAGCCCGCCCACGGCCTATCTGATTAAAAAGGTAGCCGGGATTCCTAAAGGCGCCAGCACGCCCCCCAACGAAAAAGTGGGCAAATTGACACGGGCGCAAGTACGCGAAATTGCCGAAACCAAGC
Organism: Anaerolineae bacterium; assembly: GCA_034437075.1. Classification (GTDB taxonomy): domain Bacteria; phylum Chloroflexota; class Anaerolineae; order Aggregatilineales; family J027; genus DAOTVD01. Next base: position 2,210 of record DAOTVD010000247.1, read on the forward strand.
TGAAAGACATGAACGCGATTGATATCGAAGGCGCGATGCGCCAGGTCGAAGGTACGGCCCGCAACATGGGCGTCACCATCGTCGATTAGTTTTTATCGTCCGTGGGAGGGCCGACATGGCCCGCTAACGTAACCACATAAGGAGTATTGATATACCATGCCTAGCAAACAATTCGAAGCGGCATTGCAAACATTTGACCGCGACACGCTGTACAGCCCCGAAGACGCTATTAAGCTCGTCAAGGACATGGCATATGCCAAGTTCGACGAAACAGTCGAGCTACATTTACGCTTGGGTATCGACCCTCGCCACAGCGACCAGCAGATTCGCCAAACCGTTCTGATGCCCAATGGGCTGGGTAAAGTCGTTCGGGTGTTGGTGTTTGCCGAAGGTGAAGACGCCCGCAACGCCGAAAATGCAGGCGCAGACTTCATCGGGGATGACGAGATCATCACCCGGATTCAAAACGAAGGCTGGGTAGACTTCGACGTGGCCCTTTCCACCCCCGACATGATGAAAAAGGTCGGGCGCTTGGGTAAAGTCTTGGGCCGACGCGGTTTGATGCCCAACCCGAAAGCGGGCACCGTCGTGAATGGTGAAGATATCCCGCGCGCCATTGAAGAAGCCCGTGCCGGGCGTATCGAATTCCGTAATGACAAAACCGGTAATCTGCATATCCCAATTGGCAAAATCAGCTTCACTGAAGACAAGTTGCTCGGGAATATGGCAGCGGTGATGGATGTGATCGTGCGCAATAAACCTGCGTCATCTAAAGGGCGCTTCGTGCGTCGTTGCGTGGTGACCTCCACAATGGGGCCGGGCGTGCGTGTCGATCCGAACGCAGCATCGGCAATGTCGACAATCGGCTAAAGCGCCTATGGGCCTGGCCTTCACGCAGGGCGACATCACCCAAACCCGTGCCCAGGGGATTTTGGTGGGGCTGAATATGCGCGGTAAAGCCGATGTAAGCCCTCTAGAAGTCGCCCTGCGTGACCAGGCCCCGGTATTTTTCAGCGAATATCGTCGCCTGGCACGCCAAGGCGAACTTTCACCAGGTATGGTCTGGTTTTTCCGTGATGCACAACCCTGGTATATTGGCGCGGTCTTGCGCGGTGTGCCCGGCGGAGCAACCCGAACCCGCCACCTGGAAACAGCCCTGCTGACCCTACGGCAACGGTACGCCTACGAACAATTAACCAGCTTGGCCATAGCGCCCCTAGGCACGCCCGAAGAATGGCCGCTATTGCGGCAGGTAATTCTCGACCAGCTAGCCAGTTTGCCACTGCCGATTGTGGTTTACCAGACGTATAGCCCTGGGCAGGCCCCCCAGGAACCCGCCACGTTTTAACCGCTCTGGAATAATATTGGCGGGGGCTAACAAACCCTCTGTTTGCTGCTATAATGAAATATCGTGTTGGCCAAGTCGCCGGGAGATTATGCAGTTTGCTACCCTTGCAAACAAACACCGAGAAATACTGGATAGAAGACTTCGAACTGACATCGGATGATCTCGAATTTATCTATAACCTCTTTCTGGAACAAGAGACGCCGATTCGCACCCCCGATTTAATCAAGCGCATTATTCAATATCGCATCGAAAAAGAGACAAAATCTTTTGAGAAGCGCGCGGCCCAGGGCGAGTACTTCCGGCCTGATGAAACCTACGATATTGGCCAGCGGTTGATCTTCCCGGCTATAAATTTTCAAGCTGGCGAAATTGTGGATAAACGCGCAGGGCGTAATCCCGAGTACGGTGCATTTACGGTCATTCGAGTTCAGCTAGCAGATGGCGCCGAACGAGAATTTGCCAGTGAATTAACAGGCGAGCACGTGCTGAGCACAAACCTGACTGACAACGAGAACTTCGTACCACCTAAACCGGATGAAGTCTACCAACGCTACAAACGTAAGCTGACGCCTATCATCGTGGATTACCTGCGCGAAGACGAAGACTGTATTTTCATTGCCAAACGCTGGTTCCTGCGGTCTTTGTTGTTAGAGGTGAATGTTGCGCATCTACACCTGGCCGAAGCGATTCTAGACATCAACCATGGTGGGCCGATTACAACCGAGGAAATCGCCGACCAAGCCGACTTTGGGGAAGATGAAAATCCCGTTCTGCGCAAATTATCGCTGGATTACGGCTTGTTGCTCGATGAGCGCTTTGATGAGGTCGGGCCATCCGGCCAGGTTTTGTGGTTTTTGCGCCGTATGGAACCCGCCGAAATACAAGAGGTCATCCCGCGCTTGCATTATGAACCGCTCGATTATGACTCCGCCGTGCTGTCGGAAGAAATGATCGAGATCGAAGAAAACCTGGATGACGAGCTATCCTTGCATGAATTGGTGGATGAAGACGAGCTAGAAGACGAAGCGACTATTTCGTTGCTTTATCCGCATTGGCGCAGTGGCACCTTACCCCTGACCCAACGCGCCGAACATCTTTTCCCTATCGCCTATCGTACCCCGCGCATTCGGATCACGCTGGTGGACACTATTTCTGGCGAAGGTATGGAAGGGTGGCTCCTGCGCGAATTTAACTATGTGTTCGGTCTGCGCGACTTCTACGAACGCCATCAGGTGCCTGTGGGGGCGTATATTACGGTTGAGCCGGAGGAAGACGACAACACCCGCATGCTGATTTCCATCGACACCAACCGGACGCGTAATGAATGGGTTTGGTTCGCGCGGGTGACAGATGGCCGCTTACACTTTGAAGAAGGTCAGCAACAAGTGGGCGCTTCATTCGATGATTTGATCATTCTGGGTATAGATGACCCCGAAGGCTTAGACGCCCTAGCGGAGCAGCACCGTAAGCGCCGCACCGATTTAAGCACCATCATGGGGGATGTTTTGGGCGAACTAGCGCAATTTTCTCCGCAGCGCCATGTGCATTGTAAAACCTTGTACAGTGCAGTGAACCTGTTGCAGCGCTGCCCACCCGCCCCGATTTTTGCCGAGTTACAGACCAATCCGCGCTTTCAACATGCCGGAGGACCCTATTGGCGCTTGGGATGATCGGACGATGAAACGATTGCGCACAGGCAACTCCCCTTGGGTTACAGGGCTTTGATTCCTAAAGGAGTACACTATGGCTGTTAAGCGTATCAAACCAACCTTGCAGACCAAATTTCACATTGACTATGATTGGTGGGAGCGAGATGAGCGCGACTTACGAGTCTATCTGCTCAGTCATCTGTCCAATGAACAACAGATGTTCTTCCAACAAAACCAGAACACCGAAGAAATTGACTGGATCGACCCTCAGACTGCCGAGGTTCGGCGGGTGGACGCGCTCACCATGGCCTTGCACGAAGCGGCGAATTCAGAGAGCTTCATCACCGAACAGACCTCGTTAGTCGATGCGGTTTTTCGGGTGTTCATCCGCAATAACAACATCCCGATGACGCCCGAGGAACTCGCCGAGGAAACAGGCCGCCAAGCGAGCATGATCCTACGAACGCTTTCTGGTACGCGGGTGTATAAAGGCATTCGACCGATGGTCGATTGAGGGGTTAAGGTTCGTTTACCTGTTACAGTATTGACGATAGCTCCTTTCTTTTTCTACAATCACATGCAGGCCTCCTTAGCTCAGTGGATAGAGCAGCGGTCTTCTAAACCGTTGGTCGGGAGTTCGAATCTTCCAGGGGGCGTTTAACCAGTCATACGGATCAGGTCTTTTGATGCCCGAAGTTGTGAAAAGCCAGGCCCGCCATACCGCACAGGTCACGTTGCCGGATGGGCGGGTTTACGAAGGGCCGCGCGGCATGCCGCTTGCGGTTTTTTTTGCATCAGCCCAGGCCGAAGATAATACCCCCCTGGAAGGTCGGGCCGTGGCCGCTATGGTGGGCAACCGCTTACGCGAGTTGACATTCCCGGTGAGGCATGACATGGCGGTTCGTCCAATCGTGATGTCCGACCCGGACGGCGTGCGGATTTACCGGCGGTCGCTCGTGTTTTTGCTGGTGGCCGCCGCCAAAGCCGCCTTACCCCAGGCGCAAGTCTTCGTGGAACATTCCTTGCCCCAACAAGCCTATTTTTGCCATGTGGAGGGCCGCGCGCAATTGTCGCCAGCAGAATTGGCTACGCTGGATGCAACCATGCGGCAGATGATTGAGGCCGCAACGCCCATCCAGCGCCACCGTATGAGCCTAGAAGAAGCCAAAGACTTCTTCGCCCAGCGCGGTGATGAAGAAAAGGTGCGTTTGCTCGCCTTTCGCACGCGCGATTATTTGCGAGTCTATCAACTCGGTGATTTTTCCGATTATTTTTTTGGGTATATGGTGCCCTCTACGGATTATCTGCGCTGGTTCGGGCTGGAACATGTCGAAGATGGCTTTTTGCTGCGCTATCCTAGCCGCCGCACACCGGGCCAGATCACGCCCTGGCAGGGCATCAGCAAAGTTGCGGATGTCTTTCAGCAACAGGCGCAATGGCTACGCTTGCTCAATGTGCGGGATATTGGGCAATTGAACCAGGCCAACCAGGCTGGGTATATGCGCGAACTCATTCTGGTGACGGAAGCCCTGCACGAACGGCGCATTGCCGAAATCAGCCACCATATTGCTGACCGACATACCACGGGGGCTGAATTGATCTTGATTGCCGGGCCGACGTCTTCTGGCAAGACGACCTTTTCGAAACGCCTGGCTATTCAACTGATGACGCACGGCATTCAACCCTTTACCCTGGCCTTGGATGATTTTTTCGTAGATCGGGATAAAACGCCCCTCGATGACCAGGGCGAATACGACTTCGAAACCCTGCATGCGGTGAATATCGATTTGTTCAACGATTGCCTGACCCGCTTGATGGCGGGCCAGCCAGTGCAATTGCCGCGCTTTGATTTCCACCTGGGCAAGAGTGTGCCGGGCAAAACCGTCCAGCTATCGCGCGAGCATGTCATCATTGTGGAAGGCATCCATGGCCTAAACCCGGAGTTAACCCCGGCCATCCCTACTGCGCGTATGCATCGCATTTATGTATCCGCGCTGACCCAACTCAATATTGACCGCTATAACCGAGTCTCCACGACTGATGTGCGGCTGATCCGGCGCATTGTACGCGATGTGCGCCACCGAGGCTGGAACGCGACGGACACACTAGCCCGCTGGGAAAGCGTCAGCAAGGGCGAACGGCGTAATATCTTCCCCTATCAAGAGCGTGCCGACGACGTCTTCAATTCAGCCCTGGTGTATGAATTGGCCGTTTTACGCCCGCTAGTCGAGCCCTTATTGCTGAGTGTGAATCTCGATCATCCGAAATGGACGGAAGCCAACCGTTTGCTATCGTTTTTGGCGTGGGTTGCCCCCACGGATGATAACGGCATCCCGGATAATTCATTATTACGTGAGTTTATCGGTGGTTCGAATCTGCAGGAATACTATCCAGGAGCCCGCTAGACATTGCATTCCCTCCGTGGGGCTTCTATAGTAGAAATAGCAATCTCGAAACTTTTTGGCCAGAGGAGCCTAAAGA
>DAOTVD010000248.1:0-49467 GCA_034437075.1 Anaerolineae bacterium
CGCGGCAAGTGGCCATATTGGCCGCAGCTTTTATGATGTTTACGGTGGTGGGTGTTTTAGTCTTCAATGACAGCACACTTGGGGGCGATGACCTGGGGGGGACTGCCATAGGGCCGGGGCAAGCGTTTATCGTTGTGGCGATTCTGGGCATTGTTTCAAGCCTGTTGTATATCATCTGGCTTCGCCGGCGCTAAGCACATCGTTTCCTAAGCAGCATATCTTCGGCCTTTGTGGCATACTGTTACGCAACAGTGCAGTTGAAAGAGGCGCCCTATGGAGCAGGTCCTAGCGTATCTGGTATCCATCATCATCCCCCTAATGGCCCTATACATCATTTACCTGCTCGATCTGTTTGGGACGGGCAAGAACACCACCGTTGCGTTCAACTGGCTATGGGGGCTCATCGGGGCATTTGGGCTATCTTATATCTCCAATACGGCCATTATGCGGGCCTACGATCTTGAATTTGAGGTGATTTCGACCCGTGTAGCGCCCATCTTAGAAGAACTCTACAAACTCATCATTCTGTTTTATTTCGTGCAACAACCTCGGTTTCGCTATTTCGTAGATGGCGCGATTTACGGCTATGCCGTGGGTATTGGGTTTGCAATCACCGAAAATATATTTTATGTCAGCATTACCGAGCAAAATGTTTTTGCACTGGCTTCTAGCCGCGCATTATCCGCCACCTTGATGCATGCCACTGCTGGCGCGGTGATGGGGCTAGCATTGGGCTTGGGGCGTCGGTTGGGGGGGTGGCGGCGCTATAGTGTGGTGAGTATCGGCATTCTCTTTGCGATGGTCATCCATTTTATCTATAACAATTTGTTGTTCATCATCAAAGATGACCTGGAAATTCCGTTTTTGCTGCTTCCCGTTGCCTTGGGGATTGGCATCGGTGGTGGTGCGATGATTGGCTTTTTCATCGCATGGGGCTTGCGCTCGGAAAAACGCCGCTTTGAGGAGACACTGGGTGTTGAATCGGGGGTGAGTAGTGCCGAACGGCGGGCTATTCAGGGCTTGGGCAGTGAATTTATTGAGAACTTGCTAGAAGAGATGGCGCTGATGTTCGGCGCAGAAAAGGCCGACCTTATCCGGCGCTTGTTGGTGCTACAAGCCAATATGGGCATTTTGAAAAATAATCTCAAAAGCCCGGTTGGCGACCGGCTGAGAAAAGCTTGGGAAGCTGAAGTCGAAGCGTTTCGCCAGGAAATGGACGAGATTCGCAATCAGTTGGGCACCTACGTAATGACCCACTTGCGTAGTACGCTACCTAATGATGATTCGGCCTTGTGGGTTGAATTCAGCGCCGAAGTTGCGACCTATGACCCTACGCATGTGCATTCGTTCGATTTATTCGTTATGGCCTCCGAAATTGGCGCGACTATTTCGCCAGAGCAAATCGAGCAAATTTCGAATCGGTTGCACGAAATGGAAATTTTCAAACATGTCGAGCTCAGCGACTTGGATAATCTGAGCCGGGCCATTATTCTGCGTCAGTATAGCCATGGGCAAGTCTTGTTCAACAAAGGTGCCGAAGGCGATGCTATGTATCTGATTGACCGGGGTTATATTGATATTCTGGTCGAGTCGGATGGCCGCGAAAAACTGCTGCGTACCTACGAAGCAGGGGATGTGGTGGGTGAGTTATCGCTTTTGGATGGCCAACCGCGTTCGGCGACGGCACGCGCCAACGGCCCCCTGAGCGTGATGATCTTGCAACGTAAAGACTTCTTGCGCTTTATTCAAAGTCGCCCCAAAGTTATTTTGGCTGTTTTGCGCTTCTTATCAGACCGGGTACGCTATACAACGGATGCTGTCACCACTGAACCCGAACAAAAAATCATCGTGCCCAAAGACGTCTTGAAAGATGCGCTGCCCATGTCGCCGGCTAGCACCGACTCGTTACAAACTACAGATGCGCCCTTGGGCGTATTCGGGCGACTCAACCAGGCTCTAAACGAATTGGAACAAAGTAGCCGTGATGATGATCGCCGGGGGAAGCGTGAATGAACATCGCTCAACGCCTGCATGAAGTTGACCTTTTCAAAGAGGTTCATTTAGAAGATTTGGAAGCTCTCAGCGAGCGAATGAAGCCCGAGCACTTCGATAGAGGCCAGGTATTATTTTCGGCCAATGATATTGGCGATACCATGTATTTCATCCAAAAAGGGCGCATTCGGATTTACATGCAGGATGAAGACGGCGAAGAACTCACGTTAACGCATTACGGTGTGAATGAAATTTTTGGCGAGTTAAGCCCGATTGATGGTTTGCCGCGTAGCGCATCGGCGGCGGCGGTCGAAGACCTGGAAGTCTTGGCGTTGCATCGCGAGGATTTTCTCGACTTTCTGGATGAAAGGCCCCAAATTGGGCTGGCCATGATGCGCAGTTTATCGGAGCGTTTGCGCAATACCACCACCTATCTAGAAGAATATCGCCCCACACGTTTCGAAGCGCCAGTGGCGGATCAGGGCGAAATGTTGCGCCGAGGTGCGCGGGGCATGGCGGGCGATATTTTGGATGAACTACGCGAGGCCAAAACGCGCGATAAGATCGTTGTTCCGTCCGATTTTAAGGCGCAAAACGCCGCCGAACCCCCGGCGGAAGACTCAACCAGCGGCTCGTTGTATGCGAACTTGAGTAAGCGTTCCGAAGATGGTGAAGGCGAGAACACATCTAAAGGCGCCGGCGGTATCTTTGATCTGTTGGCGAAAGCTACCGAAGAAAAAGATGACGACGAAAAGTCGTCAGAATGACCCGCAGGGCTATGTGCTTGAGACGGGAATGCATGGGAGTCGAACCCACCGCGAGCCGTTCTGTACGACCCGCCACCGGTTTTGAAGACCGGGAAGCCCACCGGGACTTATGCACTCCCGGCGGGCATTATAGCATAGCCTTAATGATGTGGGTCTTCATCCGGGAACATGGGTAAATAGCGCAACCCTAACGAGAACATCGATAATGCAAAGGCTACAATGCCTACAGCGACCCCCCATTCAAGCATATTGGGTCGGTAAGCATTCACGGGGAAGACATTGGCCACACCCGGCGACCAATCCAATGGGACGATTAATCCAGAAAGCGTCACATTCCAACGATTGACGATCATTCCCGCAATGGCGAGCCCCGCCGCCACAAGTACCCACAGGTCGCGCTTTCGCAAAGCAGGCGATAGCAGGATGATGGCGGGAACCAAAGCACCTAAGAAGACTTCCACAATCCAGAAACTTGTGCCATAGGGCGCGACCCGGTTGAGCAATGCGATGTCATCTACACGGGCCGGTAAATGGCTGTAGTAATTCGTAGCCAGGAAGTCCCACAATTTCAGATAGAGATAGCCCAGGGTCATTAGACCGCCAAACAGCGCGACGCTATTGCGTACCCGAGAGGTAATCTTACGCTGGCGCACCAGATTTTCATACAAGATGGTCAGCCCTAGTGTAAAGGTTACACCCGCGCCAACCGCCGAGAGGATAAACATCACGGGTAGGGAGGGCTTAAACCATATTGGGCGTGCGACCAGCACACCATAGGTTGCACCCAGAGATGATTGGTGCAACAAGGACAGCCCCAACCCAACCACCGCTGCCAGGGGGGCAAAACGATGGATGAAGTGGCCGACTTTTGGCGCCCATGGGAATCGTTCGCGAATCAGCTTGGCGTCGGCGACGATGGGCGCAAACTCAATCCCCAACACGGTCGAATACAAAATCACACAGATGGTGATTTCCCACAAGACCGAGTGGATATTCCAGTACACTAGCGGATGCCAGAAACGATCTGGGCGGCCAATATCCATGGCCAGGGCCATCATAGCGCAAACGTACCCCACTAGACCCACGAAAACAGCCAAGCGCGTCATGCGCCGAAAGGCATCAACGCGGAAAATATAGGCCAATGCAGAAAGCGAGAAGGCACCAGCCCCCAAGGCAATCGCGGTTAGGTCAACGGTAATCCATAAGCCCCAGGGCACTTCGTTAGTGAGATTTGTGACCTCTAAGCCATGCCACAGGATGTAACCCGCCGAAGCTAAGCCAATCGCAAAAAAGATGCCTAGCACGAGCATCCAGGTCATGAAGACTGGCGCGGTGCGGATTTCGTTACGAACGGTCGAAATCATAGCGTAGTACCCTCCGGCGGAATGTAGTAAACGTTCGGCTCAGTGCCCAGGTCTTCGCGCAGGCGGAAGGTCGGATTAGTGGCAATCGCGCGTGAAACAGGGCTATCAGGGTTGTTCAGGTCACCAAAGATGCGGGCTTCTACCGGGCAAATGTTGACGCACGCTGGCGTCGCGGCGCGGTCGATACCGGGCACGAGGCCATTGGGTACGCCTCGGTCAATGCGGTGAATACAGAAAGTGCATTTTTCGGCCACACCACGCGCGCGCCGAGGGACTTCGGCCTCGCCCCATTCGGCCTGATATCCGCTGGGGCCTTCGCGGGCTTCCCAATTGAAGGTTCGGGCATTATACGGACAAGCCACCTGACAATAGCGGCATCCGATGCACAGGTCGTAATCCATCACGACCAAGCCATCATCGCGCACGTAAGTGGCGTACACTGGGCAAACCGAGACGCACGGTGCATCCTGGCAATGTAAGCATGGGCGGGTCATATGAAAAATCTGGCCCGTTTCGGTTTCGTCTGGGTGATACACATTCCAGCGCATATCGTCGGGTACATCATTCACGGCCTGGCAGGCATAGACGCAGTATTCGCAGCCAATGCATTTGTTCAGGTCAATGACCATGCCCCAGCGATGTTGGCCGCCATAGTCGTCATGGTGGCCGCCTTCGATGACTGCTTCGGGGAGATCGAGCGCGAGTTCTTGTTCGATCAGATCGCGCAAGGGCGGGATTTCGCTAAGCGCAGCAGCGACTCCCACGCTGACGCCTAACCCACCGAGCATGGTAACGAATTCTCGGCGCGTTAGGAATTTATCTTGAGTGTTGTTGGGTTCATTCATGCCGTTCTTCCTCCTCACGGCGTGATCCTAGCAAGCGTGCACCGCCAAATATGACGATGCCGCCAATAGCAGCCCCCACCAGCAACCCTTGAATGAGGGATACGGCGGCGGCATTCTGGCCCTGGGCATCGACGGTTTCGACTTCTGCTTCTAATTCCGTGATGCGCACGCGGGCTTCCAGTAATGGATGATCTGGTGGTAGATCTTCATTAAGTTCATTGGCGATTGCAGTAAAATCTTCATCCATCTCGACATGACAATCTGTGCAAGCTTGGGTCTCGACAACGCCATCATGGCCGCTGGGTAGCAACGAACCATTGATGAAATGTTCTTCGCTGACCTCGCTATAATGCCAATGACAATCTGCGCATTCTTGTTCCATATGCGTTTCGTGGGCAAAGCCCCCGGATAAATTATCTTCGTGGCAACTCAGGCACAATGTATTGACATCCCCTTGCCGGATTTCTTGCGGATGGGGGTTATGGCAAGCCACACAGGCGATATTTTGTTCGCCATGGCCGCTGATCTCCCATTCATCAACCGTGGTGGGGTGGCAATCGGCACAAACCCTCACCCCAGGATCAACCGAGACGGGAACTTCGGGATGGTTAGCAGGCGTTTGACCATGGCAGGCTTCGCATGTTACGCCGGGATGGTCGAACGTCCCGGTACGAGGCACAAAGCCCGTCGTATGACACGCTAAACAGCTTGGGTCTTCACCCCGGGCGACCCATTCCGTTTGGAAGCGGGGGTCAGCATAAGCCTGTGCATGAGTGCTATCTTGCCAGGCTTGGGTAACGTCTAGATGGCATTCGGAACAGCGTTGCCCTTCGGTAGCGAGCTCGTCAACGGGTGTAGTGGTGGCGCTGGAGGGGTCGGTGTCGTCGTCAGTGTCCTGGGCATGCGCCCCAATTTGATAACTGAACAATGCGCCCAAAAGGGCAAAACCCGCTATGGTGAGCAGGGAAGGTAGATAGTGTCTGAAGCTTATAGACAGCATAGATACTGTGCGCCGGAAGGTACGCGCCCCCTCTCGTATGGTAGCCAAACAAATTGAAAACATTTATCTAAATGTTTTTTTTTGAATAAGATAAATCTATTTATCCGCATACAAGCAAATATTGGTGTTCACCTGTACTAATTTAATTCAATAACTTGTGTTCACATTCGAGTAGTGCAGTACAATTGCAAATCTTGTGATGTTTGTAACTTTTGAGTGGGGTTAATTTTTGTTTTGATAAAAAAAATAACGTTTGGTCTTCCAAACCACAGGAGGCTTGATGAAGATACGGCACCTAGCCGGTGTCTTGCTTGTGATGGGGGCGCTTCTCATGTTGGCTACGGCCAATGCCAGTTGTACTCCTGATACATCAGCACCCACATTAGATAGCGAAGCGTCCGTTGATGTCGTAGCGACAGAAGACGCGGCGCCGAGTGATGCATTTGATTTAACGACGGACATTGCAGACAGAATCGAGCCCTTCACCGATCAAGAATGTTTAGATTGTCATACAGACGAAGTTCAATTAACCGCTTTAGCCTTACCTGAAGAGGAAACGGAAAAACTCTCTTCAGGCCCTGGGTGAGGTGGCTCCGTGGCGCCTATGGAGCCATGGGAGCGCGTCTGGATTGACGCCGAACTATACCACGAGGATATTCATTCCCTCATCAACTGTACCGATTGCCATTTGGGCCAATCTGTAAACGATTTTGAAGCTGCTCACGAAGGTATGGTCGAAAGCCCGACTGACGACCCCCAACGCACTTGCGGGAATTGCCATCCGGCATTGACCGACGCCGCCGTGAATAGCTTGCACTTCACGCTCGCGGGCTACGATACCACGGTATATGACCGCAGCATTCCGGAGAATCATCCGGTTATCGAAGAAATGCAAGAGTATCACTGCAACGAATGCCATGCGACCTGTGGCGATTGCCATGTCAGCCAGCCGGGTTCTGTCGGTGGTGGTCTGATCGAAGGCCATGCGTACCAACGCCAACCCTCTATGAGTCGTCAATGTACGGCGTGCCACGGCAGCCGTGTGAAAGACGAATACTATGGCGTGCATGAAGGCATCCCCAGCGATGTGCACTTCCAAGCGCGGATGGCGTGTATTGATTGCCATACGGGCGACGAAATGCATGGTGTCGGGATGACCGCGACCCATCGTTACGATGGTGCGCCGCAACCCGCGTGTATTGATTGCCACGAAGACCAAGCCGGTATTGGCTCGGGTATTGAGCAGCATGAAATACACGGCACCGAAACCGTATCGTGCCAGGTCTGCCACAGCACGACCTATACCAGTTGCGAGAACTGCCATGTCGAGCGCACCGAAGACGACATCCCGTTTTATTCGGTCGAAGCTCATTCGCTGGACTTTTTCATCGGGCGTAATGTCCTGCAAAGTGCAGACCGCCCCTGGGGTTGGACGCCCGTGCGGCATGTGCCCATCGACATCGATTCGTTCAGCTTCTATGGCGATGATCTGATGCCCAACTTCCAGGCACGTCCTACCTGGACTTATGCAACCCCGCATAATATCCAACGCAATACCCCGCAAACCGCCAGTTGCCTGGCTTGCCATGGCAATGATGACGTTTTCCTGACGCCAGATAATGTGGATGAGTTTACGCATCCGGCCAATGCAAACGTCATGGTGGATGCGGCACCCCCGCTACCTGAAGGCTATGAGAATGTCATCACGAATCCTGAAGAAGCACCTGCTGAAACAGATGGTGATGATGGTGGCTTCTGGGGCGGCGAGAGTAGCGACCCAGCCCCGGCTGAAGAAGAAGATAGTTCCGGTGATTTCTGGGGCGCGGAAGAATCTGAAGAGGAAACCCCTGCCGAGGATGGCAGTGATTTCTGGGGTGGCGATAGTAGCGACTCCAATGAAGACCCTGATGGGGAGCCCGCTTCGGCGGATTCCGAAGCGGATGAAAGCCCGGCAGAAGATGCCGATTCTTTCTGGGGAAATTAAGTTAACTCTGAACACACAATGAAGAAGAAGGACCAACACATGAAAAAGCTCATCTATCTTTTTTTGATCCTTATCCTGTCTGTATCGGTGATGCCGAGCTTGGCTATCGCGCAATCCGATGCGGTCGTTGAAGCACTGGAAGAATATAATGCTGAAATTCCGCCGTATGGGACGATCTCGGCTGAAGACCTCAGCGTAGCGCTCTTCGATACCGATTACGTCCTGTTGGACGTGCGAGAGGTTGAAGAATACGAAGCGGGTCATATTGATGGCGCGTTTAATGTGCCGATTCGCGAATTAGCTGATAATCTCGACCTGTTGCCCGATTTAGATGCCAATATCGCCGTAATCTGCCAGGCTGGCGCCCGCGCAATGCTCGCGTCCTCCACGCTGAATGCCCTGGGCTATAGCAATGCTGTGACCGTGGCCGGGGGTATGAACGCCTGGGTCGGCGAAGACTTCCCCGTGACGGAAGAAGGCTTCACGGTTGAAGCTGGCGAAGCGCCGGAATTCAACGAAGAAGTTCTGGCGGCAGCGTCTGAGTACCTGAGCACCCTGCCAGAAGGCTTTGGGCTGATCTTTGCCGAAGGCTTGGCCGAAGCGTTGATCGAAGAAGACATCGTGCTGATCGATGTGCGTAGCCCCGAAGAATTTGATGCTGGGTACATTGAAGGCGCCGAACTGACCTGGGTCGATGAATTTATGGCCAATCGCGATCAATTCCCCGCTGACATGGACGCCAATATCGTTGTCTACTGCGCGGTCAGTTATCGCGGCGCTATCGCCATGACCATGCTCAAGATGCTAGGTTACGAGAATGTGCGTAATTTGGCCGGTGGTATCAACGCCTGGAACGCGGCAGGCTTGCCCCTGGTGGGTGTGCCAGAAAGCGCGGGCGCAGATATGGCCCAAGAGGGTGAATTTGACCTTACAGCGGCCATAACCGATTATGTTGCTGGTTTACCCGGTAACTTCAATGCCTTGCGGGCTGGCGATTTCGCCGCCGCGTTGGAAGAAGACCCGCTCTTGATTGATGTGCGCTCGCCCGGTGAATACGCCGAAGGCCATGTCGAAGGCGCAATCAATATCCCGATTCAGGAACTGACCGACAATCTGGCCCTCATGCCCGACCTGGATGCTACTATCGTCGTTTATTGCGGCAGTGGTCATCGCTCTGCATTAGTGATGGAAGCCATGAATCTGCTGGGCTACACCGATGTCGTCAGCCTGATGAGCGGCGTGGGTGCGCTAGCCGAACAGGATATTCCGTTAGTACAAGCTGAACCGACTGTCGAAGCTGGAGACATGCCAGCGGTTAACGAGAACGTTTTGCCCTTGGTAGCGGACTACATGACCAATATACCCGATAGTTACTACATCGTGCGTGCGGGCGACCTGAATAGCGAATTGGCCGAAGAAGACATCGTGCTGATCGATGTGCGTACGCAAGGTGAATATGACAGCGGCCATATTCAAGGTGCCGTGCATATTCCGTTTAGCGAATTCATGACCAGCATGGATATGTGGCCGGAAGATATGGCGGCCAATATCGTCGTTTATGACAACCCGACCCACCGTAGCAGCATGGCTATGATGCTGATGCAATTGTTGGGTTACGAAAACGTGCGGACGTTGGGTGGTGGTACAGGTGCCTGGGAAGGCGCCGGGCTACCGCTCGTCACCGAATAGGGTTCACTCGCCCATAATTTACTGAAAAAATGCCTCGCTCTGGCTAGCCAGGGCGGGGCATTTTCTATTATGGTCGTTTATTCGCTGGCATGTGCTCTGCAAAGCCAGGGGGGGATGTGTACAGTTGCTAAACAAGTTATACTTTGACATATGTGCAGTTTTCGGAATCAAACAACTAGCGTGGTCATAGCCTTTGGGATGCTGCTTTTTCTGATGGCATGTGATCCCAGTGCAGAGCCTGTGGTGCCGACTGCACGCCAATTGGTGACCTTTACCCCATCTGCAACGGCCACGACAACGGACACCCCCGAACCGAGCCCGACCATACCCCCAACGGCGACATTTACCCCTAGTCCTTCGCCGACGGTGAGCGATACGCCGACAATAACACCGACTGCTACGGCCACCACAACCGCCACCCATACCGCCACCCCAGCGCCGCCATTGGCGACCGTCCCGTTAGGGGTGAACTTGAGCCTGCGCGAACGGCCCGACGTCAATTTTGAAGTAATTGGCCAATTGTCTTCCGAAGAACCATTTTTCGTTTTGGCTGTCGTAGAAGACCGTTTTGAACAAGAGTGGTTTTTAATCCGCTGGCTGGATGACGACGAGCAACGCGAAGGTTGGTTGCCAGCGCGTAATGCACCTATCGACCGCCCAGAGGATTTTCCGGTTCTCGAACTGGCACAAGTGATTAGCCCCACGCCGACATTAACGCTGACCCCGACGCCGACCTCGACAGACACACCGACCCCAACCCTAACCCCGAGCGATACACCAACCGCGACCGTTACCCCCAGCCCCACGCCGACATTAACGCTGACCCCGACCCCAACCTTGCCCGTGGGCGGCAATGCGCGCATCGACATTCTGAGCGATACCACCAATTTATGGGAAGGTCCGGCCTATAGTTTTCTGACGGTGGGTGAGGTTGATGACCGCGACCCGGTTGCGGTGGTGGGGCGCACGCGCGATGGATTATGGTATCAGGTTTCAACTTTTGATGATGATCCCTCGGTAGGGTGGTTGGAAGCCTCGCTGGTGGAAACCGATTTGACCGTGCAGGCTATTCCTATCGCCTGGTTTGGGTTAGAAGCCGCCCGCGAACGACAGTTAACGTGTGGTGTGAATGTAGACCCCACGCAAGAAGAGCAGTATGCACCAGTTCTGGCCGGTGAACCAGTGTTGCCCTGGGTGCGTATCCCCTTTATTTACGACGCAGAGCGGTTTTCGACGCTGAGCGAGGCGTTAGCCTTTTATGACCGCGTGTTGGATACCTATACCCGGCAAGGCACACAGGTGCTGTTTGTGATGGATCAACGCTCGGTGCCACTGCCAGAGGGCCTAGCCTGGGATGCGATGTCTGGGGCCGATTGGTCGGTTTATACGATTGAGTTTGTCGGCGTTCTCGAACGCATTATCCAACAATATGGCCAACAAGTGGGCGGGTATCAAATTTGGAATGAGCCAGATGCACCAGCCATCACAGATCACACGATTCCGATACCCGAAAACAGCTATGCTCAGATGCTGCGCCAAAGCGGGCAACTATTGCAATCTTATACGCCGGATGTCTTGCTGATTATGGCGGGGATGCGCAGTGCGGATGCACAATACGCGCGGGTGGTGTATAGTTTATTAGCAGGGGAATTTCCCGCAGATGCCATTGCCGTGCATGCCTATGATTACGGCATCCCCGATGATATGCGCGAATTTGTTACGGCTGGCAACATTGATGACCTCTTGAGACCCTACGCCGAAATTGCCCCGACAATTCCACTATGGCTAACGGAAGTTGGCTTGACAGATGGTGACCTTACCCCCCGAGAGGTAGCGCCATATTGGGAAGAGTTGGGCCGTTATTTACGCATCCGGTACCCCAATAATGTTGGGCAAGTTTTTTGGACACCATGGCAAACTCGTGAAAATGGGGTAGGGGGGGCGATAGGTTTGGTGAACGCCGAAGGGCGCCCAAATCAGCCGTTTTATCGTGAGTTTATCGCGTTTTGTGAGCCATAAACGTTGCTCGAACGGATCTCTTACCGTTCTATAGCGACTAGGAAAAAAAGGCTGTCAAGAATGTTAGGATTGTGTTCTAAGATACAGCCCTGGGTAACGAGTTCCGTTACGATAGTATGTGACCGCAGTAGATTGATTCTAAACTGCCGATTTTAGGTAGAAAGTAAGGTCTAAACATGTCTTTTCATACCAAACTACTACGCTTGCTGCTGCTGGCATTGCTTTGCCTGAGCCTCAGCAGTATTGTGGGTTCAGCCTATGCGCAAGATGACAACGACGAAGAACCCGCTGATACGGAAGAACCCGCCGATACCTCGGATGATGGAGCTCCGAACGACGAGGATGCCGAAGAAGACGAGGATGATACCCCCCAACGGGGGCGGGGAAGTGCAGCCCCGGCGACTGGCGGTAATATTCCCTCGGGGGCAACAATCATTGCGCAGACAATTGACCTGCCCATTTGCGAAGAATTGATGGTTACTCAGCCCTTAGGGCCGACTTTCCAACCCGGCTCGGCGGTAGAATTTAACTGGGTCTTGCAACCGCCCAGCACAGCACGCAGTGAAGTCTTCCTGTTTGATGTCGTGGGGATGAACTGGGATCAGTTCTTGTTTAGCATCACCACCCAAGCAGGCCGCGCCGAGTTCGGATCACAAGGCCGCTTAGCGCGTATTCCGGGGCAACCAGGCGTCGGGCCGCGTCAGGGGCGTGCGGTGGTGGCACCCTTCGATGAAATTGATGGCGAACCCCGCACCTATAACTCTTTTGTCGTATTTTATAACGCGAATAATCAGCCCATCTGCCGTAGTGCCAATACGCTATGGCTGCGCACGGGCTTTGATGGGCAAGGCGGACCGCTGTTGTGTGGCGATGATACGCTGCTCACCTTATTGAATGGCGACTGTGTAACCGGCGAATTCGTGCCGGGCGGCGTGGCTGGTACGCAGGTCGCCGCAGCAGACGGCCCTGGGGATGGTACTGGTAGTGGTAGTGGCCCTGGGGGCGGCCCTGGCCCTGGCCCTGGCCCTGGCCCCGGCCCTGGCCCCGGCCCTGGTACTGGCTGTGTGGTAGGTACCGATCCTGACAGTGACTGTGACGGCGTGATCGATAGCTTGGATACTTGCCCTGGCTTCAATGATGGTTTGGATGCCGATGGCGATGGCATCCCGGATGGCTGTGATATCTGCTTTGGCCCCGACAATGTTGACACGGATGGCGATGGCTTGTGTGATAGCCTTGACCCTCCGCCCGGTGTCACACCTCCTGGCACATGCGATGTTGCAGGTGACCCTTCTGGTGACTGCGATGGTGACGGCGTCACCAACATTAATGACTTCTGCCCGACTGAAAACGGCCCAATTCTGATTACAACAGGGTTTGGTGAGGGTTGCCTTGACCTGGACGGTGATGGTGTGCCGGACAACGGGACGCTTTACAGTGGGGATACAGATACCTGCTTTGGCGATGACACCACTGGCGATGCCGATAATGATGGCATCTGTAATGATGAAGAAGCGGATGATGATAATGATGGTGTCCCGGATAGCTCAGATGTTTGCCCAACAGAGCCTGGTCCAGCGGCTACGAATGGCTGCCCGGATAGCGATGGTGATGGCGTCCCGGATGTGGATGATGATTGCCCTGGTATAGATGATACTGCTGCCGGGGATGCGGACAATGATGGTATAGCTGATTGTGCTGACCCGGTCATTTATGACTCATCTGTACCCTGTTCTGGTCCCCATACCGTAGCGGTTGACGGCGTCGATGGTGCAAGCCCGGCGGTGCTTCCGCCTGGGGGGCCTCCTGGCGGTGTCGATGAGCGCATCCGCAACAGTGAAAGCTACATCGCGGGTACATGCGATACTGTGGCTAACTTCATTTACGGCAACAATAACGGTAATGTGCTGACAGGTACTGCCCAAAACGATGAACTTTATGGCGCAGGCGGCAGCGATATTCTGGATGGTCTAGGTGGCGACGATCTGCTAGATGGCGGTGAAGGCAACGATGTTCTAAATGGTGGCGCTGGCAACGATGAGTTGCGGGGCGGGGCGGGTGACGACATCCTGAACGGTGGCGATGGTGACGATGATCTCTATCCTGGCCCCGGAGCAGACACCATTGATGGTGGCAACGATGCGGACACGGTCTATATTGAATTGGCCGGCGCGACGACGATGACCATTGATCTGGTGAACCAGAATGAAATCGTTGTGAATGGCGAAGTCAATGATGTCATCAATGTCGAAAATACCGACACCATGGGCAGCGCTAGCAACGATGACATCACGATTACGAACGAAGGGAATGATGTTGTCAATGGCATGGACGGTAACGACACAGTCACTGTCATTGACGCGACAACAGCCGGTAGCCCCGGGGTCATTGACGTCACACGCTCGGGCTTAATGGTGATGGTCACCAGTACTGGCCCAGGCATTGGTTCGGACAGTTTCACCAATGTTGAGCAGGTGAATATCAGTGCGCCTTTTGGGACGGTTTCCGACTACACGTTTGCCATGACTGATGCGTTGGCCAACAGTATCACGGGTGGTTTAGGGAGTAATGACACAGTCGATTATTCCACCTCGAGTAATGATGTCACGGTGGACTTAAACGCCGGAACCGCCAGCGGTGAGAGTGTCGGCAGTGATACGCTGAATGATATTGAAAATGTGACAACCGGCGATGGTGATGACACCATCACGGGTGATAATAACGATAACACCATCATTACGGGTGATGGTGAAAACGTCGTAGATGGCGGCGATGGTGACGATACCATCACGGGCGGCGCCGACGATGACCAACTCTTCGGCGAAGATGGCGAAGATGATCTGGATGGCGGCGCCGGTGACGATTTCCTTTCGCCGGGCATCGATAACGATGATGACAGTGTTGAAGGCGGCACAGGTGAAGACACCGTCGATTACTCTGGCGATACCCAGGGCGTTGAAGTCGCGCTGGGTGGCGCGAATGAAGCCACTGGCCCCGGCATTGGTACGGACTCGCTGAGCAATATCGAGAATGCCAACACGGGTAGCGGCGACGATACCTTCATCATGGATGATGGTGGCGATAATGCCCTGGATGGCAACGCTGGTACAGATACGGTTGATTACACTGCTGCGACCAACTCGGTAACGGTTGATCTTGGTGCAGGCACCGCAACGGGAACTGATGTCGGGAACGACTCGTTAGAAGACATCGAAAATGTCAATACGGGTACAGGTGCTGATGATGTGACGGATAGTTCCGGCGCCAATGTCATCAATACTGGCGAAGGGGACGATACAGTTGTTCTCGGTGCTGGGAACGATACCGCAGATGCTGGTGAAGGTGGCGAAACTAACGGCGATACGTTGGACTTGTCCGCCCAAACCCTAGCGGTCAATGTGAACCTAGAAGCAAATACGGCGACTGGGGTCGGTATCGGCAATGACGATATTTTTAACTTTGAAAACGTGATTGGGGGCGCTGGTGATGACATCTTCACGCCGAATAGCACCGAAGCGAACGATATTGACGGTGGCGCGGGTAGCGACACGGTCGATTACTCCGGCGATAACACCAACCAAGCGATCACCATTACGAGCGCTGGCGGTGTAGGTGGTGTTGGTGGCGACACGCTCACGAGCATTGAAAACGTCAACACGGGCAGTGGTGATGATACGTTCGATGTAACGGATGCTGGCGTGAATGTCATTAATGCGGACGGTGGCGACGACACCTACAACGGCACCTCCGATGGTGGTGGCGATGGCAGCGTCACCGTGACGCGCAATGGTGCCGATGTCGATCTGACCGATACCACGGGCGGCTTTGGCGATGACCAATTGCTCAGTATCGAAAACGTCAATTTGACGGGCATTGGTGCGAACGAAACCTTCATTCTGAATGACGCTAACGATAACGCCATTGATGGCGCTGGCGGCACGGATGTTTATGAAGGCCGCATGACCACTAGTGGTGATGTCGTCATCGATCAACCCGGTGGTACCGTGAGCGGTGACGGGATTGGTAACGATGCAGTCACCAACATCGAAAACATCAATATCATCGGGACTTCTGGCACGGATACATTCGATGTAACGGATGCTGGCGATAACACCATCGATGGTATAAGCGGCGCAGACGACACCTACACAGGCAACGCCACAACGGGCGCGGATACGATCACCATCACCCGCGCTGAAGGTAGCCCGAATGCGACGATTTCGGGTACGGGTATCGGCACCGACACGCTGAACAACATGGACCAGGTGAACGTGAATACGCTAGATGGCGACGACATCGTTGTCGTCAGTGATGCCCAGAACAACACCGTTGATGGTGGTGCGGGCAGCGATACCTATCTTGCCGAGGTTGTCGGCAATATGGGTGGCACGACCATCACCATTCAGGAAAATGCAGATGGAAACATAGCCACTGATGATGTCCAGATCAGCGGGGCTGGGGTTGGCACCGACATTGCCCTAAATACCGAAAACGTGAACGTAGATGGCACCGATGGCAATGACACGTTCAATGTCGAAGACTCGGGCGTGAACGTCATCAATGGCGACCCCAACGCAGTTGGAACGGATACGAACGTCTATAACGGTACCACCGCCGATACGGATGGTGGCACGGTAGATGTGGTGCGTAGCGGTGACGATGTTGATCTGACGGATACGGGCCTTGGATTTGGTGACGATGACTTAAACGACATCGACCAAGTCAACCTAACGGGTGGTACAGGCGACGACACGTTCAATGTGCAAGACAATCAGGTGAATGTGATTACGGGCGGTGACGGCAATGATACCTATGAAGGTATCTCTGATGGCGCTGTCTCAGACATGGATAACACCGTAAGGCTTGATCGTACCGGCACCAATGAGGTCACGATTACAGATGAGACGGGTGGCTTCGGCAATGATGTCATTCGTGATACGGAGAATGTCAACCTGACGGGTGATAATGGAATCGATGAGGACTTTTTCCTCAACGACTCCGGCAATAACACCATTGATGGTGGTACAAGCACCGGGGACACTTTGACGATAGAGAGCACGAACAACGTCACGGTCTCCACAGACGTGGGTGGTTTGGATGCGGATATCACGGGCATAGGTGTTGGCGCAGATCGAGCGAATAACATCGAAACCATCACGACAGGTTCTGGCAATGACACGTTCATTGACCAGGGCGGTGCATCGAATACATTCGATGGCGCTGGCGGCACGGATAGCTATACCAACACAGTTACCTCGGGCGTGACAATTCGTCCTACAGGCACAAATACTGTGGAAGTCGATGAGGGCACGTCTGGCTTTACGGATAACCTGATCAACATCGAAAATGTGCGCGGTGGTAATGCGAATGACATCATCGAAATCAACTTCGACCTGTTGGCCGCAGGCGGCACGTTTGAATTCGATGCGGGCGGTGGTGCGAATACCTTTAACTTTATCGGTAATCCGTATAACGTGACCCAAACCTTGCTGGTGACGGTCAACAACACCAGCATGACCGGCTCCGATAGCCTGGACTTTAGCGGGGTGGATACCGATGGTGATGGGGTTGAGGGCGGCATTGGTGCAGTCAATACGCAAAACCTGGCGGCCAACGGCAGCACGGGTATTGATGACCTGGACTTGAGCCGCGCTGAAAACAGCGTCTTCTCTGACACGAGCATTCCGTTTACGTTGCGCTTGGTGACCCTGGTGAATGATGTCATCGGAACCGATTTGGATGACACCATCGTAGGCAACGCGAATGACAATGTTATTCGAGGACGTGAAGGTGATGATACGCTCATTGGCGGTGAAGGTGATGATGACCTCGCTGGACAAGAGGGTGATGACATCCTACGCGGCGGTGAAGGTGACGATATCTTGGGTGGCGGTGTCGGCGACGATACCCTCGTGGGTGAGGGCGGCGATGACCAACTCTTTGGCAACCAAGGTAGTGATACGCTCTCTGGCGGTGAAGGTGATGACATCATTAACGGTGGTGGAGATGTCGATACCCTGGACGAAAGCGAATTCGATCAGGATCGTGATATCGATCTAGCGGATACGACGCCCCAAAACACTGGCCTGGGCGAAGATACCATTTCAAACATTGAAAACGTCACCACAGGCGGTGGGGATGACGACATCATCGGTAATGACTTCAACAACGTGATCAATGCCGGCGAAGGCGACAATTTTGTGGATGGTCGTGATGGCGACGACCTGATCACCACTGGTAGCGGTGGGGATGAAATCCTTGGTGGTGCTGGCAATGATGAGATCATCACTGAGGGCGGCACTAATGACATCGATGGCGGCGCCGGTAATGACCAGATCACGACTGGGATGGGCAATGACAGCATTGATGGTGGTGATGGTAATGATGAGATCGTCTCTGAAGGTGGCAACAATACCATCGATACAGGCGAGGGCATCAACTCCGTTACGACTGGGATGGGCAATGACAACATCACTGGTGGCGCAGATACCGACATCATCATCTCAGCAGGTGGTAACAACACCATCAACACAGGTAATGGCACTAACCAAGTTATCACCGGCGATGGTAACGATGACATCACTGGCGGGACGGGCAGCGATAGTATTCAGTCTTCGGGCGGTAACAACGTCATTGAGGGGCTTGGTGGGGATGACAACATCTCTACCGGTGATGGTGACGACAATATCCAGGGTGGTGCCGGGAATGACAACATCACGGACACTGGCGGTAACAACATCATCCTTGGCCAAGGTGATGACGACACCATCCAATCTGGTGACGGCAATGATACGATCGAAGGTGGCCTAGGCAACGATACGATCGAAGACGGGGGTGGGACCAACACCATTCGCGGTGACGGTGGAGACGACACCATCTTCGCAGGTGACGGTGATGACACCATCTTTGGTGATGCTGGCGCAGATACGATTGAAGCTGGCGCTGGTAACGATATCGTATATGGTGGCTTGGATGATGATACAATCCAGGGCGGTGCCGGTACAGATGTCATTGACGGTGAAGAGGGTGACGATATTCTTGATGGTGGCACTGGCGCAGATACGATCTATGGTGGCGCGGGTAACGATACCATCGAGGACTCTGGCAATGGCGGCGATACGATCTTTGGTGGTGATGGCAGCGACAATATCACGATTGACGGCAATACAGCCAGCACTGTCTATGGGGGGAATGACAACACGAGCAATAACCCCATGGGGCTGGGCGGCACCGGTAACGATACCGGTAATGATACGATCATCGATGACAGCTCGGCCAGCGATACGATCTACGGCGGTAACAACAATGATGCGACTGTCTGCGGATCGATAAGCTGTAATGACACGGGCAACGATACGATCGAAATCAACCGTGGCGATGGCAACACCGTGTATGGTGGCAACAACAACAACGGTGAAGGAGATGGCACCGATGCTGGCGATACCATCATCATTGGATCGAACAGCGATAACAACATTGTCTATGGCGGTAACAACAACGAAGGTGGCGGGGCTGGCAACAGCAGCGGCGTCGACGATATTGATACCAACAGCAGTGATGGCAATACGATCTTCGGTGGCAACAACAACGCCAACAGTGGCTCTGGAAATGATGTGGGCGCTGATGAAATCGATACAGGTGTTGGCAGCAACAACAATACGATCTTCGGTGGCAACAACAACGCCGATAATGGGACTGGCACCGATGATGGAGACAACATCAACACAGGTACCTTTAGCAATGACAATACGATCTTTGGTGGCAATGACAACACCAGTGGGGGTACAGGTGACGATGGCAGTGACTCTATCGAGACAGGCACGTTGAGTAATGACAACATCATTGCTGGTGGTAACCAGAATAGTGGTTCTTCGAGCTCTGGTGATGACGCGGGTGACAACATCACATCTAACGGCAGCAATGACACCATCTTTGGCGGCAACCGCAACACGAATGGTGGCGAGGGTAACGATGGTGGCGATACCATCACGGCCAACAACACCACCAGCGATGGCACTACGATTGTGGGTGGTAACGAGAATGATGGCAATGGCAGCGAAGGTGATGATACTGGCGCCGAAGTCATTAACGATGATGGAGGCCGTAACGATGTCATCGTGACGGGTAACGTGAATAGCAACGGTGGTGATGGTGAAGATACCGGCACGGATGACGTTAATACGGATGACGGTTCTCCCGATGACGTTGTCTGCCCAGGCAATACGGACAATGAGGACAGCTCTAATCCTAACTGCTTTGAGACCACCAATAGCGCGACCGTAGATACTACGGATGTGGATACTACTGACGATGTTTTAACCCCAGTACCCGCGCCATAACGTTCGAACGGATATGACACTAAAAACAGCACCCCTTTATGGGGTGTTGTTGTTTTATGGCCCTATAGCCAGGCGACCCCTGGCTTGACTTTGGCTCGCTAGGCCATAGACTCAGGGAGTAGTACGTCATCATGAAAACGAAGGAGTATAGAGCCTGGTCTGAAGGCTGGGCTATCGATCATGAGAGATACAATACACCAATCATCTACTATGCAATCAATCCGCCGGATGGATTGGCAAGCGCCCTGGTATGCCATACCTCGGCTCGATAGGCGAGGGTACCCCCTGCGCCGGAAGGGGCAAAACCATGATTGAACAAAAGTTCTATGACAGAATTTTGAACCCTGCCGTCCCCCGGTTTAGAGAACAAAAATTCTTTTTGTTTTATTTCCTTGTAGACGCTCAGCGCCGCGGGCTGTTTGCACAGGAAAAAAAACCGGCGCCCTCGGCCAGGGACACTTTTGGTACAACCCCCCGGCTTTTGTTGGGTGGTGCTTTCATCCTGTTTACTGTCCTTGCTATCGTTGCTCATATCCCAGCACTACAGGCAGACTTCCTAGCCAGTTGGGGAGATAATGCGTATGTGCTCGATAATAAATTGGTACGTGACTTTCCTGGTACATTACCCTCCCTGCTAACCCAGACCCATATCGAAGGCTATACCCCAGTGGCTTTCATCTCCTTGGGGTTGGATCAACTCATATGGGGTACAGATGCTACAGGCTTTCATATGATGAACCTGGTGTTGCATATCATCAATATGGGTCTGGTCATGCTACTGATCTCTAGGCTGTTTCAAAGCTCATGGGCCACGATTATAGCGGCTGGGATATATACCTTACACCCAGTACAGGTCGAGAGCATTATGTGGATATCACAACGTGGGCTACTGCTCAGTACCCTGTTTATGCTGTTGGCTATGCTGGCTCATGTTCATAGCCGACGTACAACGAAAATTGATCTCACTTGGCAAATCGTGACATGGGTATTGTTTGCTCTGGCGATATTCAGCAAGCCACTAGTGGCTTTTGGGGTATTGGTGTTCGTGGCCTACGATGCCTTATGGACTAACCATAAATGGTCAGTATACCTACCCTATAATGCACCTCAGGCCGTTCTGGGCGGCCTTGCAGGGATAGCAGCTATCCTGGTACAGAATGAAGCTGGCACACTCTCTGAGCGCTTTGGAAATAGCCCCTTCGATGCATTCATTTTGCTTCCCTGGGTTATCGGAGATTATGTTCTCTCGCTCTTATTGCCTTTTGGCCCCTTTGCCCCGAACAATCTCTATCTGTACGAAGCAGGCTCTCTTGGCCTATTGGATTTTGTTGCTATCCTCGCTGGGGTCTTTGCCATCTTGGCTGTGCTCGTACTTGGGGTGTGGGCTCCACTAGGACAACGCATATCCATATTCAGTAGCATTTGGATCGTCGCTATGCTGCTGCCAGTCATCAATATCATGCCCCAGGAGTTCGAACGTGCTGATCGCTATCTCTATCTTCCAAGCATTATGATCTTTGGCCTGGTAGGCATTGTTGCGGCACAAGCCTTGGCATCTATCCGTAGTGTGAATAGGCAATACATTTTCTTGGGTAGTGCCGTTATCGTACTTCTTATCGCTGGTGGGTTGAGTTTCTTCTACAGCAGTATGTGGGAAAACGATGATACTTTGTGGGAAGCACATCTGGATCGCTATCCGAATAGTGTAATGGGTCTTGAATACCAAGGTATAGCCCAATTTGATGCACGGGACATTGATAGCGCCAGAAATACCTTTGAGCGTCTACTTGAGGTTGATGCAGATAATGTCGTCGCTAATCGATATCTTGGTGTCTTGTCATTCCGCCAAGAGGATTATCTGGCAGCGCTAGAATATTATTCGACCGCTCATGAGAATGCCCCTGAAGACGATGAGATTGAGAATGATCTTGGTGCAACCTACTTTCAACTGGGACTAGACTCCTTCGAAGCCGAGGACTATCAAGTAGCATTGAGCTACTATTCTCGGGCGCTGCGCTATATTCCAGAGGAACCCATACTCCATAACAACATTGGGTTCACCTACTACACCATGAATGATTTCGAGAGCGCTGTTATTGCCTTCACAAGCGCGTTGCAACTCAATCCTACATATGGTCGAGCCTGGGCTAACTTGGGTAACAGTACCCTGGCCATGGAAGACTATCTTCTCACCCGAGATGCCTATCAGCGGGCTCTGGAACTTGATGTTGAGTTGGATGCACTGGCATATAGCAACTATTGCTTGGCCTTGGCTGAGTTAGGAGAAGACCCCCAGCTGGCAGCAGATATGTGTTCGGTTGCTGTCAACCGAGAGCCGGATAATGGTCTCTTCTTAGGGCGTACGGCTCACATGCTTTTGATCTTCAACCAAAACGAACAGGCTCTCGGATTTGCACAGCGGGCTGTGGTTGCTAATCCAGGCTTGTCACTTAACTACCGAACACTGGGAGATGCCTTGGCTCGCTTAGGAGATTTAGACTCTGCCCGCACGGCATATGAGACCGCCTTGCAAATTGATCCCACAAACCGATCGGCTCAGGCGGGGCTACAACAAATTGATGGATCAGAGTAAGGCGAGAACAATACCATGAAGAAATTACTTGTCACATTGTTGCTGGCCAGTGCCCTGCTATTTCCCAATCTCAGGGGGACTAGTCAATACATTCTAGCCCAGCAATCTCCACCGACCTATGTCGTTACGTGTGATGATAGCCGCCAGGTAGTGGGATACCGGCTGACGCTGCGTGACTTGGAACCGCGACAGAACCTCAGATTGACGATGATCGGTAGCAATAACTTTGACCCAGCCTTTGCGATTTTGAATGCAGATGGCACGGTTACCTGCGAAAACAATACGAGCTTGGCTGATGGTAGCGTGATTGCAATTCCCAGTCTTGGGATTGTGGAAGCAAATGCCTTCTCTGCTCAACGCAATGCTCTTACCCGAGATGATGGAACTTTGGAACTGATCGCTGGTGGATTTCCTGGGGAAAGCGGCCAGTTTGCACTGGCCATCGAAAATCTCCGAATAGCTTCACCTGGCGACACGGATATTGTTGAGGTGCGTATGCCACCAGCAACCATTAACGAATGGGCCAATCTATTCATGGTTACAGGAGATAGTCGCCTCGATGCTTATATGGAAGTCTATCGCGAGCAGATCATTGGGCAGCCTGAGCAGTTTTGTGACAATGCTGGGACAAACACATGTGTGGGAGTGCCAGACCTTGTTGATCTGGGCGCCATCATCAATGAGACAGAAACGTACCCTGGCGATGCATTTGACGCGGGGTTAATGGTAGCTCTCCAAACCGAGGAAATTATCTTCTCGTTACGAGATGCCTCTGGTACCCAGTCGGGAGATTATATAGCCATCTTCTCTGCGATTGCTCCCGGTGCTGTGGTTGATACGAGTTATATCTGCACCCCAGTTGACATTACACTTGAGGGTAGTTCGCCAGCCTATAATCCCAGCTACTCGATTGATGATATTGTTGATGGCAACCCTGCGACGTTTTGGGTGACTGCTGCATCAGGGGCAACTCAAGGATCAGCGCGCAATCCGTTCATTGTGCTCGGCTTTGATGGTGAACAGCGTATTGATCGGGTGCGTATCAACGGATTTGCCCAGACTGAAGAGTCATCCCAACAGAATGCTATTCGGCGCTTTTCCATTCAATTTCCGAATGCCCAGGGTGAATTGGTTACTGCGGTTGAAGGTGAAATGCGTGCTCAGCCAGGCTATCAGTCATTTTCGTTTTTGCCTGCTAGCGTGGATGAAATTGGCTTGATCCTTCAGGAGAATTTCGGGGGAACGCTTTTTACCGTGGTCGATGTGCAGGTTTGCGCGGCTGATTGATTTTCCGCGCGGCGCACATCCGGGGGGGTTGGGGGGGCAGAGCCCCCCCCCAGAGAGCAGAACTTCCGCGCAGCGCACATCCGGGGGGGTTGGGGGGGCGGAGCCCCCCCCGGAGCCGTCTACCGGGCACAGGAGCCCCCACAGCGCGCATCCGGGGGGGGTTGGGGGGGCAGAGCCCCCCCGGAGCCGTCTACAAGAGACACAAGCCCCCATGGGCACTAAAAGAGACACACTTGACCCGTGATCAGGGAACTATGCGTCCCACAGGGATAAAAAAGCTGTAGACGGGGGGAAACCGGTCTGGGGACAAGAGCAAGAGGATCACCTTGCAACAACACCCATATCTTTGATGATAGGGCATACAAAGCGTTATAGCCGACCTTGTTCAAGCTCAGCTTGGTATGCTTCAGTTGTCCTGGTGTACCCTACAAAATAACAGTCATGTGACTCTTGCAGCGAGACCGAACCATTGTATCGCCTCTTCGAGAGGGGCTCTCGGCAGGGGCTTATTGCCGAATATACCCTCTATGCAATACAGTCTCGTTAGAGGGGGTAGATTCGGCAAAAAGTCGCGTAGGGTAGAACTACAGTCGCTTGTAACTATGGCCCTACGGATTTGATGGTAAGTTTTTGGTTTTTGTGACTTGGTGTATTTATCATACTGCTCTTGCAGGTACCATTTGGTGTGCCCCCGGGTGACACATTCGGGACGTTCGACGTAATCCAGGTACAGCCCCTCCTCGCGCTTACGCCGGGCCAGTTCGCGATCTTTGCGCCGTTCCTCGGCCTCTAAGTACTCCAGGTGCAATTGTTCCTCGCGGGTTTTAGGATAGCGTTCCTGGCTGGCTGTTTGGATGCGTAGCATGGCCTTATGACCGTTCTTCAGGCCATCCTTAACGATTTTATTGATAAAGTTGATCCCTTTTGGGCTTTTCCGGTAGTACGCTATATTGCACTCTTTGATGCGTCTGCCCTCCTCATCTTCGACGACGACCCAAGGGCCATAGTCGGATTCTGCTGCCCAGGGCGCAAAGTTATAAATTTGATCTATGGCTGCTGGCGCACTATCTAACTTGATGTCTTTGAAGCGTTTATCGGTCATGATCCCCACACGACGCCGAATGTCGGATAAAGTTTTGGGGCATACGCCGATCTCGTCGCTGGCCTTGGTTCGTGTGATGGGTTGTTGATTGATAATCCGCTCCTCGGCTAGTTCCAAGTAGTAAGTTTCTCGATAGCGCGAGGTATTCGACCAGACGAGACCTTCTTGGATGTTGTGGCTATGGCGGTAAATGAGATCGTCACTTTCCAGTTCATCGAAGACTCTCGTCTCAAACTCTTTGTATTCCTCTATCCGTTTCAGGATTTCTTCTTCATGTTGTTCGTAGACCGAATGACGAATCACGTTTTCGAATTCGATAAGCATTCGGGTAACGTGCTCGGGATATTTCTTTTTGGTATGTTTGGGAAACCATTCATCGCTAACGACGTCGGGATAGTCGCGGAAGAGAAACTCGCGCTTGTTGTACAGCACCACATCGATAAAGGTCGGCATGGCTTTTTTCAACTGTACAAACCGATAACCATCGCGTGGGCGGCCAAGCGCTGTGTTGACCTTAGCGGCTTTTTTGACGAAGCCCAGGGCTTGTAATTGACGGATGCCCTTCAGCGCTTGCTTATAGCGCACATCGCGCTCTGCGCCCCATTTCACGATGTCGTAAGCCGTGAAGCGCTTATTCCCCCGTACGCCGCTTGCATGCCAGACTTCCCACACAATCAGCGCCGCGCCCTGATTCTGCACAGTCCCGGCCCGATGCATCGAGAGGATATGTGTGCGAACCACGTTGGGGATACCATGGGCAAAGCGATAGGGATCATTATGCTCCTCTACCACGGTGATATCTGCTTTGCGGGCTTCTTCTTTTTTACGCGCCTTTGAGACGACGGCGTAATATTCTTTTAGGCGTTGCTTTTTGTAATCGCCATACTCAGGCAGCCCCAGCGCTACGGCCAGGGTTTGCCAAGGATTAGGCCCATGCTGAACGTCGCATGAACATTGGGGCGTTCGGTCACCGATCCTAAAAGAGGGGTTCTCGTCAGGGTGCGTTCCCAGAGGGCAATGGCGTTCATGATGAACGCCTGGACCTTTGGGGGATGGGCTTTGGGTTTCCAGCGTTTCTTTGATGAGTTCTTTCCAGTCATCATAGAGGCGCAGGTGCCCTATAGCAGCCACGGGGCGCGCATTGCCGGGGTGATACTTCGGTATCGCCTGGCGAGGATAACGCGGAACGGACTCTTGCTCTAGTAGTTTACCCAGCCAGTCCTTATACAAGGTGAAATCGACAGGCAATGTAAGCTCTAAGAAGCTTTGCAGTTCTTTCGGGACTTGTTGCAAGAATAACCATACATCCCGAATATCCCATTTACGCACGGCTTCTGTTTCGAGTTGGAATAACTCGCGCATCGTGCGCCCAATATCCAGGACATCGACCTTGATGTTATTGTTCATCCCGGTCACGGCCCAGCGATAGGCCGCTTTCATGCCTGCCTCGTCGTAATCGGCCAGCACGCGAATATGTGTGACGCCCGCCTCGACCAGTTCGGTGACCGCCTGCTTGATCTTGACCCCTTCGCCAAACGTGCAAACCACATTTTCGATGCCCGCGCTCACCATCGCCAACGTGGCTTTTTCACCATTGGCAATATAAATGAAATCGTGGCCACCCTTTAGCGCCTGGTCGTTATACAACGTGGGCATGTCCAAATCTTGGGTGTATTTATCCCAGAAGATTTTGACCAGGCCATTGTCTTCGTGTGCCTCATCAAAGACGGGGGTGCGCATGACGCGCTTACGGTAATCGGGCTTGGATTCAAAGATGATCAGGTTATTTTTGCTGAGCCGCCACCCAAAACGCCACGCCACCTTCGGGCTGATGCCCCATTCATTGAGAATGCGCGTTAGCGTGCTCTCGGCCTGGTCATCTTGACGGATGTAAAGATCATTGCCCATCGCTGTCTCCTATTACTCTGTAAAAAATGGTCAAAAGTTTTTAGGTGTTTGCTTGTAATAAAGTTAAGAAAAGTATTTTCGGACTATTTTGCTTTCTGTGGGTTGCATTTGGGCCGCCTTTCTCGTACGATTCTTGTAGATTTTTATTTTGTTTGGAGGATGAGCCTGGTTGAATGCTCACCCCCTAAAACAAAAAACGCAATCACTCTTACAGTGATATGTAATGAGAGCGTAGCGCTCATATACAAGGTACACCGTCTAGCTGGGAAATGTAGGTTCTTGGCTAGGCGTTATCTATTTTCCGTGTAGTAGCTGTTTCAAGTTAAAAAGCTAATCACCTGGCGTTTTAGGGCCTGGCCCATAAACATCGATAAGCGCCTGAATATCTACAAATCTGAACCGTGCTTGCTAAACGGCTTGCATAAATTGCCAACATGCAATAAAGTTACAAGTGCATAGTAGTTTGGTTCGGTGTCTGGACAATAGTGATGTCCAGCACTACAACGAATTGACATTCGTTAGCTTTCGAGACTGCACTGGAAAGCTGGAGAAGGGCGCTTGTCCCGAGCGTCCTTTTTCGAATCTTTTCGAACTTAGACGCTAAATCTCCACCAGTTGTCCCGATTGATGGATCGAACGATCCACAGCTTCCAATACTCGCACTACGTTCAAGCCGTCTACTCCGTCTGATATTGGAGTTCCGCCCGTGCGGATGCAATCGAGAAAGTGTAGCACTTCTTCACGCAGGGGTTCACTAGCCGCAATTTTTGGTATATGGATGTCTCCTGTGAAGGTCATTAAGCGATGCTCCCCATAGTCGCTGCCTTCCATCCAAACAACCCCTTTGTCGTAAATCGTTATTCGGTTGTCACTGACGTCATCGTAAACCACCATTTTTTTGGTGCCTACGACTGTCATACGGCGGACTTTGTTTGGATCAAGCCAACTCGTATGAATATGCGTCACTACTCCCTGGGGATACTCTAAAATTGCGAAAACAACGTCTTCCAGGTGCTTTTCTTTGGGAAGCAGTTGATATCCCCGGGCTGAAACGTGGCTTGGTGCGCTCCCTAGCAACATATTGACGATACTTATATCGTGTGGAGCTAGGTTCCAAAAAGCGTTCAAGTCGTTTCGTATTTTACCCAGATTAACACGTGTTGCGTAAATGTACAATACATCTCCGATTTCACCGCTGTTAATGATCTCGGCTAATTTACGCACAGCGGGGTTATATTCGAAAACATGCCCCACCATCAAGACGCATTTTTGCTGTGCCGCGAGGCTCACCAGCGCTTCGCTATCGCTCACGGTCAGCGCGAGCGGTTTTTCCACCAGCACATGCTTACCCGCTTGCAAACACGCCCGCGTAACCTCGGCATGAGTATGGGCTGGCGTTGCGACGATAACCCCTTCGATGTCCGAGTTTTGCAGCAATTCATGCAAATCCGTAGTTGTGTGCTGCGGGGAGAACTGCGCCGCGATTTGTGCTAAGCGCGCCTCGTCAGCGTCGCACACGGTATGCAAATGGGCTTCGGCTAACTGGGCGACATTGCGAATCAGGTTGGGGCCCCAATATCCGGCCCCAATGACGCCAATATTGATTGGGTTGGGCATATGGCTCTCGGTTTAACTGGGCAAAATCACCCCTAGTATACTCAGCTCGCTGGTCGGATGCGAATTCGATGAGTACACTGGTGGTTCTTGCATATCGCGACGATAGAAAGCAATTTGCTTATGAAAGCGCTCATTACCGGCGGGGCCGGGCTCATTGGTTCGCACATTGCCGATCTGTGGCTGGCGAAAGGTTATGAGGTGGTCATCCTCGATAATTTGGAGCCCCAAACTCATCCTTTTGGCCAACCGGCTTGGATACCCGCTGAGGCGACATTTGTTCAGGGGGATGTGCGAGATCGGGAGGCCTGGCGCCGTGCGCTGGCGGGGGTCGATGTGATTTTTCACCAGGCCGCGTTTGGGGGCTTTACGCCAGAAATCTCGTACTATACCGACGCCAATGCCACGGGGACGGCCATCATGCTAGAGATGATCGCCCAGGATGCTTATCCTATCCGTAAGATTGTAGCCGCCTCGTCGCAGGCCATTTATGGCGAAGGGGTTTATGAAAGCCCCACAGCGGGGGTGCAATATCCCCAACCCCGTCCCTTGGATCAGCTAGCCCGTGGGCAATGGGAATTGCTGTGCCCGGTCTCTGGCCAACCCATGCACCCGCTGCGCATTTCGGAAGACAAACCCTATGACGGCAAAACGCCCTATGCTATCAGCAAATACGCCACTGAGCGCCTGGTTATCAACAGTGCCCAACAGTTGGGTATTCCGGCTGTGGCGTTGCGTTATAGCGTCACCTATGGGCCGCGTCAGAGCATCTTTAACCCCTATACAGGGGTGGTGAGCATTTTCAGTACGCGCATTCTCAATGGCCTAGCGCCCGTGATCTACGAAGACGGTCAACAGACCCGCGATTTTACCTATGTCGAAGATATTGTTGCTGCGAATGTCTTTTGCATGGAACACACCGCCTGCGACTTTCAGGTCTTCAATGTGGGCGGCGGGCAGCGCATCACGGTTGAGCAATTGGTGCGGACGTTGCTTAAGCTCTATGACCGCGAAGATTTACAACCGGACATGAGCGGCCAATTGTATCGCCCGGGCGACGCCCGCCATATGGTGCCGGACCCCTCGCGCCTAGAGGCATTGGGGTGGCGCGCGCAAATTTCGCTAGAAGAAGGTTTGCGGCGTTACCTGGCCTGGATTCAGACGCAAGGCGACATCAAAGAATATTTTTCGGAAGCCCAAGCGCGTTTGCAAGCGTTGCAGGTGGTTCGTTCGCGCGATTTATAAAAAAAATATCCCCTTCGGGACATTCGTTATATTTAAAGTGTCTCAGATTGCATCAAAGTGTCTCAGATTGCATCAAGGTGTCTCAGATTGCATCAATCATCGTTGGACGGCGCGAAGGGGCCATTTCCACGTTCGCCACCCTCAAACCGTGGTTCGGAGATTTCCCGAGCTAACCAGTCTTGTACCCGTGCTTCGATTTCTTCGGCATCCGGGGCGTTTTCCAGGATACTAGCGGTCAGTTCTGCCGCGAAGGCGTCAGGGTCGCCGCCCAAGTAGATGATCACATCGCCCCAGGTGTTGGTTTCGTCGGCCTGGATTGCTTCGCGGATGTCGGCCCGTTCAACGCCTAGGATTTCGGTGATTTGCCCGACAAAACCACGCTCTTGGCGGTTCTCGCGCCGATCTTCACGGTCGGCACGGTCGGGTAAGGGGGACGTCAGTAACTCCCTGACCCGTTCAGCGACATTTTCTTCATCCATATTGGGGCGATTTTCCAGAATCGTGGCCACGATTTCGGCTTCCACGGTAGCCGGGTCGGCGCCTGCCTCCAGGATGATGCTTTCTAGCGTGGCCTCATCATCCGAGCGCAAGGTTTGGATAATTTCTTGAACAGATAGGCCCGTAGCTTCGCTGATGGTTTCCATAACGTCACCTCGGGGGCCACGATTGTTATTGGCGGGGTCGGCTGAGGGTTCTTGGGCGCTAGCTATTTGAACGCTAATCAAGAACATCACTATCACTAGGGCAAAAATCGTAAAACGCTTCATGATCGGTAAACTCCTATGGGATAAAAGATATTTAGATCATGCCACTCGAGTGATAGGAGAATTTAGCCAAAATGCAAAAAAACTGTAAATTGCGGTTCGCTATTGCGCACGGTAAATGCGCTTGCCGCTGAATTTATGCTTTTTTGCTAATCATGGCCTCTTAGTGGCGTAAAATAGCGCCTTCAAACCCGCCTAGACGCACTTCGGAAACGATGCTTTATTCTTTTTTCACTCAGGGGAAGACCATCTTACGTTTTCTGGCTATTAGCGTCGGTTGGGTACCAACTTTTATGTTACCAGCGTAAGTATCAACTTTTTGCTATACTGCTAAACGATATAGCATCATCTAACAACACACAGCTAAATCGCGCTCTGGCGCGTGGTTAAATTTTTATAACAGGGTTAGGCGAACCGTTTTTTCAGCTATGGACGACTCAATGCTCAGAAGTAGGTCTATTGCGAGCCGATTCTATTCACGCGGCTTTACAGTTGCCTGTTAAATGGCTTCGTTCATCAAATGAGGAGTAGCTAATGCGCAAAGTAGATAATAGACAACTCACGATTGGTTTTGTAATCGTCGTTGTCTTGATTCTGGTAGCAGTGATTGGCGGCAGTGCCACCGGATTATTCGGTACTGCCGGCGAAGACGGTGGCGGTAACGAAGAAGTGGCCCCTCCGCCCGCCGATGATGGTGGCGGCGATCCCCCACCCGCCGATGATGGTGGCGGCGATCCTCCACCCGCCGATGATGGCGGCGGCGACCCCCCGCCCGCCGATGATGGCGGCGACCCCCCACCCGCCGATGATGGCGGTGACCAGCAACAAGGGCAGCAATCGGATGAGGCGCAACAACAAGCTGACCAAGCTAACCAAGCGGCTCAGCAAGCGGCTCAGCAAGCCCAAGAACAGGGCATTGATTGCGAGTTAGAAGAAAACTTCGACGATCCCTTCTGCGAGGAATTGCGCCGTTTAGCTGCCGAAGCAGCCGCAGCCGAAGCAGCCGCCCTTGCGGCTGAAGAAGGCGCGGAAGACGAAGATGATGCCGACTCCGAAGCGGCCCAACAAGAAGCCGAACAGGCCGAACAAGCGGCCCAAGCTGCTCAACAACAGGCTGAACAAGCTGAACAACAAGCGCAACAGCAAGGCATTGATTGTTCTTTGGCTGAAAACGCCAATAACGAAACCTGTGTCGCGGTGCAGCAAGCCCAACAACAAGCGGCTGACGCAGCCCAGCAGGCCCAACAAGCCCAACAACAAGCTGACCAAGCTCAGCAACAAGCCGACCAGGATCAGCAAAATGAAGCTGATCAGCAGGCCGCTCAAGCTGCACAGCAAGCTCAGCAACAGGCCCAGGAAGCTGCTGAGGCTGCTGAACAGGCTCAGGAAGCCGCTGAGGCCGCTGAACAGGCCCAGGAAGCCGCTGAGGCCGCTGAACAGGCCGAAGAAGCCGCTGAGGCTGCTGAACAGGCTCAGGAAGCCGCTGACGCTGCTGAACAGGCCGAAGAAGCCGCTGACGCTGCCGAACAGGCCGAAGAAGCCGCTGACGCTGCCGAAGAAGGCCAACAAGCTGCTGAGCAGGCCGAAGAAGCCGCTGACGCTGCCGAAGAAGGCCAACAAGTTGCTCAAGCTGGAACCCAGCCCGCTGAACCTGCCGCCGAAGGCACTCAGCCCGCTGAACCTGCCGCTGAAGGCACTCAGCCCGCCGAACCTGTAGCTGACGAGGCTGAAGAAGCAGCGCAGCAGGCACAAGAAACAGATACAACTGACCCTCAGGCCGAGGGAACTGAATCCCCCGATGCCGAACAGGAATCCGGTGAAGAAGAACCTGAATTCCGTGTAGTCGATGAAGACATCCCAGTGCCAAATGTTGAGCCAGATGCTTGGTTCTTGAATACAGTGAGTGGCGATTACACCGAAGTATTTTTCGATGGGACCAGTGTCACGACCCAACCTGACGGTACGCGGATTGTCGTTTCGCCAGATGGCCGGGTGAATGTCATCCCGCCCGAGGGCCAGGAACAGGAAGAAGAACAACCTGAAATCCAAGCCCAAGGCGCTCAACCGCAAGCTGCCCAGATGCAAGCGGTTCCAGAAGAAACCGCTGTAGCAGAAGAAACGCCTGAAGCGGCTGCTATTGCCGCCGCCGAAGCAACAGCCGATGCGGATGCGACCGAGGCGCCAGAAGTTGCTATGGCTGCTGCCGAGGCTACGGCGACCGCCGAACCCGACGCGACCGCTGAAGCCGAGGCTACGGCTGAAGCGACCGCCGAGGCTACGGCGACTGCCACAGCCGAAGCGACCGAAGAACCACTCACTTGGAATCCAGGAATTACTTTTGACATTGGTGAGAATGGTTCGGTCACATTCCGCGATATCTCCCGGATCCCTGAAGGAACGCAAAATACCACATATGCGTGGGATTTCGGTGACGGCTTTACGTCGGTTGATCCATTACCTACCCACACGTATGGGGGCCCAGGTGAATATCAGGTCACGGCGCAAATCACCAATAGCGAACTGGGTACAGATACCGCGACAACAACCGTCATTCTGACACAAGAGAATTTTGCCGATGCTCAGATCGTGGCCAGCTTCAACGCGGTCATTGATGGTTTGACTGTTGAATTTCAGGACTTGAGCACCTCAGACGCGGGTGATATCGTTAGCTGGCAATGGAGCAGCCAAAATGGCGTTTTCAGTAGCCAAGAACAAAACCCCGTATTTATCTTCCCGCAATCCGGTACATACATCATCACGCTGACCGTAACGGATAGCGAAGGCAATACACAAGCAACAGAGCCTACCCCCATTCAGGTGACCGAAATTGCGCAGGTTGTGGGGAGTTGTGCGATTGCCCAACCCACCCTAATCAACCAGGATGAAAACGGTTTTACCTACGAGTTCACCGCCACAGATGTGATCGGCGTTGCTAATTTTGAATGGGACTTTGGTGATGGCTCTCCTGTGTCTGGGCCAACCACCCAGCGCACGTTCGCGTTGCAAGAAGGTGTGTACAACTACACGCTGACATGCTTCTTGGAAGAGGGTGTCGTTAGCTCAACAGGCGAGGCCAGCATTGTGCTCAATGGCTCGGTGGAAATCACCGCTGACATGCTCACCCAGCAAAGCCTGGATGCGCGCTTTAGTGTCGAGCCAGGTTCGGGCGCGCCGGGTACATCCTTCACCTTCACGCATCTGAGCCCCTCGGATGACATCAACTACAGTTGGAGCGTGACGCAAGATGAAGGTGGCTTCAGCGCATCGACGGCTGATAACACGATCCCCAATGCTTCGAGCTTCAGCCTAACGCTGGATGCGGTTGGAACATACAGCATTGAATTGGTTGTTTCTCAAGGCGATTTGACAGCACGTGCGACCGGTTCGATTCAAGTGGTGGAACAAATCCCTGAACCGACGGCTGATTTCACCTTGAACGTTACTCAAGACGGCGTGCCCTTGACCATCGTGGTCGAAGACAACAGCACCAATGCGCCGCGCGATACCTACACTTGGTCATGGACATTCACCGATCAGAATGGCAACCAGGTGGCCGATCCGCTTTCTGGCCCAGGGCCGCACGAAGTGACTTTTAATGCTGCGGGCACCTACTTGGTTAGCATGACCATAGAAGGTCCTGGCGGCGGTGGTTTCCGGCAGAAGAGCGTTGCGGCGGTTGAGGGTGATACCGTATCGGCGGCCTTCTCGGTGCAAAGCATTAGTGAGTTCAACGAAGACCTCAATGGTTATGAAGTTTGCTTCGTGAATGAAAGCACCAATGCGGACGTGAGCACCTGGACGTTCTTCAATGGCGCGGACCCTGTCGAAAACAATGAGTCCGTGGTCTGTAACGTCTATCCCGAACCGAATACCTATACGGTTGGTTTGGCCGTTGCGAATGAGAGCGGCGAAGCCACTTCTACGGCCTTCCGCACCTTCTCAATTGCCGAAGGTGTGCAGCCCCCCGTGGCGTTCTTTACGATCAATCGCGATACCGTCAACGCTAATGGGCGCATCAACTTCAATAACGAGAGTACGGGCGTCATCAGTTCTCATTTGTGGGAAATCATCAATGAGAATGGGGCCGTTGTCGCGTCGGAGACTGGCGCTTGGGACTGGCGTTACACTTTCCAGACCCCAGGCCAATATGTCATTCGCTTGACGGTTGAAGGCGAAGGCGGTACATCGACGTTCTCGCGGAATGACATCACCGTGCGTGGTGGCGATTTCGCTTGTGAACTCGATCCCAGCATCACTGCCTCACCTGGCCAGGGTATCAGACTGTCGATTGACTACGATAACCGCTTTAGCCGTGGTTTTGCTTCGCGCGATTGGTCTGTGAGTGGGCCTAACCTGGAGCAGACTGGCGGCGGCAATAACTTCAGCTTCACTTTGCCCCAAGATGCGAGTGGCGAATATAACGTCAACTTCACCGCGATCTTGGATGATGGCTCGCAGTGTGCCGCCTCGACCACCATCACCATTGATGTGCCGTCTCTGGTGTGTACCCTGTCGGGTGATCTGGCCTTTACACCCGGTCAAACGTCTACCTTGCGCCTGAATGTTCCCGATTATTGGGAAGATCGCGTCAGCTTCGAATGGACGCTGACCCCGCCGGAAGGCCCAACCGAAACGTTCACCAATAACCCGCTCAGCTTGACGCTGCAAGAAATCGGTAACTTTGGGTTGTCTGCGCGTGCTATTCCGTTGGATGGCGAAGCGGGCCAGCCTGTCGAATGTGAAGTTGGCACCGGCCAGATCGTGTCCGAATTCCCGGGCTTGGTCTGTCTGACGCCGCGCGGCCCAGTAAACCTGCTCCAGGGCCAAACTGAAACTTACCAGCCTGAGGTCCAAGGCATCGCCGGGCGCGAGATTGTGTACAACTGGCGCCTGACCGGCCCCGGTCTGCCTGCTGAAGGGATTACGGGCAACGGTACCACCTTCCCGTTAGATTCCACCGAACTACAAGCCGGCGAAACCTATACCCTCACCTACTCGGTGGCGGCGGGTGACGCGGTCTGTGATGAGGTCAGCATTGATATCTTTGTGGATGGTTCGAGCTTCGTCTGTGAAGGCTTCCCACCTGAAGGTGGTGGCTATAACGATGATACGCCCCAACGCGAGGAGCGCACCTATCGCTATCGCTACATCGTGGATACGGCTAGCGACATCACCTTGAACTATGATTGGACGATTGTCGGCCCAGATGGCACACCAACGACGACGTCCACGGGTTCTTCGAATGAAATCGTGGTAGAAGGTTCGGTCTTTGGCGGTACGGGTGTCGGCTCCGTTTCGGTGGTCGTCACCAGCCCAGATAATGCCGAACTGCGTTGTACAGGCTCGCTTAACCTCGACATTGGCGATATTCGCACGGTGGATTTCTCCTTGAGCCGGGATCGCGTGCAGGCTGGCGAGCAAATCTGCTTGACCAATACTTCTCAGACCTGGCATCCTAGCGGTGACCAGAACGATGACTGGACCTTCAACTGGGACTTTGACTCAGATAATGTCAATATCATCAGCGGCGATGCTACATCCGCCAGCTTTGATGGTTCGCTGTGTATCAGCTACCCCGAAAGCGGGAACTACCGCATTCGTTTGCAAGGTTCCATTGGCAATGAAAGCGGTTCTCGTAATCGAAATGCCCGCGTCTTTAATGAGCAGGGCATCAACATCGAGCAATCGCAAGATACGATTGTTGGCCCGGCCACAGTGACCTTTAACGCGGTCTACACCAACCTGGACGAAGGCTCCATCGTGTGGAACGTGCCTGCGCTAGGTCAAAATGGTAGCGGGCGCGGCGACCAAGTGACGTTCCGCTTCCCCGAAGTGCAAGAAATCACGCAATTCACCGTCAACGTCGGGGGCCAGGGCGACTTGGGCCGCGAGACGGCTTCGTCGGTCATCACCGTCTTCCCCTCTGATAGCAGCCTGAGCGCGGACTTCGTGCCAGACCGCTTCGGTGTAGAAGCTGGTGGCCAAATCTGCTTCACGGACCTGAGCGCTGGCGTAGGCCGCAATCAATGGGTCTGGAACTTTGGCGGCGGTATTTCTGTGGATAGTGGCACAGGCTCGCTGACCCTCACGCCTGATAACTATCAGGAACAGGTCTGTGCGACCTTCGACCAAACAGACACGGCATATACCGTTTCGCTGCAAGTTTCCAACGAGTTGGGTGCAACAGCCACTGCAACGAACACTGTGCGCACGTTCAACCTCATCGAGCGCCAATCGTCCTTTGGTTCGCGCCCCGAGGGTGAAGGCGTAGTCTGTTTCACGCCGCAAGTCTCGGCAGGGATCACGGTGGTGAACTTTGAGCCCGGCGATGGTAGCGACGCTATTCCGGTGACGGATAATGGCGAAGTCTGCCACACCTACCAGGAAGATGGCACCTACGCGGTGACCATGAACATTTCCTCCGGCCAACTCACGGGCAGCATTCGCAAGAATGTGACCGTCTCGACGGCAGGTTCTATCGCTGACCCGATCTTTGAACTGAATGCGATATGTGCCGCTGACGGCACGGCAACCTTCACCATTTCCAATCTGGATAACGGTGGCGCTATGATCGAGGCTGTGCCGGTGACGATCACTGTGCAAGCGGGTGACGAAGACCCCTTGGATGTCACGCCGGATAACAATCTGCTTCAACTGGGCGAAGGCCCCGACAGCCAGACCTTCACGGTCAATAACGTTATCGGGAATGTAGTCTTGTCCTTTGACTATGCTGGGCAAAGCTACAGCGTGAATACCCAGTGTGAAGCGCTTGATCCGATCCTGAGCGTAGAAGGTACCTGTGCGGAAGATGGCACGGCAACCTTTACGATCACGAACAGCGAAGATGGTGGCCCGGCTGTGGATATTCCGTTCACTGTCACGGGTGATTTCGAAACCGTAGAGCCTGCGGATGTGTTCAGCGTAGAACCAGGCCAAAGCACAACGGTGACCGTGACAGGCGCCGTGGGCGACATCGCGTTCAGCGCGCTGGATGGCGAACTGACGACCAATACGACTTGTGCGCTGCCCGAACCTGAACTGAGCGTGGAAGGTGTATGTGCGGAAGATGGCACGGCAACCTTTACGATCACGAACAGCGAAGATGGCGGCCCGGCTGTGGACATTCCGTTCACCATCACGGGCGACTTCGAAACCGTAGAGCCTGCGGATGTGTTCAGCGTAGAACCAGGCGAGCGCGTAACGGTGACCGTGACAGGCGCCGTGGGCGACATCGGGTTTAGTGCGCTGGATGGTACGCTGACGGCAAACGCGGCTTGTGCGTTACCCGAACCTGAACTATCGGGCCAAGCCCTCTGTACAGCGGATGCTGTGGCGACCTTCACCATCAGCAATACGGGCAATGCCCCAGCAGAAGAATTCCCCTTCACCGTGACGTCTGCCGATGGCACTGACATCAGCGAACTGACCCAGGTGACAGGCGAACTACCGCTCCAGCCAGACGAAAACCTCACCATCACGGTGACGGGCTATGCGGGTCAAATCACGCTCAGTTCTGAAGCGCTCGTTGAACCCATCGTCACCACCTGCTCGGTCGCCGTGCGCCCGGTTCTGGAATGTGTGGATACGCTTGGTGATGGGCGCTACCTAGCCCGCTTCGGCTATCTGAATGAGTCTGGCCAAGATATCGTGATCCCGGTTGGGCCTCAGAACAATCTGAGCTTGGGCACGCCGCCAACGACCTTCTTGGCCGACCCAGGTGGTGCACGCCCAGGCCGTACACCGTTCTTCCCCAACAATGAACTCAGTGTTGAGTTCGGCGAAGGCGAAACGGTGGTTTGGAGCCTGATGGGCCGTACCTCCACGGCTGGTGCCAATGGC
Source organism: Anaerolineae bacterium (assembly GCA_034437075.1). Taxonomy (GTDB): domain Bacteria; phylum Chloroflexota; class Anaerolineae; order Aggregatilineales; family J027; genus DAOTVD01. Next base: position 38,352 of record DAOTVD010000248.1, read on the forward strand.
TACCGCTGTTCGTACCATGTCTTCTTCGACAAGAGTTGGGTGGACGACGATAACAACCCCACCACCCCGCCAGATGTGCCCGAAGGGTTCAGCATCACGGCCAGTAGCTCGCTGGGTAATGCAACCTGTACCTGGAACGGTAGCGAACTGGTTTGTGAATACAACAATGACCCGAACGACACGCTCGATAACTTGGGGCTGTGGGTGCCGAATGGTGGAACCTATACGGTTACCGAAAACAATGCCCCCAATGGTTGGACCCCCATCCAAGGTGTTGGCGAATTTGCCGCTAACTCGGGTGCCTGTGGCGCCGTCGATGGCAACGAAAAGAACTGTCTGCATACGGTTGTAAACCAGGGCAGCAGCGATCCAAACCTCTCGGCCTCGGGTATCTGTAATGCGGATGGTGTCGCCACCTTCACCATCTCGAACGCGGGCGATGCTGGCCCGGCGGAAAACATTCCGTTCACAATCGAAGGTGACTTCGAGAGCGCCGAACCCGCCGATACGTTCAGCGTGGCCCCTGGCCAACAGACATCCATTGTCGTGATGGGTGCGGTGGGTCAAATCACGCTCTCGTCGGATAGCCTGACCGAAAGCGCCTTTACCACCTGTGCAGAGCCTGCTATCGAAGCAAATGGCATCTGTGAAGCGGATGGTGTGGCGACCTTTACCATCACCAACAATGGTTCTGGCAATATGCGCGAAGCGCTGCCCTTCACGATCACCGGCCCGAATGGCCCTGTGGATGCGTCTGCTATCAATGACACGTCTCCCATTCAGGTGCCAGCGGGACAAAACCGCGTGATTACCGTTACGGGTATTCGTGGTGCGCTGTCGCTGGCGACGGATGATGGGACGATCACCGCGAATACATCCTGTGCGGCTCCTGTGCTGAATGCTGAGGCAGTCTGTACTGCCGACGGTGTGGCGACCTTCACCATCACCAATGATGGCCAAGGCGACATGCTCGAAGCGCTGCCCTTCACGATCACTGGCCCGAATGGCGTCGTGAGTGAAGATGCGATCAACGATACGTCGCCCATCCAACTGGCGGCGAATGGTACACGCCAGATCGTGGTCGAAGGCATCCAGGGGCAACTAACCTTGTCGACGCCTGGCGATGTGGTCAGCACTTCTACGACCTGCGCCGCGCCCAGCATTGAGACAAGCGCCGCGTGTACGGCAGACGCTGTTGCAACCTTCACCATCACGAATACAGGTGGTGGCGACATGCTCGAAGCGTTGAACTTTACGGTGACCGGCCCAGATGGCGTCGTGAGTGAAGATGCAATCAACGATACGTCGCCGATCCAACTGGAAGCCAATTCCGAACCGCGTCAAATCGTGGTCGAAGGTATCCGTGGTCCGCTCACCCTGAGCACGGAAGACGGCTCGATCACCGCTAATACGGTCTGCTCGCCCGAATCGCTCGGCGCTGAGGCAACCTGTACAGCCGATGGCGTGGCGACCTTCATCATCACGAATGGTGGTCAGGGCGACATGCTCGAGCCGCTAGACTTCACCATCACCGGCCCAGAAGGCACCGTGGATGTGGCTGCGATCAACGATAGCTCGCCTATCCAACTGCCGGCGGGCCAGAATCGTGAAATTGTTGTCTCAGGCATCCGTGGTGAACTGACCTTGACGACGCCCGAAGATGTCATTCGGACTTCGACCACCTGCGCAGAGCCTAATCTGGTGGCGAACGCGGTCTGTACGGCGAATGGCGTTGCTACCTTCACTATCACGAACACGGGTCAGGGCAATATGCTCGAAGCGCTGCCCTTCACAATCACTGGTCCAGATGGCGTCGTGAGCGCGGATGTGATCAACGATACGTCGCCCATCCAACTGGATGCGAACGGTGAACGTCAAATCGAGGTGACGGGTGTGCAAGGTAACTTGCAATTGGTCACGGAAGATGAGTCGGTCTCTGTAAACACAGTTTGTAACGAACCTGTCATCGAGGTGTCGGGTGTGTGTACATCGGATGCGGTGGCGACCTTCACAGTGACCAATACCGGTCGTGGTGACATGTTGCAACCGGTCGGCTTTACGGTCGAAGGCCCGGATGGCGAGATCGAAGTGCAAGAAAGCGACATCCAACTGCCTGCGAATAGCCAATCGCTCGAAATCGTGGTGCAAGGTGTGCGCGGACGGATCGACTTGGTGCTCAATGATGAGTCGGCCAGTGCGTCCACTGTCTGCGAGGCGCCTAACCTGATCACTAGCGCCATCTGTACCGCGAACGGCGAAGCGACGTTCACCATCACCAACATTGGTGGTGGCGATATGCTCGAACCGCTGAGCTTCCAGGTGTTTGGCCCGAATGGCCCCGTCGATGTGAATGAAATTGAGCCAATCCAACTGCTTGCTGGTGATGAACGCCGCATCGAGGTGACCGGCGTACAAGGTAACTTGGAACTGGTCACGGAAGATGAGTCGATCTCCATCAACACCGTCTGTGGCGAACCTGCCATCGAAATCTCTGGCGTATGTAATGCAGATGCTCAGGCAACCTTTACCGTGTCGAACACCGGCAGCGGTAACATGCTAGAAGCCATCGGCTTTACCGTCACCGGGCCCAATGGCGAGGTTATCGATAGCAGCTTCATCAACGACACGTCACCGATCCAGTTGAATGCTGAAGGTGACCGCGAAATCGTGGTCGAAGGTATCCGTGGCCCCATCGACTTCTTCTTCAACGATGAGTCGGCGGGTGTATCGACCTTCTGCGCAGCGCCAGACCTAGTCGGTCAGGCGACTTGTACGGCGGATGCCGAAGCCCTCTTTACCCTTCGCAACCAGGGCGCGGGCAACATGCTAAGCGCCGTGAACTACACCATCACCGGGCCGGATGGCGTCATTCTGACGGATAGCTTCTCGCTGGATGCCGAAGGCGAAATCGAAATTCCGGTGGAAGGTGTGCAGGGTAACTTGATACTGACCACCGATACGAGCGACCCGAACCTGCAACTTTCGGTTGACACCGTCTGTGTCGAACCGGCGCTCAGTGTCGAGGGTGCTTGTAACGCCAATGCTGTGGCGCAGTTCAGCATCACCAACGCCGGGCCTGGCAACATGATTGCGCCCCAAACCTTTACCATCACTGGCCCAGGTGGCACCGATATCACCCCGCAAAATAACGTCTTCCAACTGGCGGCTGGGCAAGAGACCTCAGTCGTAGTCGAGGGTAGCTTTGGTGAGATCATCTTCACTGCGGCTGGTGTCAATCTGACGGACTCCACAGTCTGTGAAAACCCGGCAGTGCTGCCTGATCCTGATGGGCCGACCGATCCGGATACACCCACTGACCCCGATACGCCGACCGATCCTGATACGCCGACCGGCGTGACGGATGTCGCCCAAGCGGGCACCTGTGGCGCGACCCAATTGGTGAATGGCTTCCCTGTCATCAATATGGACGCGACGGATTGTGTGGCGCAGGAAGAACGGGGTAACCCGGATTGGGCTGCGCTGGAAATTGGCGGCGCGTTCTGCCCCGATTGGCTGGTGTACCACACCAACCAGACGGGTGACTGGGAGATCTTCCGCCTGGGTGACCTGGAAAATGATCCGAATGCCCCCGCGAACCTGTCTCAAGGCGATGAGGTGTTCGACCTGGCCCCCACTCGTTCGCCCGACTCCGAATGGATTGCTTTCGCCAGCAACCGTGATGGTGGCGCGAACTGGGAAATCTACGTAGCACGCACGGATGGTTCCGATGTACAGCGGGTGACCGTTAACGATAGTGCGGTTGATCTCGATCCCGCCTGGTCGCCTGATGGCTCCCGTATCGTGTACGAATCCACCGTGGACGGTAACTGGGAACTGCGTGTGGTCGATGTGGCCACGGGTGTCTCGACACGCATCACGGATGACCCCGCGAATGACATCAATGCTTTCTGGAGCCCCGATAGCACCAAGATCGTGTTCCAGAGTGACCGTCCCTTCGAGCAAGATGGCGAACTCGTGACGGGCTTATGGCAAATCTGGGAATATGACTTCACCACAGGTGAACTGACCCGCTTGAGCGATGGTACAGCCAACGACTACGATCCGCAGTACTCCCACGAGGGCGACCGCATTGCCTTCAGTTCGGATCGTGACGGCGGCTCGACCATCTACGTCATGTCCGATACGGGCGACGATCTGTTGCAGATTTCTGACCCGGCAGGCTTCGCTACCAACCATGCGTGGTCGCCGCAGGATGGCCTGATCGCCTACCAGTCGGACCTCAACGAGAGTATCTTCGACATCTATACCTACGAATTTGAGACGGAGCAGACCTATTTGGTGACGGACAACGAAGCGGAGAACCTGCCCTTCAGCGATGTGTCGCCGACCTGGTACTGTGACTCCGAAGATATGGTGGTCTTCACATCCAATGCAGATGGCTTCAACAACATTGTTGAACTCAACTCTCGCCCGGATGAGCCCATCGTCGTGAACGAAGCGGGTGGCTTCCTGACGGATACGGACTTTAATGATCGTGATCCGCAGAATACGCCGCCGGAAGAAAACGCTAGCCGTGGTGGTTCTGTGCCACCCACCTACATCCCGCCTGCCGAAGGCGAATAGACACCAACAGGGGGCCTTCGGGCCTCCTGGGTTTGTTCATGAAAGCGAACACAATGCATGCGCCCGGCTGTGTGCCGGGCGTTTTGCATTTTGCGATGATAATTACTTTTGCTTAAACTTCACCGAAAGATAAGCGCGGAAGCCCCAGCTTTTAGACTTGGGGTCATTTGACCAATATGCAGTAACCGGGCCAGTTCTTGCATGAGTAAAAAAACAGATTTTCAGACCTTACGTGCGAATGTAATCGCTCGGCTAGAAAAAAACTTATCACCCAACTTGCATTATCATGGGCCGCATCATACCCGCGATGATGTGCTGCCCGCTGCCGAGCGCCTGGCGGCATATGCCCAACTAAGCCCCGATCAAACGCTGCTGTTGCGCACAGCCGCGCTCTATCATGATATAGGCTATCTGGAACATTACGCCGACCACGAAACCTTAGGCGCTAAAGTCGTTATGGCCGAATTACCTGCCCATGGCTATACCGCCGCTGAGATACAAACGGTGGTTGATCTTATCATGGCCACACGCATGCCCCATAATCCGCGAACGGAACTGCAACGGATGATGTGTGATGCGGATTTGAACAGTTTATGTCGGGATGACTTTTTCATCACCAGCCACCGACTGAGGTTAGAACTCAAGCAGATGGGGTTGGTAACGTCTGTGCGCGAGTGGTACGCCCGGCAACTCAAATTTCTGGAAAGCCATCAGTATTTGAGTTCCGCAGGGATCGCATTGGGCGAGGATGGCAAAAAACAAAATATTGCTGAACTACGCCATATTTTGAACGAAGAAAAAGCAAGCCTCACAGTGGCAGGCTAATCGGGCAATTCCCCCTTTTTGCGCAGTGCATCGAGGATTCCCTCGGAATAGGCTTTACCAACTTCGCGTTCCAACTCCTGAATGCGCTTCTGAGCGTCCAGAAGGCGTTTTTCCGCGTTTTCCTGCGATGTTCCGGTGCTGGCCTTCAATTCGGCTAATTGCTGCTCTAGCGTCTCTAATTTGACCTTCAGGCGGATGTTCTCTTCGTAGCTATCACGATACGTTGCCAGTTTAGTTTGCAGATCATCATAGGCTTGTTGCAAACGCTCTAGCTCATGCTGGCGTTGTTGTAGCTGAAACACGAGTTGCCGCTCACGCTCGGCGATAACGACCGATTGCACGGTGTCGGGGGGCAGTTCTGGCGCTTGGCCCCGTTCTCCGGCTTGCAATGAGGCATGAATATCTTGAAAGGTTTGGCCTTGTTGTTTCATTTGGCTAACCAATGCGAAGACTTCCATATCGTGGGGCGAAAAAAGCCGGGTACGACGGTGGCCAGGGTTGGCTGTAGGCGAAAGATAATCTTTGAATTCTTCCGACCAACTGCGCACGGTTTCGACCGTTATATCGTACAAAGCAGCCACATGTTGGCTGCTGTAGAAGATGGGTTCATTCATATTGAGCATCCTACATCAACGAGGGGAAGCTGGCAATCACTCTGTTCAGGTCTGTCCAAACCCCTGCAACCCTGTACAGACCTGTAAGACTTCGTGTTTACTCTGTTTTACTCTGTTCTATTCTGTTTGTATTCTGTTTGAATCTGATCAAAACCAAGGTTATCCTGTATAATATGACAGAGTAAAAATTATCCGTCAAGTGACACCGGCTTATAGTGCCTGCTGGAATGAGGGAAAAATGCACCGTTTCAGAATTCGCCAGGTATTTTGGATCGACTTAAATAAGCCTGAAGAAGCTCGGCTAGCTGAGCAAATTGCAGAACTAAAATCAAAGCGGGCTTTTGCCCGCACCGTACGCGATGGCATTCGCCTAATTTATGACCTGAGCCAGGGCAAGACGGACGTTTTGCGCGAGTTATTCCCCTGGGTGATGGAGCAACCAGCGCCCCAGGCACCGGTTGCGAGCCAAACCGGTTTGGACGAGAGTACATCTAGCTTGATAGAGCGTTTAGAGGCGCTGATAGCGGAACGGGAAGCCGCTCAAGAGCGCCCAGAAAGCACGGGTGGCCGGGCTCTTAAACCCCTTAAACCTGTGGCGCCGCAACCGGATGAAGATAACGATACGTTCGAATTGGAGATCAAGCAAGATAGCAGTGGATCAAGCAGTGCTCACAATCTCATACGCCAACTGAGCGATATGCAAGCCCAGCGGGGCGCCTGGAGCCGACGCTAAAGCGCGATTTTAACGGCAAAAGTGTGTTTTTTTTGTGAGGATGTCAGTCCCTTCTGTATAATCAAGACGGTTCATTTGCCGCATGAGGCGTATTGACCCCATGTCACCGTATGGCTTGCGGGCTAACGTAGGAGCACTGTCTTGTTGGAACTTGATCCCACTCTCAAAAATCGATTGTCCAAATATTTAACCACGGATCAACTTGAGCATATCCATGTTTCGGATGGGATTTCCCATGCTGTACAGCAGCTAACGAGCTTGCGTAAGACGATTTCATCGTTTCTGCCCTTGTATTTAGCCTCGAATGAAGACCGGCTTAAAAACGACAACGGCAGCCTCAGCGAAGGCACATTTATGTTTGCCGATGTATCGGGCTTCACGGCCTTGTCTGAGCGTTTGATGCTCAAGGCGGGGGCGGATGGTATCGAGATTTTGACTGACGTTTTCAACGATTATTTCGCTACCATGCTAGAAATGTTGGCTAAGTCAGATGGGTATTTGTTGAAATTTGCCGGGGATGCCCTGCTTACATTTTTTCCTGCCTCACCTAGCCATGATGAATTTCCCAAAGCGGTAAAGGCGGGCTTGCGCATGCAACGCAAGATGCAAGAGCGCTTTCAGCCCATTCAGAATAAAAACATTACAGAATGGTTTCCGGAGGATCCCCCAGAACTGACCATGTCGGTGGGGATTTCGCGCGGTAAGCTGTTTGAAGCGCTGGTGGGCAATATCTGGCAACGGGATCACATGATCATGGGGGCGTTGCCTGGCCAGGCGGATGCAGCCGAAGAAGCCGGAACGCGCGATGATGTCATCATTGATGCGGCCTTGCAACAAGCTTATAGCCATGAATTTGACACCCGCGATTTAGGCGGTGGTTTTTATCAGGTCATCGACAACTTTGGCGATAAGTTGGGCGATTATGAATTTTCGATGCCGCAACGCCGCCGCGCGAAATCATCCTATCTCTTTAGCTTTAACGATCAAGAATTATTACGCGATTTACAAGATGCTCTGGATCGGCTCGATAATATCGCGCGCTACGTATCTTCTGAAATCGTCAATAAATTGGTTGTGGGTGGCGACCATATCGAAAGCGAAAACCGGCTGGCCACGGTCATTTTCGTGCATTTTACAGGTTTTGCGGAATTACTAGAGCGCTGGGGAGATGAGAGTCTCGACCTCGTTGTGCTCATGTTGAGCCGCTATTATGTCATTATGCAAGGGATCATTGCTTCAAATGGGGGCGTATTGACTCGTAGCGACCCGTATAAATTGGGGTCAAAACTACTGATTACTTTCGGCGCGCCCGTGGCGCACCCCGATGACGCGGATCGTGCCGTGGCGACTGCTCTCGAAATGAACCGCCAGCTTGAGCCACTCAATCGGCAACTCCAAGCTCAATTCCCAGAAGATTCTCAATATTTTCCGTTTATCAAACAACGAATGGGGATTACCCAGGGAGATGTATTCGCGGGCGAAGTGGGCTGGCGCCAGCGGCGTGAATATACGGTCATGGGGGACGATGTAAATTTAGCGGCGCGCCTGATGAGCAAGGCGGAGTTTGGCACGATTTACATTAGCCAACCTGTTTGGGAGCGTGTGCGCGCCTATTATGAAACCGAGGAACTACCGCTGTTCCCGGTAAAGGGCAAGAGCTTACCTATCCATGCCTACAAAGTCTTGAAGGCCCGCCATAGTAGTTTAGTACGTACCTCCGACACCAAGTTTGTGGGCCGCGAAGTTACCCTGTTGTCTCTAAATATGGCTTTACAACAAATCGAACGTAGCGCTAAGCGGGTTCGCATCATTGGCCTAAACGGCGATATGGGCGTGGGTAAAACACGCTTGATGAAACAACTCACGATCAACGCGGAAAACTCAGGATTTCGGGTTGCCTGGGCAACATGCCGGGCGCAGAATACGCGCAAAGCTATCTGGTCTGCATTGGTGGGGCAACTGCTGGGGCTCGAACTGTTGGATAAACGAGAAACTCAACAAGAACATGTGCACAACATGTTGCACGAACTGGGCTTATCAGAATTAAAAGCCGAGTTTGACGATCTGTTGTTCAACATCACGGAAAACACCAAGCAAATCGTCTCTAAATTCGAAGTTCGGGCCAAGTCAAAAACACGTAACGAATTGTTCGATAAACTCTCTAGCGATCATACACTTGCCATGAAAGGTGATGATCTTGCGAACTTTCGTAAGAATTTGAAAAAAAATTCGCCTATGGCGAGCGCAACAACTTTACCTTTGTGGAACGAACTTGAAATGCGCCAGAGTTTGACCGAGGCCCTGATGCGTTTTCTGAAAGCGTTTAGCCAAAAACACCCGGTCTTGTTGGCCATTGATGATTTACACAAAGAAAATCAACGGGCGATCAATGTGCTGAAGAAAATTACCCAGCAGCTCGAAGATGCACGGGTGATGATTATCGTTGCCTACGAACCGCAAAAAGACTTAGAACTCGACTTACGGCAGATTTCAGTGTCAGATTTGACGGAAGAAGAGACCTATTTGATGGCCTCAGCCATGCTCAATACGCCGGAACTCGGGCCTAATTTGAGCCGTTTCTTGTGGGAAAGCACCAGCGGGCGCGCGCTGTATATTGAGTCTTTGGTGCAGGCGCTACGCGATGCAAACCAACTGGTTCAAACCGAGAGTATGACCGAGCTACGCCCTGGCGCGAATGTCGAGGCGATACCGGATAACGTGCGCGGGTTGGTCATCAGTCGGATTGATATGCTGTCGGCCACTGCGCGTAACATGGTCAAAGCGGCGGCTGTTTTGGATGATGTTTTTCACCCCGACGTCTTACGCTTTGTGGCCGATATACAAGAGGCTACCCAGTTCGATAAAGCGTTTGATGAGTTGGTGACCTTGCAGATTTTCGAGGATTTGACAAACGGAACGTATCGCTTTAAGCATGGGGTTGCCCAACAAGCGGTGTATGAAGAGCTATCGCGCTTGCAACGCCAAAAATTGCATTTGCGAACGGCTCAATATCTCAGTACCCTGCAAGAGGTAGAAGAAAATATCCTAGATCGCATTCATCATTTATTGCGTGGTGGGGATCAGAGCAAAGCCATGGCGGAACTCAGCCGCACAGCACAACAAGCCGAAGCTAATCAAGATATTGAGCAAGCGCTAGAACTGTACATGCGCGCCTTAGAGTTGTTTCCCTACAACACCACAGCCGTATCGAAGGAGATAGAACGTTTACAACACTTACGTGATGCCTGAGTTCATCCGCCGTACGCGATAAACTATATTAAGTTAAGGGAGCCATGCTCGACACATGTTGTCCCGTGCGAACGACTAAAGATAAAAGGATTTCGGTATGCCCCCAGAGGTAACAGATGAACATCTGGTACAACGGGCTCAAGCAGGTGATAAAGAAGCCTTTATCGTGTTGTATAACCGGTATGTGGATAAGGTGTACAATCGCGTCAAAAGCCGTATCCCGCAGCACGATGTTGAGGATGTGACACAGGAAATCTTTATTGCAGTGGTGCGTTCTTTGGACCGATTTGAGCAACGCTCGCGCTTCAATACCTGGCTCTATACGATTGTTAATCGTCAGATTGCGGATTATTATCGCCGGTTTTATCGTAGTAGCGAAAAACATGCGGTCAGTTTGGATGAACGAGATTACCTCGACATTCCTGCCGATCAGTCCGACAATCTGGATACGGTGGTTCTGGTGCAACAAGCATTACAGGCATTACCTGAGAATTATCAAGAAATTATCTTGATGCGCTTTATCGAAGGGCTAACCTTTGCCGAAATTGCAGCCCAACGTGGGCAATCCTTGGAAGCCGCCAAATCGCTTTATCGTCGTGCCATTCAAGCGATTGTAAGCAAAGTACATAGGACGTAACGTGAGTGATCAAAGAACACAAGATGAATACCTGGCGATGCTCACGGATCAATTGCTGGCTCAGGAGGATGTCATTGTGCCACCTGAATGGGAACAGGAAGCCGACGTTATCCGGCAATTGCAACAGTTGACACAGCCGGAGAACATCCCCGCCGACTTTCGAAAACGCCTTACGCGGCGTGTTTATGATGAATGGGACCGCACCCAGGAAAAAAAGAACGTTACGCCTGGGCGCTCATCACGTATGATCCCCGTTCGTATCTCGCGGCAAGTGGCCATATTGGCCGCAGCTTTTATGATGTTTACGGTGGTGGGTGTTTTAGTCTTCAATGACAGCACACTTGGGGGCGATGACCTGGGGGGGACTGCCATAGGGCCGGGGCAAGCGTTTATCGTTGTGGCGATTCTGGGCATTGTTTCAAGCCTGTTGTATATCATCTGGCTTCGCCGGCGCTAAGCACATCGTTTCCTAAG